>NZ_CP054840.1:3457500-3682500 GCF_013363755.1 Comamonas antarctica
TGCGCGCCGCCAAACGCCTGGTCGCGCTCGTACAGGACCTCTTCGTTGCGCAGCACCTGCATGCTGGTGGTCAGCGCGCCGACCTCGAACAGCGCCACCAGCGCGTCCTCGCCCCGTTGCGGCAGCTTCTCGATCAGCCGCCGCGCGGCCAGGCGCGCGCAATGCGATTCGATGTCGACGATGACCGGAGTCAGCCCGGCCGCTTCGGCCAGGCCCTGGCGGTCCTGGACCTTCTCGCGCCGGGAAGCCGCGATCAGCACATCGACATCGCCGGGCGAGTTGGCCGTGGGGCCGATGACGCAGAAGTCGAGGCTCACCTCATCGAGCGAGAAGGGAATGTACTGATTGGCTTCGGACTCGACTTGCACTTCGAGTTCCTGCTCGCTCATTTCGCCGGGCAGCGAGATCCTCTTGGTGATGACCGCCGAAGGCGGCAGCGCCATCGCCACGTTCTTGCTGCGCGTGCCGCTTTTCTTCACCAGGCGGCGCAGGGCCTCGGCCACCTCGTCGAACTTCTCGATGTTGCCGTCGACGATCCAGCCCCGCTCGAGCGGCTCGATGCAGCAACGCTCGAGCACCAGCATCCCAGAAGGCTCGCGTCCAAGTTCTACCAGCTTGATGCTCGATGAGCTGATGTCAATACCCAGCAAGGATGCAGGCTGGCGATTGAACAGGGAACCTACAGTGATCAACGTGCCCTCCCGAGCCTGTAATGAAATGCAACAAAGTCTCACATTCCTCTTTGATGCTATCAGCAAGACCCTCGTCCAACCAATATAGTTGTAGCAACTGTATCCGCTTTACGTGGCCTAAATAAGACGTTTGCCTGCGAAGGAATCGAGACTTCGCGGACACTTGGCGCACGCCGGTCCTGGCCTGGCATTTCTCTCTCCGATGGCATTGTGTTGCTGCGCGGCACCCGGTTCGCGCTGATTTTTATAATGCCTGTTCCTCTCCTTCTGCTGCGCCATGCCGACTCCTGAAAAAACCGACAAGCCTTCCTCGTCCCGTTCGGCCCCGCCCCGCGCCCCCCACCACTGGTTGACCAAGCTCCTGTTCGGATTGGTCGGCTTGGCCGTGGCGGTGGCCGCAGGCGTGCTGCTGACGGTGGCGGTGGCGCTGGCCATGGCGTATCCCAACCTGCCCGACGTCTCCGAGCTCGCCGACTACCGTCCCAAGCTGCCGCTGCGCGTGTATTCGGCCGAAGGCGCGCTGCTGGGCGAGTTCGGCGAGGAGCGGCGCACGCTGACGCCGATCCAGGAAATTCCCAAGGTCATGACCGATGCGGTGCTGGCCATCGAAGACACGCGCTTCTTCGAGCACGGCGGCGTCGACTACAAGGGCATTGCGCGCGCCGTGCTGGCCAACCTGGGCGCGGGCGGCAAGAGCCAGGGCGCGTCGACGATCACCATGCAGGTCGCGCGCAACGTCTATCTGTCCTCGGAAAAGACCTTCACGCGCAAGATCTACGAAGTGCTGCTGACCTTCAAGCTCGAGCACCTGCTGACGAAGAACCAGATCCTCGAGATCTACATGAACCAGATCTACCTGGGCAACCGCGCCTATGGTTTCGCGGCCGCGTCCGAAGCCTACTTCGGCAAGCCGCTCAAGGACATCTCGGTGGCCGAGGCCGCGATGCTGGCCGGCCTGCCCAAGGCGCCGTCGGCGTACAACCCGATCAGCAACCCCAAGCGCGCACGCGCGCGCCAGCTCTATATCATCGAACGCATGGAGGAAAACGGGTTCATCACCGCCGCACAGGCCCAGCAGGCCAAGCAGGAAGAACTCAAGATCAGCTCGGGCAGCAACAACACCCGCGTGCATGCCGAGTACGTGGCTGAAATGGCGCGCCAGCTGATCTTCGCCCAGTACGGCAACGAAGCCTACACGCGCGGCATCAATGTCTACACCACGCTCAACGCGGGTGAACAGGACGCGGCCTACACCGCGCTGCGCAAGGGCATCATGGACTACGAGCGCCGCCAGCACTACCGCGGCCCCGAGCGCTTCATCGCGCTGCCGCAGGACCCGGAGGAGCGCGAGAACGCCATCGATGACGTGCTGGCCAACCACCCCGACAACGGCAACGTGATGTCCGCCGTGGTGCTGGACGCCACGCCGCGCAAGATCGTCGCGACGCGTGCCGACGGCGAGAAGTTCGAGATCACCGGCGACGGCCTCAAGCCCGCCCAGTCGGGCCTCAGCGACAAGGCACCGCCCAATACCAAGCTGCGCGCCGGCGCCGTGATCCGCGTGGTCAAGACACCGAAGAACACCTGGGAGATCACCCAGCTGCCCGAGGTCGAGGGCGCGTTTGTCGCACTCGACCCGCGTACCGGCGCGATCCGCGCACTGGTCGGCGGCTTCGACTTCGGCAAGAACAAGTTCAACCACGTGACGCAGGCCTGGCGCCAGCCGGGTTCGAGCTTCAAGCCCTTCATCTACTCGGCGGCGCTGGAAAAAGGCTTCTCGCCGGCGACGATGATCAACGACGCGCCGATCTTCTTCAGCGCCGGCACCACCGGCGGCCAGCCCTGGGAGCCGAAGAACTACGACTCGCGCTATGACGGCCCGATGAGCATGCGCACCGGCCTGAACAAGTCGAAGAACATGATCTCGATCCGCCTGCTGCAGGCGATCGGCCCCAAGTACGGCCAGGAATGGGTCACGCGTTTCGGCTTCGAAGCCGACAAGCACCCGGCCTACCTGACCATGGCGCTGGGCGCGGGCTCGGTCACGCCGATGCAGATGGTGGCGGGCTACTCGGTGTTCGCCAACGGCGGACGCCGCGTGAACCCGTGGCTGATCACGCGCATCACCGACCACAAGGGCCGCGTGCTGTCCGAATTCGTGCCCAAGCCGCTCGAACAGATGCCCGAGGCGATCCCGGCACGCAATGCCTTCATCATGGACAGCATGCTGCAGGACGTGGCCCGCGTCGGCACCGCGGCGCGCGCCCAGGCGACGCTCAAGCGCCCCGACCTCTACGGCAAGACCGGCACCACCAACGACTCGGTCGATGCCTGGTTCGGCGGCTTCCAGCCGACGCTGGCGGCGGTGACCTGGATCGGCTACGACACGCCGCGCAACCTGGGCTCGCGCGAGACCGGCGGCGGGCTGAGCCTGCCGATCTGGATCGACTTCATGCAGCACGCGCTCAAGGGCGTGCCCGTGGCCGAACTGCCCGTGCCGCCGGGCGTGGTCAACGTCGGCGGCGAATGGTTCTATGAGGAGTTCGCGCGCAATGCGGGCGTGGCCAGCCTGGGCATGTCCGACGGCGGCGGCGCCACCGACACCGGCGAGGCGCCACCGCCGGCCGCCGAGGAACGCAACCGCATCCTCGACCTGTTCCGGAACTGACGCCATGCAAAAAGCCCCTCGCGAGGGGCTTTTTGCTGTCTTGCCGGCGGCCGTTCAGGCGCTGAAAGTCAGTTGCAGCCCGGACTGTTCCGACGCATAGCGGCTCAGGCAGGCAAAGAACTCGCCCTCGCCCTTGGTGTCGAGCCAGCAGGACTGGCCGGTATCGTAGCGGAAGTGGAATCCGCCGGCCTTGGCCGCCAGCCACACTTCGTGCAGAGGTTTCTGCAGGTTGATCACAATCTGGCTGCGGTTGGGAAACGACAGCGTGACCATGCCGCCCACGCGCTGGGCGTCGATGTCGGCATCGGTGTCATCGTTGATGCGGTCGCAGCCCTGCTCCACCGCCAGCAGCAGTTTTTCAGCGCAGTCCAGGAATTCAAGGTCGTTCATTACAATTTGCATATGTTGAGAGCTTCCCAAATTCTAGTCAGGTCTTTTGCCCTTGCGCTGAGTGCGGCGTCGCTGCTGGCCTGCGGCCAGCGCGGACCGCTCTATCTGCCGACCGCGCCCGAGGCGGCGCAGCGTGCAACGCTGCCTCAGACGCTGCGTCCGCCGATTTTCGACGACGCGCCGGAAACCAGCGACCCCGCGCCGCTGTTGCCCGCCAACGCCCGCTGACGGCGCGCTGGCGTGACTGGCTGATCCAGGTCAAGAAGGCGTGCTGCGGCAGCACCTACAGTGGACTTTTTCGCTGGATGGCCTGCCATGCCGATTGAGCTCTACCGCGACCGGCAGCACGCCTGCCTGATGTTCTGCGACCTGATCGAGGAAGACGGCCAGGCCGTGCAGGCCAACCAGTTCCTGATCGTCGACGGCGATACCGGCGCGATCATCGATCCGGGCGGCAACCTGGCCTTCAACGAACTGTTCATGGGCATGGTGCGCCACTTCGCGCCGGCGCGGCTGTCATATGTGATTGCCTCGCATGCCGACCCGGACATCATTGCCTCGCTCGACCGCTGGATGAGCAGCACCCAGGCGCGGCTCGTGATCTCGCGCGTGTGGGAACGCTTCGTGCCGCATTTCACCAAGGCCGGCAAGACCGACGCGCGCATCATCGGCGTACCCGACGCGGGCGGGCGCCTGCCGCTGGGCCGCAACGAGTTGCTGCTGCTGCCCGCGCATTTCCTGCACTCCGAGGGCAATTTCCATTTCTACGACCCGGTGAGCCGCATCCTGTTCACCGGCGACCTGGGCGCGTCCATGCTCAGCGGCGCGCAGGCCGCGGTGCCGGTCACCGACCTGGCACCGCACATCGCACACATGGAGGGCTTCCACCGGCGCTACATGGTGTCGAACAAGATTCTGCGGCTGTGGCTGCAGATGGTGCGCCCGCTCGACATCGCCATGCTCGTGCCCCAGCATGGCGCGCCCATCCAGGGCCGAGCGGCCATCGACGCGTTCTTCGACTGGCTCGAGCACCTGGCCTGCGGCATCGACCTGTTCGACCAGCGTGCCTACCAGGTCTCGACGGCACTGATCGACCCGGTGTCGCGCCTGACGCGTGCGCCGCTGCGTGCCGTCAACGGGTGATCATGCCGCCGCGCGGCGCTTGCGGATCGCGCGCTGCGCGCGCCAGCCCAGCAGCAGCGCGATGATGGCGGTGTAGACCAGTACCTCGGCAAAATTGTTCTTGCCCGCGCGCATCCAGAAGAAATGCAGCAGCGCCAGGCCCGCCACCGCATACACGCTGCGGTGCAGCCGCTGCCAGCGGCGTGCGCCCAGCAGCCGGGTCATGCGGTGCGGCGAGGTCGCGGCCAGCGCCGTGAGCAGCACGAAGGCCAGCATGCCGACCAGGATGAACGGGCGCTCCAGCGTGTCGCGCCAGATCTCGGCCAGGTCCAGCCCCTGGTCGAAGACCGAATAGCACAGCAGGTGCAGCAGCGCATAGAAGAACACGTAGAGCCCCAGCATGCGCCGAAAGCGCGCCAGCGCCGGCAGGCCCAGCAGCACGCGAGCGGGCGTCACGGCCAATGCCACGCACAGGAAGCGCAGCGTCCAGTCGCCCGTGGCGCGCAGCAGCGCCTCGGCCGGGTTCGCGCCCAGCGTATCGAACACCGCGCCATACAGCAGCTGCGCAAACGGCAGCAGGCACAGCACGAACAGCAGCGGCTTGGCTGCGGGGTGCATGAAGGCGGCTTTCCAGCGCGGCGCCGCGGCGCGCATCGGCGGGGCGTTCAAAATTGTTGCTTCAAATCCATGCCTGCATACATCGAGGCCACCTGATCGCCATAGCCATTGAACAGCAGCGTCTTGCGCTTCTTGGCAAACAGCCCGCCCTCGCCGATGCGCCGCTCGGTGGCCTGGCTCCAGCGCGGATGCGGCACGTCGGGGTTCACGTTCGAATAGAAGCCGTACTCGTTGCGCGCGGCCTTGTTCCAGGCCGTGCCCGGCTGCTTGTCGGTGAGGCGGATGGCAACAATGCTCTTGGCACTCTTGAAGCCGTACTTCCAGGGCACAACCAGGCGCACCGGCGCGCCGTTTTGCGGCGGCAGCACCTCGCCATACATGCCGAAGGCCAGCAGCGTCAGCGGGTGCATCGCCTCGTCGAGGCGCAGCCCCTCGGTGTAGGGCCAGTCGAGCACGCTGCTGCGCAGGCCCGGCATCTGGTTCTTGTCGGCCAGCGTCACGAACTCGACGTACTTCGCGCTGCCCAGCGGCTGGACCTGGCGCAGCAGCTGCGCCAGCGAATAGCCGACCCAGGGAATGACCATCGACCAGCCCTCGACGCAGCGCAGGCGGTAGATGCGCTCTTCCTGCGCGCTGAGCTTGAGCAGCTCCTCCAGTCCGAACGTCCTTGGCTTGGCCACCAGGCCCTCGACCTTGATGCTCCAGGGCGTGGTCTTGAGCGTGTGCGCGTTGCGCGCCGGGTCGGCCTTGTCGAGGCCGAACTCGTAGTAGTTGTTGTACTGCGAGGCATCGGCATAGGAAGTGGGCGCTTCCATCGTGTTCGCGCCCGCCACCTGGCTGGGCGCGCCCGGCAGCGCGGCCAGCTTGCCCGGGCGCTCGACGGCCGCGCGCGCATCGCGCGCCGCCCAGCCGGCGAGCGTGGCACCGGCGGCGCCCGCGGCCAGCGTGCGCAGCATGCGGCGGCGCCCTTCGTAGGCGGACTGGGGCGTGATCTCGCTGCCCTGGGGGTGGACAAAACCGTTATGGCCGGTACGTATCAGCATTGCAGCTCCTTGGAGGAAATCCCATGGCCGCGCAACGCCCGGCCCAACCTGTCTGATCCGTTCCGATTGTGGATGGTTCAACCGCGCTGGCAACAAAAAAGCGCCCGGGCAGGGGCGCTCTGTTGTGTTTCGCGGCCCAGGACTACAGTTCTCCGTAGCTGTGCAGGCCGCTCAGGAACATGTTGACGCCCAGGAAGGCAAAGGTGGTCACGCCCAGGCCGGTCAGCGCCCACCAGGCCGAGACCGTGCCGCGCAGGCCCTTGACCAGGCGCATGTGCAGCCAGGCCGCGTAGTTGAGCCAGACGATCAATGCCCAGGTCTCCTTCGGGTCCCAGCTCCAGTAGCCGCCCCAGGCCTCGGCGGCCCACAGCGCGCCGAGCACGGTGGCGATGGTGAAGAACGCAAAGCCCACGGCAATCGACTTGTACATCACGTCGTCGAGGATCTCGAACGAGGGCAGGCGCGCGGCGATGTGCTTGCGCGCCAGCAGGATGCCGGCCACGATCAGCGCCGAGATGCCGAAATAGACCGTCCAGTAGCTGCTGCCGTTGTCGGTCGCGCCCTGGCGGAACACGATGGGCTCGAAGCACAGCACGATGCCCAGCAGCCACAGCGGCGCGAGCTTGTACCAGCGCGTCTCGCCGGCCTGCTGCTTGATCAGGTAGGCAAACGCCACCATGGCCGCGAGCGCGAACGTGCCGTAGCCGATGAAGTTGGCCGGCACATGCAGCTTCATCCACCAGCTCTTGAGCGCCGGCACCAGCGGCTGGATCTCGTGCGCCTCGCGCACCAGCGTGTACCAGAGCAGGAAACCCACGGCCGCGCTCACCACCAGCATCACGAACGCGCCCAGCGCGCGCGTGTCGTAGTTCTCCTCGTAGTAGAGGTAGAAAGCCGCGGTCATCCAGCAGAACATCACGAACACTTCGTAGAGATTGCTGACGGGAATGTGGCCGATGTCCGGGCCGAGCAGATAGCTCTCGTACCAGCGCACCATGGTGCCGATCAGCGCCATCGCGATCGCCACCCACGCGATGCGCGAGCCCAGCAGCGCCATGGTCTTCTCTTGCGGACTGGTGAACATGCCTATCCAGTAGAAGATGGTGCTCATGAAGAACAGCATGCTCATCCAGAGGATGGCCGACTGGCTCGACAGGAAGTACTTGAGGCCGAACACCGTCTCGGCGCGCGCCAGATCGCCCGCGCCGTCCACCTGGTACAGGCCCAGCGCCAGCAGCGAGAACGCGCCCACGGCCAGCAGCAGCGTGCGCAGCGGGCGCCAGAACCAGCCCAGCCAGATCACGGCCGGGATCGTGCCCAGCAGGATGGCTTTCTCGTAGACATCCATGTAGTCGCCATAGCGCTGCAGCGCGAACAGCCCGCCGGCCGCGACGATCACGGCAAACAGCCAGTCAAACCCGTTGCGGCGTGAAAAATACCCCGAATGCAGGGTGATGGTCTCGGAGGAATCGGTCGTGGCGGTCGTCATTTGTCGGCTCCCGGGCGGCGCGCGATCGGCTTCGCCCCAATGAGTTTTTCAGTCAGCAGGGCGAAATCCTTGTCGCCTTCCATGGTCTGGCGGTTGGTGGATTGCGCCATGGTGGCGTGGCTTGCGCCTTCGCCGGCCGGGGCCAGCCAGATCCACAGGCGCCGGTCACGCACATAGAGCATGGCAAAGATGCCCAGGATCAGGAACAGGCAGCCCAGATAGACTACGTTCTTGCCGGGCCCGCGCGTGACCTGGAAAACGCTGGCTTGCACATGCGTGAAATCGTCGAGCATGAAGGTCATGGGCGCGGGATAGAACTGGGCATCGCTCAGCGAGAACACGGCCTGCGTCATGAACGCCAGCGTCTGCGCATCGTTTTCCATGGGCTTGAGGCCGTTTTTCTCGCGCAGCGCCTGGGCCATCTCGAACAGCACGCCATTGAGGATGCGCACCAGCACCTCGCCGGCGCGCGCGCGCTCGGCCTCGGGCACGTTCTGCTCCATGAAGCGCGAGACTGCCTGCAGGCCGCCGATCTTCACACCGGCCTCGTCCGTCGTGCCCGCATACATCTCGAGCGCGCGCAGCGCCGACTGCATCAGCGGCTCGCGCAGGTCGGGGCGCGCGGCATCCACGGCCGTGGCCACATAGCGGCGCGCGGCCTGCTCGCGCAGCGCGGGATCGGCCAGCGCGGTGCGCAGGCGCAGGAAGGTGTCCATCGAGCCTTCGGCATCGGCCGGCACGCGCAGGAAGCGGAAGGCGTCGGCCGGGTTCTCGCGCACGCCCAGCAGGTACACCGGGTTGCCGTCGCCGGTGTCGACCGGCAGCATGTAGTTCTGGTATTCGCGCGCCTGGCCCGAGGCATCGCGCAGCTTGTAGCCGATGCTCGGGCCGATGTTGCGCAGCTCCTTTTCGGTCGTGGTCTTGTGGCCCGCGCCCAGGCGCGCATCGATGGCCGCCTTCAGGTCGACCTTGCGCACATCGGTGCCCGAATCCATGGCCCCCTTGGATGCGCCGAAGTTCTCGACGTTGATGGTGCGCAAGGCGGTGTATTCCAGCGTCAGCGTGTCCTGCGGGTCGCCGCGGCCCACGCCGGCGCGCGTGAATTCGCTGCTGCCGCCAATGGTGCCCTCGACCATGAAGGGCGTGCCCGTGCCGTCCATGGGCACGGCGCGCATCTTCACCGACGAGCCGCCATCATCGAAGCTCGACTGGTAGATCTCCACGCCCTTGTAATGCGCGGGATGGTTGACTTCGATGCGCTCGGCGGTCTGCTCGCCGGTGTGCTTGTCGTGAATGATCACTTCGCTGGCGAACAGCTTGGGCATGCCGGTCGAGTAGTACTCGACGATGAATTTCTTCAGCTCGACGGCGAACGGCAGCTCCTGCAGCAGCACGCCATCGGACTGGTTCAGGATGGCAGTGCTCGACTGCGTGCCCTCGGCCACCATCAGATTGCCGCGGAAGGTGGGGTTGCGTTCGGACAGGCGGTGTTCGGGCGCGACATCCGACACGCGGCCGCCGCCGGTGTAGGGCGTCTTGTCGCCAAACAGCATCTGCGCGCGCACGATCAGGTCGCCGTCGAACAGCCCGCCCAGGCAGATCAGCACGATGGCGCTGTGCGCCGCGATATAGCCCAGCTTGTGCGCCGCGCCGGCCTTGGCGGCCACCATCCAGCCTTCGCCCCCAGCGGTATCGCGCTGCTGCAGGCGGACTTTCCAGCCGCCCGTGGCCAGCAGCTTGCCCAGGCGCTCGGCCGCTTCGCGTGGCGTGCCGCGGACCTCGGCCTGGGCCCGGTGGCGGAACGCTTCGAGGCTTTTCTCGCGGATGTTTTCCTTGTAGCTGCGCAGGTCGGCCAGGTATTTGGGCGTATGGCGCGCCACGCACAGGCTGGTGCTGACCACGAGGAAGGCCAGGATCAGCAGGAACCACCAGGCGCTGTAGACCGCGTTGAGCTTGAGCGCGAGAAACAGCTGCGACCAGAACGGGCCGAACTGGTTCACGTAGTTGACGGCCGGCTCGTGCTGCTTGAGCACGGTGCCGATCACCGAGGCAATGCAGATGATGGTGAGCAATGCAATGGCAAAGCGCATCGACGACAGCAACTCGACGGCCGCGCGCCAGGCCCGGGATCGAAAGGAGGAAGTCGCGCGGTGAGTGGTATCTGACATGGGAAAAGAATGCAAAGCCCGGAAGCAAAAAGGCGGGGCCATCACAGCAAAGGATGGACCCGCCCCTATTGGGTTTTGTTATCGGCGTTTGGTTCCTTGCGCAGCAGGCCACAAGGATTCAATCAATCGTTCAGCGCAGGCCGGCGATGTAGTCCGCAACCGCCTTGATTTCACGGTCGTTGAGCTTGGCCGCCACCTGCGTCATCGGCAGACTGTTGCCACGCTTGCCATCCCGGAACTCTACCAGTTGTTTAATAGTGTAGTCAGCGTGCTGGCCGGCGAGGCGCGGGTACTGCACGGGCAGGCCGGCGCCGTTCGGGCTGTGGCAGCCGGCGCAGGCGGCAATGTTGCGGTCCTGGATGCCGCCGCGGAAGATGCGCTCGCCCAGTGCCACCAGTTCCTTGTCCTTGGCAAAGCCGCCCTTGGACTTCTGCGAGGCCAGCCAGCCGGCGATGTTCTGCATTTCCTGATCAGACAGCATCGAGGCAAAGCCCTGCATGACCGGGTCCTTGCGCGCACCGCTCTTGAAGTCGCGCAATTGCTTGACGAGGTACTCCGGATGCTGTTGGGCCAGCGCGGGATTAGCCACAATGGTCGAGTTGCCATCCGCTCCGTGGCATGCTACGCATACCTCAGCAAAGCGCGCAGCGCCTTGCGTTAGATCAAGCTTGACGTTTGCCTGCGGCGCCGCGGGCGTTTCGCCTGCCGCAATGGCCGGGAGAACGGGTGCTGCCAGAAAGGCAGCCATCAGCATAGAGGCGAGCAACTTCATATCGAGGGTCTGTTGTTAGGTGCACTGAACCGCCCAATTCTACAATGAGGCCCCCAAGCATTGATACCCCCCCATGACGAACTCCTCTCCCGCACCGGCTGCGGGCAAGCCTTCCCCCGCCATTGACGGCAAGCTCGCCATGGGCTGGATGCATACCGCACGCTTCCTGACCACCGCCGCACAGCTGCACCACCTGCCCCCGATCGACGTTCCCGAGATCGCCTTCGTCGGCCGCTCCAACGCCGGGAAATCCACCTGCATCAATACCCTGACGCAGCAAAAGCAGCTCGCGTTCGCGTCGAAGAAACCGGGCCGCACGCAGCACATCAACCTGTTCTCGCTGGGCCGCCAGGGCGTCACCGATGCGGTGCTGGCCGACCTGCCCGGCTATGGCTATGCCGCAGTGTCGCGCTCGGACAAGCTGCGCTGGCAACAGGTCATGGTCAACTACCTGATCAGCCGCAGCAGCCTCACCGGCATCGTGCTGCTGTGCGATCCGCGCCTGGGCCTGACCGAGCTCGACGAAGCGCTGCTCGAAGCCGTGCGCCCGCGCGTCGAGGACGGCCTCAAGTTCCTGATCCTGCTGACCAAGGCCGACAAGCTGACGCGCGCCGAACAGGCCAAGGCGCTGTCCATTGCGCGACTGCAGGCCGGCGGCGGCGAGGCAATGTTGTTCTCGGCACTGAAGAAACAGGGTGTGGAGGACGTGGCTCAGCTACTATGGCGTTGGTCGCATCCCGCAGAACCGGCGGCGGCCACGCCCGCAGTGCCGTCCGCAGCCGCGGACAGCGCTGGCGAACCCCAGGCCACCTAGCTTCCAGCACCGGTCCCGTCAGGTGCCGGGAGCTACCGAGAGAGTAGTTCCATGATCCAGACCTGCGACCATGTCCTGCCCCACGGCATCACGCTGCGCTGCCGCGCCGCGGGCACGCCCGGCCGGCCCGTGCTGATGTTCCTGCACGGGTTTCCCGAAGGCGCGTTCATCTGGGATGAATTGCTCACCCACTTTGCCGCGCCCGAGAACGGCGGTTTCCGCTGCGTGGCGCCGAATCTGCGCGGCTACGGCGGATCGAGCAGTCCCGCCGAGGTGACCGCCTACCACGCCAGGCATCTGGTCGAAGACATCCGCGCGCTGATCGAGGCCGAGAGCCCGCAGGCGCCGCTGGCCTGCCTGGTCGCGCATGACTGGGGCGGGGCCGTGGCGTGGAGCGTGGCCAGCCAGCACCCCGAAGGCATGCAGCGGCTGATGATCCTCAACGCCCCCCACGCGGGGGCGTTTTTGCGCGAACTGCGCGAACACGCCGAGCAGCGCCAGGCCAGCGACTACATGCGCTTCCTGCGCCGCGCCGATGCGCCGGTGCTGCTGGCCGAACATGGGTGGCGCCGCGCGCTGGGCTTCTTTGCGCAGGCCGATGGCCAGCTGCCGGCCTGGCTCACGCCTGCGCTGCAGCAGCGCTACCGCGAACACTGGGCGCTGGGCATGCAGGGCCCCTGCCATTACTACGGCGCCAGCCCGCTTTTTCCGCCCGCACCCGGCGCACCTGACCATCTGGCCACGCTGCAGCTGCCGGCCTCTGCGCTGCGGGTCGAGGTGCCGACGCTGATGCTCTGGGGCATGAACGACCCGGCGCTGCGTCCGGGGCTGCTCGAAGGCCTCGAGGAATGGGTGCCGCGGCTGCAGATCCAGCATCTGCGCAACACCTCGCACTGGGTGGTGCACGAGCGTCCGGCGCGCGTCATCGACGAGCTGGAGCATTTCGTGCAGCAGCAGTTCAGCAGCGAAGACTTGACGGCTTGATCACCGGTAGACGGAGGGTTCGCCCTCGGGCCGGGTCTTGAAGCGCTTGTGCACCCAGTAATACTGCTCCGGCATGGTGTTGATCCAGTGCTCGAGTTCGCGGTTCATGCGCGCCGTGTCGGCCACCGCGTCGTCCGTGGGGAAGTCCTGCCAGGCCGGGGTGAGCTGGGCGACATAGCCTTCGGGCGTGAGCCGCGTGTACATGCCTATGACCTTGGCCCGGCCCAGGCGCGCGAAACGCGACAGCGAGGGAATGGTCGCCGCCGGAACGCCGAAGAAGGGCACGAACACCGAATCGTTCCTGCCGAAGTCCATGTCGGGCAGCAGGTACAGCAGCCCGCCGTGGCGCAGGCTGGAGATGATGGGCTTGACGCCATCGGCGCGGTTGAGCATGCGCACGTCGCCAAAGCGCTGGCGCCCGGTCATGAACCAGTCGTCGATATCGGGATTGGGATGGGTCGAGAAGATCGAGGTGAAGGCGCGCGTCATGTGCAGCGGCAATGTCAGCCCGCCCGCATCCATGCCGTAGAAATGCGGCGCGAACACGATGATCGGCGTGTTGCCATCGAGTTCGTGCAGCGCGCCTTCGAGCTTCACGCGCGAGCGCACCACCGATTCGGGCGCCGACCAGAGCCAGCCGCGGTCCAGCCAGGCTTGGCAGAACACGACGAAATTCTGCTGCGCCAGCGCCTTGCGCCGCTCGGGTGACAGATCGGGAAAACACAGCTCGAGATTGCGCAGCGCAATGCGCCGGCGCGGCACGGCCACCACGAACAGCAGCCGCCCGAGCAACCAGCCCAGCGCGCGCAGCCAGCGCAGCGGCAGGCGCCCGAGCATGGCCATCAGCCAGATACCGAAGCGCGCGCTCATGGGGCCACCTGCCCGCCAGTGGACGCCGCGCTGGCGGCCTGCTCGGCACGCGGCTGCTTGTAGCGCGCATAGCCCCAGAGGTATTGCGACGGGCTGCGGCGGATGGTCTGCTCCATGGCCTGGTTGAGCTGCAGCACAGCGGTTTCCAGCGAATCTGACAAAGGCAAGGGCAACTCCTCGAAATGCATCGTATAGCCGCGCCCCCAGGAGCGGCGCTCGCAGCGCGCGATGACGACGATCGCGCCGGTCTGCTGCACCAGCCGCGCGGCCAGCGTCATGGTGTAGGCGTCACGCCCGAAAAACGGCGACCACAGCCCCTGCCCCTCGGGCGGGACCTGGTCGGGCAGCAGGCCCACGGCCTCGCCGCGGCGCAGCGCCTTGATCATCTGGCGCACGCCCGACAGGTTGGTGGGCACGGCCTGCACGCCAGGGCGGTTGCGCGCGGTCTCCATGAGGCGGGCCAGCCAGGCCTGGCGCGCCGGGCGGTAGAGGATGGTGATCGGGCCGAACTGCGCGTGCCAGCGGTGCGCGGCGGCCTGCACCGACAGCTCGAAGCAGCCCAGGTGCGGTGTCAGGAAGACAATGCCCCGCCCCTGCGCCCAGGGCCGTTCGACGCGCTCGGGTTCGATCATCTCGCAGTGCGGCGGCTCGGGACGCAGCCACAGGCGCGGCAGCTCGGCCACCATGCGACCCGCATGGCCCACGGCCGCGCGCACGTCGGCGAAGCGGTAGCCCGCCTGGCGCGCATTGGCCAGGAAACGCCGGCGGTAGGTGCCCGAGGCCAGGAATACCACCCACCCCAGCACCGCACCCACACCATGCAAAAGCCACAAAGGCAGCAACGAGAACAAACGAAACAGGCTTGGCATTAAAATAGAAGGGTCGCTGAGTTAAATGAGCAACTTGCAGGGCGACGTTAAACAACTCTGCTAAAGCGTTCGCCGGAGCTCCGTCAGCTTGGGCAACGCCCCAAATGCTGGAACACAGGAGTTTATTCAATGGCGAACGATTTTCTTTTCACTTCGGAATCTGTCTCTGAAGGACACCCCGACAAGGTGGCCGACCAGATCTCCGACGCGATCCTGGATGCCATTTTCACCCAAGACCCCCATTCCCGTGTGGCAGCCGAGACGCTGACCAACACCGGCCTGGTGGTTCTCGCCGGCGAAATCACGACCGGCGCGAATGTCGACTACATCCAGGTGGCGCGCGACACCATCAAGCGCATCGGCTACGACAACACCGAATACGGCATCGACCACAAGGGTTGCGCCGTGCTCGTCGCCTATGACAAGCAGAGCCAGGACATCGCCCAGGGCGTGGACCACGCCAGCGACGACGAGCTCAACACCGGCGCCGGCGACCAGGGCCTGATGTTCGGCTACGCCTGCGACGAGACGCCCGAGCTGATGCCCGCGCCGATCTATTACGCGCACCGCCTGGTCGAGCGCCAGGCCCAGCTGCGCAAGGACGGCCGCCTGCCGTTCCTGCGCCCCGACGCCAAGAGCCAGGTGACGATGCGCTATGTCGACGGCAAGCCGCACAGCATCGACACCGTGGTGCTGTCGACGCAGCACAGCCCCGACCAGTCGGAAACCGCGACCCGGATGAAGGCCAGCTTCACCGAAGCCATCATCGAGGAAATCATCAAGCCGGTGCTGCCCAGCGCGTGGCTGCAGGACACCAAGTACCTGATCAACCCCACGGGCCGCTTCGTCGTGGGCGGCCCGCAAGGCGATTGCGGCCTGACCGGCCGCAAGATCATCGTCGACACCTACGGCGGCGCCTGCCCGCATGGCGGCGGCGCGTTCTCGGGCAAGGACCCAACCAAGGTCGACCGTTCGGCCGCCTACGCCGCGCGCTACGTGGCAAAGAACATCGTGGCCGCGGGCCTGGCGCGCCAGTGCCAGATCCAGGTCGCGTATGCGATCGGCGTCGCCCGCCCGATGAACATCACGGTCTATACCGAAGGCACGGGCGTGATTCCCGACGACCAGATCGCCAAGCTGGTGGCCGAGCATTTCGACCTGCGTCCCAAGGGGATCATCCAGATGCTGGACCTGCTGCGCCCGATCTACAGCAAGACCGCCGCCTATGGCCACTTCGGCCGCGAAGAGCCCGAATTCACCTGGGAAAAGACCGACAAGGCCGCACTGCTGCGCGCTGCCGCCGGACTGCGCTGAAGCGCGCGCGGCAGGCGGCCGCGCCTGCCCGCAACCCTTGCCAAGGCCTGCCTGCGCGCAGGCCTTTTTCATGGCAGGACGGTTCCTACGCCATCAGCATCGGCCGGCCCACAAGCGGGCCGGGGCGCCGCGGATAACGTAGCACTGTCCCGTCGGCGCAGAGCCCGACAACCACTGATAACGAGGGAAACAACATGCTCAAGTACGCCATCATCTTCGCCATCATTTCGCTCCTGGCCGGTGCGCTGGGCTTCACCGGCGTTGCCGCGGGTGCCGCCGGCATCGCCAAGCTGCTGTTCATCGTCTTCCTGGTGCTGGCAGTGATCTTCGTGGTGCTGGCCGTGCTGGGCGTTGGCGCCGCACGCAAGGCGCTGAAGTAACCCGCGCCTGCCCGGGGCGTCCCGCCCCGGGTTGCAGCGCAGGCCGCGGATGCGGGCCTACACTGGCCCTTTGCCTTGCGCTGGCTGCCCATGCCCTCTTCCGTCCAACTGCTGGCCATCGATCCGCAGAACGATTTCTGCGATCTTCCCGCCGCATACCTCCCCCCTTCGACCAAGCCCAGCCTGGCGGTTGCCGGCGCCCACCGCCACATGCAGCGGCTGGCGAACTGGCTGCGCCGCGAAGCCGCGCATGTCGATGCGATCACCATCACGCTGGACTCGCATCAGCGCTTCGATATCGCCCACCCCGATTTCTGGCAGCTGCCCGATGGCAGCGCGGTGGCGCCGTTCACGCCCATCACCGCCACGCAGGTGCGCGATGCGCAATTCATGCCGCGCCAGCCCGCCCATCTCGCGCGCACGCTCGACTATCTCGATGCGCTCGAGCGCCAGGGCCGCTATACGCTGATGGTCTGGCCCGTGCATTGCGAGCTGGGCAGCTGGGGCCATGGCATCCATGCCGACCTGCTCGCCGCCTGCGGCGCCTGGCAACTCGCGCACCAGCGCCCCATGCAGCATGTGCTCAAGGGCACGAACCCGTTCACCGAGCATTACAGCGCGCTGATGGCCGAAGTCGTCGACCCTGACGACCCCGGCACGGCGCTGAACCGTCCCCTGCTGCAGCGGCTGGCCCAATCCGACCTGCTGGTGATTGCCGGCGAGGCCAGCAGCCACTGCGTGCGCGCCAGCGTCGAGCATCTGGTCGAGCATCTGCCTGCGGACCATGCGCAGCGGCTGGTGCTGCTGACCGACTGCATGGGCCCGGTCGCGGGCTTCGAGGCCGCCGAGCAGGACTTCTTCGCCGCGATGCGCATCCGCGGCGTGCAATTCGCCACCACCGACACGCTGCGGCTTGCCGACTGAGCCTTCCATGCAACCCATCATTTCCAGCCTGCTCGACATCGACCTCTACAAGTTCACGATGTGGCAGGCCATGCTGCACCGCCACCCGCAGACCCAGGCGCACTACGAGTTCGTCTGCCGCAACACGCCGGCATTCCCGCTGGCCGAACTGCTGCCCGAAGTCGAGGCCGAACTCGATGCGCTGTGCCAGCTGTCTTTCGCCAAGGACGAGCTCGATTACCTCGGCTCGCTGCGCTTCATCAAGAGCGATTTCATCGACTTCCTGCGCATCTTCCGCTTCCAGCGCGCATTCATAGAGGCGCGCGCCGAGGGCGACACCCTGCATGTCGTGGCGCACGGCCCGCAGGTGCATGTGATGGGGTTCGAGATCTATGTGCTGGCAATCGTCAACGAGCTGTATTTCCGCCGCTTCGACGCGGCGGCGGCGCTGCGCGAAGGCCGCGAGCGCCTCGCGCACAAGGTCGAGCAGCTCAAGGCAATGGCCGGCCCGGCCCAGCGCCGCCATCCGTTCGAGATGTTTGATTTCGGCGTGCGCCGGCGCTTTTCCGGCGCCTGGCAGCGCGAGGTGGTGCAGCGCTTTGCCACCGAGACGCCGCAATGGTTCAAGGGCACGTCCAACGTGCTGCTGGCACGCGACCTGCAGATCGTGCCCATCGGCACCATGGCGCACGAGTACCTGCAAAGTTACCAGGCGCTGGGCGTGCGGCTGCGCGACTTCCAGAACGCGGCGCTAGAGGACTGGGTGCAGGAATACCGCGGCGACCTGGGCATCGCGCTCACGGACACCGTCGGCATGGAGGCTTTCCTGAAGGATTTCGACCTGTATTTCGCCAAGCTGTTCGACGGCCTGCGCCACGACTCGGGCGACCCGTTCGCGTGGGGCGAGAAGGCGCTGGCCCACTACCAGCGGCTGCGCATCGATGCGCACAGCAAGCGCCTGGTGTTTTCCGACGGGCTCGATCTCGACAGCGCGCTGGCGCTCTACCACCGCTTTGCCGACCGCATCCAGCTGGGCTTCGGCATCGGCACGCGCCTGACCAACGACATGGGCCTCACGCCGCTGAACATCGTGATGAAGCTGACCCATGCCAACGGCCAGCCCGTGGCCAAGATCTCGGACAGCCCGGGCAAGACGCTGTGCACCGATGAAACCTATCTGGCCTATCTGCGCCAGGTGTTCGGCATTCCCGACCCCGTGCCCGCATCCCCGACGAACCACTGAACCGCAAGGAAACTGCCATGCTGCGCATCACCCTGGCCCAACTCAACTACACCGTGGGCGATATCGACGGCAATGTGCAGCGCATGCGCGCCGCCGCCCGCCAGGCCAGGGACGATGGCGCCCACATGGTGGTGTTCAGCGAGCTGTCGCTGTGCGGCTATTACCCCGGCGACCTGCTGGACGAGCCGACCTTCATGCAGCGCGTGCAGGATGGCCTGGAGCAGCTGCGCCACGCTTCGGTCGACTACCCCGATCTCTACTGGGTGGTCGGCGCGCCGACGCGCTCGGAACTGCCGGGCAAGCCGCTCTACAACAGCCTGCTGGTGCTGCAGGGCGGCAAGCTGCGGCTGCAGTATGACAAGCAGCTGCTGCCGACCTACAACATCTTCGACGAGCGCCGGCATTTCGAGCCCGGCCCCGATGTGGCCAAGGTGCTGCGCATCGGCCAGATGCAGGTCGGCTTCCTGATCTGCGAAGACGGCTGGAACGACAGCGGCGCCGCCTACGCCACCAATCCCTTGCGGCGCATGGCCGATGCCGCGCCCGACCTGCTGGTCAGCATCAACGCCAGCCCCAGCCATCTGGGCAAGCGCGAGTTGCGCCACCAGGTGTTCAGTGCCGCGGCCAGCCGCCATGCGCTGCCGCTGCTGTACGTCAACCAGATCGGCGGGCAGGACCAGATCGTGTTCGATGGCGCTTCGTTCGCGGTCGAGCCCGAGCGCGGCGTGGTGCTGGAGGCGCCGCGTTTCCAGGAATGCGTGAATACGCTGGTGTTCGACAATGGACGCTTTTCGCGCACCGATGGCGCGGCGCTGCCGCCCGTGCCGGCGCAGGGCCTGCAGACCATGGAGTTCTACCGCCAGCAGGTCGTGCTGGGCCTGCGCGACTATGCGCGCCGCTGCGGCTTCACGCAGGCCGTGGTCGGCAGCTCGGGCGGCATCGACAGCGCGCTGACGCTGGCGCTGGCGGCCGAAGCACTGGGTGCGGACAACGTCGTGGGCGTGACCATGCCCTCGGGCTTTTCCTCGGCCGGCTCGGTCGATGATTCGGTGGCGCTGTGCGAAAACCTGGGCATCCAGCTGCACCGCCACCCGATTGGCGAGCTTGTGGACGGCTATGCCCAGGGCTTCGAGCGCAGCTTCGGCCAGCCGCTGCAGGGCCTGCCGCTCGAGAACCTGCAGGCGCGCATCCGCGGCACGATACTGATGGAATATTCCAATGCCTTCGGCCACCTGCTGCTCACCACGGGCAACAAGTCCGAGGTCTCGGTCGGCTACTGCACGCTCTATGGCGACACCAATGGCGGCCTGGGCCTGCTCGGCGATATCTACAAGACCGAAGTGTTCGCGCTGTCGCGCCACCTCAATGCCTGCGCCGGACGCGAGCTGATTCCGCAGGCCATCATCGACAAGCCGCCATCGGCCGAACTGTCTCCGGGACAGAAGGACGAGGACAGCCTGCCGCCCTATGCCTTGCTCGACGAAGTGCTCAAGCTGCTGATCGAAGGCCCGCACCTGTCGGGGCTGGAGTATGCGAGCGCGCGCCAGTTCGTCGACGCGCTGGTGCTCGAACCCGGCGGCCAGGCGCTGGTGGACAAGGTGCAGCGCATGATCTACCGCAGCGAATACAAGCGCCGCCAGGCACCGCCCATGCTGCGCGTGCGCCCGCGCGCTTTCGGCACCGGAAGGCAGATGCCGATAGCTGCTTTTTACCCGTGAAGCCACAAGGCCCGCCGATTTTTTATCCGAAAATGGCGGATTGCGGCCTGGACCGCGTCAGAACAAGCAAGCATGGCCATTTCCGCTGATCCCTCCCCATTGCCGCATACCGCCGTCCTGATCGGGCGCTTCCAGCCCTGGCACAACGGCCATATGGCGCTGCTGGAGGCGGCACTGGCACAGGCGCAGCAGGTCGTCGTGGTGCTGGGCAGCGCGCACCAGGCGCGCACCCCCAAGAACCCGTTCACCTGGCAGGAACGCGCCCGCATGGTGCAGGCCTCGCTCGCGCCCGCCGAACGCGCACGCGTGCACTGCATTCCGGTGCGCGACCACTACAACGAAGCGCGCTGGGTCGAGGCCGTGCGCCAGGGCGTGCAGGCGCTGGTGCCGCCGGGCGCGGACATCGCGCTGGTGGGCCATTTCAAGGACCAGAGCAGCAGCTACCTGCAGAGTTTTCCCGGCTGGAAGCTGCTGAGCCTGCCGCGGCTGGGCGCGTTCGACGCCACGCCGCTGCGCGAAATCTACTGGAATGCCGCGGGCGCGCCGCGCGCCGAAGTGCTGGCGCAGCTCGCGGCGCAACTGCCCGCGCCGGTGCTGGATTTCCTCGCATCCTGGATGGACACGCCCGATTACGCCGCGATGCAGGAAGAAGCCGCGGTGCTGCGCAACTACCACGCCTCCTGGGCCAGCGCTCCTTATCCACCCGTGCTGGTCACGGTCGACGCGGTCATCCTGTGCAACGGCCATCTGCTGCTGATCGAGCGCGGCCATGCACCCGGCAAGGGCCTGTGGGCGCTGCCCGGCGGCTTCGTCGAGCCGCGCGATACCTTGTGGCAGTCCTGCCTGCGCGAGCTGGAAGAGGAAACCGCCTGCGCCATCGATGCGCCCACGCTGGCCGCCGCGCTGCAGGGCGTACTGGTGTTCGACCACCCCGACCGCAGCCTGCGCGGGCGCGCCATCACCCATGTGCATGTTTTCGACCTGGGCGACCGCACGCAACTGCCTGCCGTGCAGGGCGGCGATGACGCGGCGCTCGCGCGCTGGGTGCCGCTGGCGCAGGTGCCGGCGCTCGAGACGCGCTTTTTCGAAGACCACTTCCATGTGGTGCAGAGCTGCCTCGAGCGCTTCTGCGCCATCCGCCTGCCGGTCTGATTTCCCGGCCGCGCCGCGGCCTGTTTCCCCCTGTTGCCTCATGTCCGATCTGCATATCCGCCCCGCCGCCCTGGAAGACACCGACCAGATCCTGCGCTTCATCCGCGATCTCGCGATCTACGAGAAAGCCGAGCACGAGGTGCTGGCCACGCCGGAGCACATTCAGCGCACGCTGTTTTGCCCCGAGCCCAAGGTACACGGCCTGATGTGCCTGGCGGGCGACCGGCCGGTGGGCTTTGCGGTGTATTTCTTCAACTATTCCACCTGGCAGGGCCGGCACGGCCTCTACCTCGAGGACCTCTATGTCGCGCCCGAGCAGCGCGGCGCGGGCGCGGGCAAGGCCTTGCTGCGCCACTTGGCCCGGATTGCGCTGGACAACGACTGCGGCCGTTTCGAGTGGAGCGTGCTGGACTGGAATGCGCCGTCGATTGCTTTCTATGAAAGCCTGGGCGCCGAGGCGCAAAGCGAGTGGGTGCGCTATCGCCTGACGGGCGATGCCTTGCGCCGGCTTGCGGCGCCGGCGCATTGAGACCGGGTGGTGGCTGTAGGACATTCAACCACCTGCAACATAGCTTGCACTCACTAACCAAAAAACGCCTGTGGTCGGCCAAGTCCTACGTCCCAGGGTTTTCCAGGGGGGCACCATGCAATGGCGTTGATTGATGTCCAGTCAGCGGTTTAACTTTTTGGAGATATGACTATGGTTCAGCAACACAACCAAGACAGCAACCAAAAGAATCAAAACCAGAACCAGGCTTCGAACAAGTCGCAAAAGCAGCAAGAGCAGCAAAGCGGCCAGAACCAGCAGACTGGTGGCAAAAGCTCCTCCGCGGGGCAACAGCAGCAATCCAACCCTTCTTCCGGCAAGCAGCAACGCTGATTCCGGCAAGATCAGGGCTGAGGCTCTGCTGACAAAGGGCTCTGCGGAGCCCTTTTTTGCGCCCGCGCGCTGAGCACTCAGGCCGGTTGCAGCGCCGCGTAGCGCTGGCGCAGCGCGTCGATCGAAGCCTGCTGGCTCTGCGCATACAGCGCGATCTCGTCGGCCACGGGCGCCTGCAGCGCGGCTTCGAACAGTTCCTGGGCGGCATTGGCCGCATAGCTTTTTTGCTCGGCGCCGCCCAGGTTGGACTGGAAGATGCCAGCCGCGCTCACCGGCAGGAAGTCCTCATAGACGATGGGATGGGCCTCGACGATGCCGGCGCGGCGCAATGCCGCCAGGTCGAACGCCGCACCGCTGCCCGCGGCCTGGTCAAAGGCCGCCGCATCGCGCACGCGGTAGTGGAAGAAAGCCAGCTGCTGGTCGTGCAACGCATCGAGGTCGTCGGGAAATTCGGCAAACGCCGCTTCGAGCCGCGCCTGGTAGTCGCCGGCCGTGCTGCCGGCGCTGGCCATCGAGCGCACCTGGCCCAGCAGGCGGTCATAGAGCGCGCGCCCGGCGCGGGTCAACGCCGCGCCGCGCTGCTCGATCTCGCCAAAGCGCGCGGTATGCGCGCCCGGCGTGCCGTCGCCTGCAAAAACGATGGCTTCTTCGAGCGCCTTGAAGCTGGTCTGGCGCAGCAGGATGGGATGGCGCCGGCGCGGCGGCCCTTCGACCACATCCTTGGCGGCCACGCCGCGGCGCGGCATCTCGGCCTGCGCCGCGTCGATGTCCAGCGTGCGCGGGGTCAGGTGGTTGATGTGCGGGCCCTTGAAAGACACCACATCGGCCACCAGCCGGTGCGCGGCGTTGAGCTGCTGGTGGGTGTCGTGGCTCACGGTGGCCTCGGCATGCCAGCGGAAGGTCTGCGTGACTTCGCGCACGAACTCGGCGGCTTGCGGCGCGTCGAGGCCGCCCGCGGATTCGGCCAGCTGCGTCAGCTCCAGCGCGCGCGGCGTGAAGATGCGCCGGCGCGCGAGGATCTGCCGGGCCTGGTCGCGCAGCTCCGGGTCGGCGATCAGCTCCAGGCGCAGCAGCGAGGTGAACACGCGGAACGGGTTGACGCGCAGCGCGGCGTCGTCGATGGGCCGGAAGGCCGTCGAATGCACCGGAACACCGGCCACCGACAGGTCGTAGTAACCCACCGGATGCATGCCCATGATGCGGAAGACGCGGCGCATGGTGGCCAGCTCCTCGGGCGTGCCCAGGCGGATGGCGCCGTGGCGCTCGAGATCGATGCGTTCGAGTTCGCCGGCTTCTTCGAGCTGGCGGCGCAGTTCGGGGTTCTGCTCCAGCGTGGCGCGGTTGATGTCCGCGACCAGGTCCAGCAGCGTGCCGTATTGCGGCACTTCCTGCCGGTACATCGCCGACATGGACTGGGAGAACTGGGCGCGGATCTGGTCGGAGTTCACAAGGGAAGACATGGTGGTCGTGGGAATGCTTGGCAATGGACGGGTCAGGCGCTCAGCACGCGGCCCGGATTCAAGGTGTTGTGCGGATCGAGCGCGGTCTTGATGCTGCGCATCAGCGCCAGCGCCGTCGCCGATTTGTGCTGCGGCAGCTTGTGCAGCTTGAGCTCGCCGATGCCATGCTCGGCCGAGATCGAGCCGCGGTATTGGCTCACGGTGTCGTAGACGATGGCGCTGACCTGGTCTTCATGCTGGGCGACAAAGGCCTTGGCATCGATGCCCGGCGGCGCCTGGATGTTGTAGTGCAGGTTGCCGTCGCCCAGATGGCCGAAGTTGACGAAGCGTATGCCTTCGAACGCGGCGCTCAGCGCGGCATCGGCGGCACGCACGAATTCGGGAATCAGCGAAATCGGAATCGAGACGTCATGCTTGACGTTGAAGCCCTCCTCGACCTGCGCCAGCGTGATGCTCTCGCGGATGTGCCAGAGGTCGTGCGCCTGGCGCATGTTCTCGGCAATGATGGCATCGGCAATCACGCCCTGCTCCATCGCCGCTTCGAGCATCTGCTCGAACAGTCCGCGCGCATGCGCCTCGGATTCGGCGTCCGACACCTCGATCAGCACGCACCACGCGGTCTGCTGCCACAGCGGCACCCGCAGATGCGGGTAATGCTTGTCGACCAGGCCCAGCGCGAACTGGTTCATGACCTCGAAGCCGGTGAGGCCCGCGGCCAGGTGCTGGTGCGCCATGCCCAGCAGCGTGCAGGCCTGCTCGAGCGAGTCCACCGCCACCCAGGCCGTGAGCTGGGCCGCGGGCTTGGGGTACAGGCGCAGCGTGGCCGCGGTGATCACGCCCAGCGTGCCTTCGCTGCCGACATAGAGGTCGCGCAGGTCGTAGCCGGTGTTGTCCTTGCGCAGGCCCGACAGCCCGTCCCAGACCTCGCCCTGCGCCGTGACCACTTCCAGGCCCAGGCACAGTTCGCGCGCATTGCCGTAGCGCACCACCTGGGTGCCGCCGGCATTGGTCGCCAGGTTGCCGCCAATCGTGCAGCTGCCCTCGGCGCCCAGGCTCAGCGGGAACAGGAAGCCGGCCTGGTCGGCCGTGTCCTGCAGCGCCTGCAGGATATAGCCCGCCTCGACGGTGATGGTCATGTTCTGCGCATCGATGGCACGCAGCGCGGCCATGCGGCGCAGGCTCAGCACCACCTGGGCGCCCGAGGCGTCGGGCACCGAGCCTGCGACCAGGCCGGTGTTGCCGCCCTGGGGCACGAGGGACACGCGCGCGGCCGCGCAGGCCTGCACCACGCGCGCCACCTCATCGGTCGTGCCCGGGCGCACCACGCACAACGCGCGGCCCCTGGCGCGGCCGCGCCAGTCCTGCTCGTAGCTGGCGAGGTCGTCGCCGGTCAGCACATTGCCGGCGCCAACGATGGCGGCCAGCGTTTCAACGATCTCGGGAGCAGGCTTGCTCATTGCTTTTCCAGTTTTGCGGCCTGCACGATGCCCGCCCAGTGTTTGAATTCAGTGCGCGTGTAGTCACGGAACGCCGCCGAGCCCATCTGGCGCGGCTCGCCGCCCAGCGCCGCGACGCGGGCCTTGAACTCGGGGCTGGCCGCGACCTTGAGCAAGGCGGTCTCGACCTTCTGCACCACGGCGCGCGGCGTGCCCTTGGGCGCGAGCACGCCGTTCCAGGTGGCGGTCACGAACGCAGGAAAGCCGCTTTCCTTCATGGTCGGCACATTGGGCAGCAGCGGCAGGCGCTCGGCCGAGGTCACGGCCAGCGCCTTGAGCTTGCCGCCCTGGATGAAGGGCAGTGCCGGCGTGACGTTCTCGAAGATCAGGTCGATCTGGCCACCGATCAGGTCGGTGAGGGCCGGCGCGCTGCCCTTGTAGGGCACATGCACCAGATCCAGGCCGGCCGCGCTCTTGAACAGCTCGCCCGACAGATGCACGGTCGACCCCGTGCCCGGCGAGCCATAGCTCAGGCCGGTGCGGCGCTCCTTGGCATGCGCCACCAGCTCGGCCACCGACTTCACCGGCGTCTTGGTTTCGTTGACCACCAGCACGTTGGGGATCGAGGTGATCAGCGCCACGTACTCGAAATCATCGAGCGTCTTCTCGCTCTGGTTCTTGTAGAGGCTGGGGTTGATGGCCTGCGTGCCCGCGGTGCCGAACAGCAGCGTGTAGCCGTCATTGGCCGAGGTGGCCACGCGGCTCGCGCCGATCGAGCCGTTCGCCCCTGGAATGTTCTCGACGATCACCGGCTGGCCCAGGGCTTCGGTGAGGCCTTGCGCGGCCAGCCGTGCCACGACATCGGTGTTGCCGCCCGGCGCGAACGGCACCACCAGCTTGATCGGGCGGCTGGGGAAGGTGTCGGCCAGCGCCGGCAAGGCCATGGCGGCGCCAAGCAGCGCCAGCGAACCGAGGAATTGTTTGCGAGAAAGGATCTGGGGCACGGTCATGTCTCTTTAGTTGTAGTCAAGCCGGGCATCATGGGCAGCGGGTTTCTTGACGTCAATCAATGGTTTGGAACCCAGGCATTCGCAAATGGAATGCCTGGACCCACGGCGGCGTGCGGTGCCCCTCGATAGAATGCCAAACGCATTCCCCACGATCATGAATTCACGGAAATATCTCCCGTCCATGGGGCTGCTCGTGGCCTTCGAGGCCTGCGCGCGGCTGCACAAGTTCACCACCGCCGCGCAGGAGCTGAGCCTGACGCAGAGCGCCATCAGCCGGCAGATCCGCGCGCTCGAGGAAATCGTCGGCGTGGCGCTGTTCGTGCGCGAGCGCCAGGCGGTGCGGCTCACGCCCGCGGGCGAGATCTACGCCGAGGAAATCCGCCATGCGCTGCGCGATATCTCGAACTCGACGCTGCGCATCAAGGCCAGCCCGGGCACGGGCACGCTGAAGCTGGCCATCCTGCCGACCATGGGCACGCGCTGGCTCGCGCCGCTGCTGCCCGACTTCGTGCGCCGCCACCCTGGCGTGACGCTGAACCTCGTCACGCGGCTCGAACCCTTCGACATGGATGCCGAGGACGTGCATGCGGCCATCCATTACGGCGCCCCCGAATGGCCGCGCGCGGAGCTGGATTTCCTGTTCGCGGAAACCACCTTTCCCGCCTGTTCCCAGGGCCTCAAGGCGCAATACGGTTTTTCAACGCCGCAGGACCTGCTGCAGGCGCCGCTGCTGCATCTGGCCTCGCGGCCGCAGGCCTGGGCGCAGTGGTTTGCCGCGCAGGGCGTCGCGGGCCCGCTCGCGGGTGGCACCAGCATCGACCAGTTCGCCACCGTGACCCAGGCGGCCTCGGCCGGGCTGGGCGTGGCGCTGCTGCCGGAATTCCTGTTCCGCGCCGAGCTCGAACGCGGCGAGCTGGTATCGGCGCTCGATGTGCGCAGCCGCAGCCAGGGCAGCTATTACCTGGCCTGCGCCGCATCCAAGACCTGGTATCCGCCGCTGACGGCGTTTCGCCAGTGGCTCCAGGGTCAGGCGGCGGCCAGTGCCGCGATTGCTTCGAGCGTGACCTGAACCTGCAATGAAAAAACCGCCCGAAGGCGGTTTTCTGTCAGGCGGCCGCGCTGGCGGCCAGCGTGCTGGCCACGGCTTTGCGCGCGCGCCGCTTGCGCTCCCAGATCACGATGCCGGTGATCGACAGCATCACCACGAACACGCCCATGATGGACATCATGATGCGCCCGGTCAGGCCCAGGATGCGGCCCGAATGCAGCGGCAGCTGCAGCTGCACGAACACATCGGCGGCCGTGCCATGCCAGGGCCGGTGCATGCCCAGCACCGCGCCGTTGTCGGCGCTCACGTAGATGTTCGACATGCCCATGCCGGCCGGCCCCATCTCGTCGGTCGGATCGAAGAACGAGATGTTGTAGAACGGGAAATCGCCGCCATACCAGATGCCGGCCGGCGGGAACTCGAAGCCCAGGCGCTGGCCTTCGGCGCGCGCGATATCGATGGCGGCGGCAAACGAGATCTTCGGTTCGATGAAGCTGCCGAACGGCGCCGGCTTGATGGTCTCGTAGGGGCCAGGCGTGGTGGTCGAGATCTGGCTCATCACCGGATAGAACACCTCGCGGTAGAGGTTCAGCGAGAACGAGGTGAACGACACCACGATGATGATCAGCCAGACCCAGAGGCCGCCCGCGCGGTGCAGGTCGAAGTTGAGCTTGTAGCCGCCCGAGCGCCAGCGCACGACCCACGACGGCTGCCACCTCTTGAGCCAGCTGCGCCGGGGCGCCGCGGCCTTGGCCTCGCGGCGCGCGGCCAGGCGCCGCGGCAGCGTGAGGTAGAGCGCGACGAAGCTGTCGATCAGCCACATCAGCGCAATGCCGCCCATCAGCCAGAAGCCCCAGCGGTCGCTGCCCCAGAATGCCGGCATGTGCAGGCTTTCATGCAGATGGCGCAGCCACGACATCAGGTTGCGCTTGCTGAGCGCAATGCTCTTGGAGTCGCGCTGGCCGGTCACCTTCGCCGTCACCGGGTCGACGAACACGTTGTTGTAGCCCAGCACATAGGGCTTGCCCGTGGCCGGATCCTTCTTCGGCCGGACCAGGAAGGAAGCCGCATGCCCCTCTTCCAGGCCCAGCGTCATGTACGACACGTCGACGCGCGGGTCGCCGGCCTCGACGGCCGCGGCCAGCGCCAGCGGGCTTTGCAGCGCGCCGCGCCCCGGCGTGTGCATGATGTCGGCATTGAGCCATTCGTCGATCTCATGGTCCCACGAGATCACCGCGCCGGTCGCGCCGGCGACGATCAGGAACAATGCCGCGGTCAGGCCCAGCCAGCGGTGGACGACGGTCCAGAACTCACGCATGCGCTGCCTCAGAAGTCGACGCTGGCGCTGATGGCGAACGTGCGCGGTGCCGACTGCACCAGGTAGTTCGAGCCCGGATAGCCGCCGACCGACGCCCAGTACTGCTTGTCGAACACATTGTCGACACGCGCGCGCAGCGTCAGCAGGCGGTCGTTGCCGATGTCCATCAGGTAGCGCACGCCCAGGTCGGTACGCGTCCAAGCCTTGACGTTGAGCGTATTGGCGGCATTGGCATATTGGCTGCCGGTGTAGATCACGCGCGCGTTCAATGCCAGGCCCTGCACGCCGGGCACGTCCCAGTCGCCGCCCAGCGTCAGCTGGCGGCGCGGCACGCCGATCACATCGTTGCCCTGGGCCACGCCACCTTGCGTTTCCTGGTACTTGGCATCCGTGAAGCTCATGCCGCCCAGCAGGCGCAGGCCCTTGACGGCCTCGCCATAGAGGCTCAGCTCCAGGCCGCGGTAGCGCTGGGTGCCGAACTGGCCATAGACGTTGTTCTGCACATAGCTGACCGGCTTGTCGACCGTGTAGAGCGCGGCAGTCGCACCCAGGCCGCCCTGCTGCCACTTCACGCCGACTTCCTTCTGCTTGGCCTTGTAGGGCGAGAACACTTCGCCGGCATTGGTCACGGGCAGGCCGCCGGCCGTGGCAGGGGCGACATCACCCTTGATCAGGCCTTCGACATAGTTCGCATAGAGCGACACTTCGGGCGTGGCCTTGAACACCAGGCCGGCTACCGGCGTGGTGGCCGACTTCTTGTAGCTGCCGGTTTCCAGATCGGTGGCATTGCTGTAGCTCGTCTGCTCGATGGTCTGGTGGCGCAGGCCCAGCGTCAGCAGCACGCGGTCGTCATAGAACGACAGCGTATCGGCCAGCGCATAGCTTTGCAGGTTGTCCACCGCTGAACGCAGCGGATTGTTCATGTTCGGGCTGACCGTCGTGTTGGGCAGCGGTGGCGATCCCACGGGGTTGTAGATATTGATCGGCACCTGGGTGAAGTTGTACGACCAGGCATTGCGCTCCTCATGGCGGAACCACGAGGCCGAAGCCACGACCTGATGCTTGACAGCACCCGTGACGAAACGTCCACGCAGGCCGATTTCACCGGTTGCCGTGTCGTCCTCACGCTTGGTGTCGAAACGCGTCGTGGTAGCGGCGCCCGAAGGATCGCGCACCGTCGGAGTGGTCAGCGAGTTGTCTTCCTTGCCACGCTTGAGGCCGCCTGCGGCCCAGGCCGTGATCTGGTCGTTCAGATCCCATTCGGCACGCGCGGTGGCAAACACGTCTTCCGCATTGGAATAGGTCCAGGGCTGGGCGTAATTGGTCTTGTTGTCGGGTACGGCAGGGATGAAGGTCGTTGGCGTGACGCTGGGGCGCGCGGCCTTGAGCTTGTCCTTCTGGTAGCCGAGGTCGGCCGACACGCGTACATCGCGGCTGCGCCAGTCCAGGCCGAGGCCCAACGCCGTCAGGCTGCGGTCTTCGCCGTCAATGGCGGTGCCGCCATCGCGGCGCACGGCGTTGAGGCGCACGCCAGTGTTGTTGTCCGGGCCGAAACGGCGCGACAGGTCTACCGCGGCAGACCCCTGACCGCCCGACTGCACGCCCAGATCGACCCGGCTCAAAGGCTCGTTGCCCGCGCGCTTTGGCATCAGATTGATCGAACCGCCGAGGTTGCTGCCGCCCGGGGCCGCGCCGTTGAGAAACGCGCTCGCGCCATGCAGCACCTCGACGCGCTCGAAGAATTCCGACGCCACATACTGGCGCGGCAGCAGGCCGTAAAGGCCGTTGTAGGCCAGGTCGTCCGAATACATGGGCTGGCCGCGCAGCACATAGAGTTCCTGGAAGTTGCCGAAACCGCGCGCGCCGCGCACCGACGGATCATTGAGCAGCACTTCGCCCACGCTCTTGGCCTGCTGGTCGCGGATCAGCGTGCTGGTATAGCTGGTCTGGTTGAACGGCGTGTCCATGATGTCCTGCTGGCCCAGCAGGCCCACGCGTCCGCCGCGCGCGACCTGTCCACCCGCAAACGGTTTGGCCAGGCCTTCGGAAGATGCATCGGCGCTGGCTTCGACGGTCACGGTCTCCATCGTGGGCGCGGCAGTCTGGGCATTGGCAGCAGCGGCGACCGCCCACAGGGCAATGGCGCCAACGGTCGGGCGCAGGACAAACGAGGGTTTTTTCATGGAAATGGTATTGGAAACGATTCGCGTTAAATTTTATAATTGGTTGATTTGCTTTCTGTAACAAGCAACCTTACTGTGCACGGTGTCTGCGGCTGGCTATTGACTTTTGCTTCAGCCGATGAAGTTATCTACCGGTTTTCAGTGAGAGGCCCGATGTGGCCCGACAAGACCCGGCGACCGCCGGTGCACTGCGCCTGCAGAGCCAGCGGCTTGTAGGCCGTTGGCGTTTTCACGGCCCGGCGCACGCAGAATCAGGACAATATCGGTGCTGGCGAATATATTGAACCTGATTGGCCACCGCAGCGGCGATGTTGCCTGGAATGTGCTGCGGCCTCCTGCTTCCTGACCATGACCGACCCGACTCCCACACCGGTGCGCCCCGGCTATCGCGTTCCCTCGTGGCCCGTGCGCTGCCTGCTGATGGCGTTTTCCGCGCTGTGCGTGCTGCTGGGCATGATCGGCGCCGTGGTCCCGGGCATGCCGACCACGGTGTTCATCCTGATGGCGGCCTGGGCTGCGATGCGCAGTTCGCCGCGCATGCATGCCTGGCTCTATGCGCATGCGAGCTTCGGTCCTATGCTGCGCAACTGGGATGATGGCGGACGCGTGAGCCGGCGCGTCAAATGGATGGCGACGCTGAGCATGGCCGCCAGCAGCGCCTTGATCGTCTTTGTCAGCACCCGGCCCTGGCTGGCGGGGCTGGCGCTGGCGAGCATGGCTTGCGTGCTGGCTTGGCTCTGGCTGCGGCCCGAACCCGCGCCAGACCCGGAGGCATGAAAGCGCGGCGGGAACGCATCGGCGTGCCGGCCCGCGACCGGGCCTGTCCAGATGCCCGTGTTGATATCAGGGAATAGGTCCCGCCTGCCACCCCGCTCAGCCATCACGCACCCCATCTGCCTCCTATGATGCTGCGGATGAGCTGGATCCAACGCTGCACCCTTGCCCTTGCCTTCCTGTGCTGCCTCGCACTGCCCGCCGTCCAGGCGGCGCCTGCCGCCGCGGCACCGGCGCCCGCTGCAACTGGCACACAGACCCCGGCCACGGCGCCTGCCGCCGAGGAGCCGCTGCCCGACGTCGAGTCGCTGCGCCGCCAGCTTGACGCGCTGCCCGCGACGGCCGAGGGAAATGACGCCGTGCGCGCGCTGCAGTCCAGCTATGCCGCGCTGAACGCCGGCGCCAACCGCATCATCGATGCGCGCACCGGCGAGCTCAACGACCTGAATGCGCGGCTGGGCGAACTGGGCGCGGCCCCGGCGCCCGGCACCAGCGAAGACGCCGACATCAAGCGCCAGCGCCAGACGCTGATCCGCGACCGCAATGCGGTGGATGCGGAAATCCGCCTGGCCCGGCTGATCGTGGTCGATGCGAAGCAGCGCAGCGAGGCGCTGCGCACGCGCGAACGCGACCAGCTGCAGGCGCAGCTCACCGACCGCGCACCGTCGCCGCTGAGCGCGGCATTCTGGCGCGAACTGGGTCAGTCCTGGCCGGACGATCGTGCGCGGCTCGCGCCCATGGCCGAAGAAATGCAGGATGCGGCCGCGCGCCTGGCCGTGCCCGGCCACCGCGGCCCGGTGCTGCTGGCGCTGGTGCTGGCGCTGCTGGCGGTCACCGTCGGCGACCTGCTGGCCGAACGCGGCCTGGCGCGCCTGGCGCAGCGCGTGCTGCCCGGCGGGCGGCTGCGGCGCTCCTTGCTGGTCATTGCCATCGTCGCCGTCAACATGGCCGTGGTGGCGCTGGCGCTGCAGGGCTTTTTGCAGACGCTGCGCGCGCACGCCGACTTCGGCCCGCAGTCGAGCAAGCTCGTGGCGCTGGTCGACGAATCGGTGCTGTACATCGTCTTCGTGACCAGCCTGGGCCGCGCGCTGCTGGCCAATGCCCGGCCCTCATGGCGGCTGGCGCCGCTGTCCGATGCGCTGGCGCTGCGGCTGCGGCCCTATCCCTGGCTGGTGGCGCTGGTCGGCGTGCTGGTCTGGGTGCCCATGCAGGTCGCCGCCATCTCCGAGCTCAGCCTGCCCGCGCTGCGCGTGTGCCAGGGCATCACCGCGCTGGCGCTGGTGCTGCTGATGGCCGCGATGCTCACGCGCCTGAACCAGCCGCAGCCCGGCGACCCGGCAGAGCCGCCTGCGCCGCGTCCGCTGTGGGAGGGCCTGGTGCTGACGGTGGTCACGCTGTCGCTGGTGGGCGTGGTGCTGCTGGTGGTCATCGGCTATATCAGCGTGGCCAGCGTGGTGGCCATGCAGCTGGCCTGGACCGGCCTCGTCGGCCTGAGCTTCTACGTGCTGTTCAAGTTTGCCGACGACCTGTTCATGGCGCTGGTTTCCTCGCGCGGCGACTTCGGCCAGCGCCTGCAAAAGAGCTTCGGCTTCGCGCCGTCCACGCTGGACCAGGCGGCCGTGGTGCTGTCGGCGCTGGCGCGCGTGCTGCTGTTCCTCTACATGCTGATCGCGCTGGGCGCGCAGCTGGGCACGCGGCCCGAGGAGGTGCTGCAGCAGACCGACCGCATCAGCGCCGGCCTCACCATCGGCGAATTCCAGATCAAGCCCGCGGCGATCTTCAGCGCGCTGGCGGTGCTGGTGGGCGGTTTCGTCGCCCTGCGCGTGTTCCGCAACTGGCTGCGCGAACGCTACCTGCCCACCACCACCATGGAGCCGGGCATGCAGAGCTCGCTGGCCACGCTGCTCAACTACGTGGGCATCGTGCTGGTGGTCGCGGCCGGGCTGTCGGCCATGGGCATAGGCATCAACCGCATCGCCTGGATCGCCAGCGCCCTGTCGGTGGGTATCGGCTTCGGCCTGCAGGCCATCGTGCAGAACTTCATTTCCGGGCTGATCCTGCTGGCCGAGCGGCCCGTCAAGGTCGGCGACTGGGTGGTGCTGGGCACGACCGAAGGCGACATCAAGCGCATCAACGTGCGCGCCACCGAGATCCAGCTTGGCGACCGCTCCACCGTCATCGTGCCGAACTCCGAGTTCATCACCAAGACGGTGCGCAACATGACGCTGACCGCCGCCGAGGGCCGCGTGCTGATCCGCCTGCCGCTGCCGCTGTCGACCGATGCCAAGCAGGTGCGCGAACTCATGCTGGCCGCGTGCCGTGCGCATCCCGGCGTGCTGGAAACGCCGGAGCCGTCGCTGAGCCTCGAGGGCATAGAGAACGGCAGCCTGATCTTCCAGGCCATTGCCTATGTCTCCAGCCCGCGCCTGGCCAGCGGCGTGCGCAGCGACCTGCTGTTCACGATATTGGATGACTTCAAGACCGCCGGCCTGCCGCTGGCCGTTCCGACCATGATGATGGCCAGCCCGCCGCCGGCACCGGGGGCGGCTTGAGCCTGGTCTTGCAGGAAGGGCGCGGATGGTCAATAGGCCGCTGTCCCATCCAGTCCCAGGCTCTTTGCGCAAAACACTTGAAACTGCGAAAAACCCCCTTATGATTAGCACTCAGCGGGACCGAGTGCTAACAGCAACGGTTCCCCATGATTTCCTGCCGAGCTCCGGCTTGGCAGTGTTGTTTCAACCTGTTGATGTATTTGGAGATGTTATGCAACTTCGTCCTCTGCACGATCGCGTGATCGTCAAGCGCCTGGAAAACGAAACCAAGACTGCTTCGGGCATCTATATCCCCGACAACGCTGCCGAAAAGCCCGATCAGGGCGAGATCCTGGCCGTCGGCCCGGGCAAGAAGAACGACAAGGGCGAACTGATCGCCCTGAACGTCAAGGTCGGCGACCGCGTTCTGTTCGGCAAGTACAGCGGCCAGACCGTCAAGGTCGATGGCGACGAACTGCTGGTGATGAAGGAAGACGACCTGTTCGCAGTCGTCGAGAAGTAAATCTTCTCTTCCCAGCATTCCTGTTAACGAATTCGGAGAATCAAAATGGCAGCTAAAGACGTAGTTTTCGGTGGCGAAGCACGCGCCCGCATGGTTGAAGGCGTGAACATCCTGGCCAACGCGGTCAAGGTGACCCTGGGCCCCAAGGGCCGCAACGTGGTGCTCGAGCGCTCGTTCGGCGCCCCCACCGTGACCAAGGACGGTGTGTCCGTGGCCAAGGAAGTCGAACTCAAGGACAAGCTGCAGAACATGGGCGCCCAGCTCGTGAAGGAAGTGGCTTCCAAGACCAACGACATCGCCGGTGACGGCACCACGACCGCCACCGTGCTGGCGCAAGCCATCGTGCGCGAAGGCTCGAAGTACGTTGCCGCCGGCCTGAACCCCATGGACCTGAAGCGCGGTATCGACAAGGCCGTGGCCGTTCTGGTCGAGCAGCTCAAGTCGCAATCCAAGGCCACGACGACTTCCAAGGAAATCGCCCAGGTCGGCTCGATCTCCGCGAACTCCGACGAGTCCGTGGGCCAGATCATTGCCAACGCAATGGACAAGGTCGGCAAGGAAGGCGTGATCACCGTTGAAGAAGGCAAGAGCCTGGACAACGAACTCGAAGTCGTCGAAGGCATGCAATTCGACCGCGGCTACCTGTCGCCCTACTTCATCAACAACCAGGAAAAGCAATCGGCCATCCTGGACAACCCCTTCGTGCTGCTGTTCGACAAGAAGATCAGCAACATCCGTGACCTGCTGCCCACGCTGGAGCAAGTCGCCAAGGCTGGCCGTCCCCTGCTGATCATTGCCGAAGACGTCGAAGGCGAAGCCCTCGCGACCCTGGTGGTCAACACCATCCGCGGCATCCTGAAGGTCGTGGCTGTCAAGGCACCTGGCTTCGGCGACCGCCGCAAGGCCATGCTGGAAGACATCGCCATCCTGACGGGCGGCAAGGTCATTGCCGAAGAAGTCGGCCTGACCCTGGACAAGGTCACGCTGGAAGACCTGGGCCAGGCGCAGCGCGTTGAAATCGGCAAGGAAAACACCATCATCATCGACGGTGCTGGCCAGGCTGCTGAAATCGAAGCCCGCGTCAAGCAGATCCGTATCCAGATCGAAGAAGCCACTTCGGACTACGACCGTGAAAAGCTGCAAGAGCGCGTGGCCAAGCTGGCCGGCGGCGTTGCCGTGATCAAGGTCGGCGCTGCCACCGAAGTCGAAATGAAGGAAAAGAAGGCACGTGTCGAAGACGCACTGCACGCTACCCGTGCCGCTGTGGAAGAAGGCATCGTGGCCGGCGGCGGCGTGGCACTGCTGCGCGCCAAGCAGGCTGTGGGCCAACTGACCGGCGACAACGCCGACCAGGACGCCGGCATCAAGCTGATCCTGAAGGCTGTCGAAGCGCCCCTGCGCGAAATCGTGTCGAACGCCGGTGGCGAACCGTCGGTCGTGGTCGATGCCGTGCTCAAGGGCCAGGGCAACTTCGGCTTCAACGCCGCCAACGACACCTACGGCGACATGATTGAAATGGGTATCCTGGATCCCACGAAGGTCACACGCACTGCGCTGCAGAACGCCGCTTCCGTCGCAGCCCTGCTGCTGACCACCGAGTGCATGATTGCCGACGCTCCCAAGGCCGACGCAGCGCCCGACATGGGCGGCATGGGTGGCGGCATGGGCGGCATGGGTGGCATGGGCGGCATGGGCATGTAATTGCCCAGGTCCCCGCTGTCCCGCAGGCCGCAAGGCCTGCCAGCCTCAGCCAGAAAAAACCCGCAGACCGAAAGGCCTGCGGGTTTTTTCATGTGCGCAGCAAGGCGGCGCTAAGGCAGATCGGCCGCGATCAGGCGCCGCATCAGGCCCGCGGTCGACGCGTCGACATCCTGCCAATCGCCGCGGTCCTGGCGCGCGGCCAGGTCACGCGCCAGGTTCTTGCCCAGCTCGACGCCCCACTGGTCGAAGCTGTTGATGCCCCAGACCGCGCCCGTGACGAACACCCGGTGTTCATAGAGCGCGATCAGCGCGCCCAGCGATGCCGGGTCGAGCTGCTGCAGCAGCAAGAAGCTGCTGGGCCGGTTGCCCGGGCAGTACTTCTCGCTGCATTCCTCGCGCCGCCCGACCATCAGCGCCTGCGCCTGGGCCACGGCGTTGATCAGCAGGCTTTGCTGGTGCGCGCCCAGGTACTTGCCGCCGCCGCGCATGGCGATGAACTCCACCGGAATCACGTCCGGACCCTGGTGCAGCATCTGGAAGAACGCATGCTGGCCGTTGGTGCCGGGCTCGCCCCACACCACGGCCGAAGTTGCTGCGGTAAGGCGCCGCCCCTGCGCGTCGACCTGCTTGCCATTGCTCTCCATTTCCAGCTGCTGCAGGTAGGCCGTGAGCCGCCGCAGCCCATGGCTGTAGGGCGCGATGCAGCGGCTGCCGTAGCCATGGAAGTTGCGGTACCAGATGTCGATCAGGCCCAGGCGCACCGGCAGGTTGCGCGCCAGCGGTGCGGTGACGAAATGCGTGTCCATCGCATGCGCGCCCGCCAGCAGCGCGCGGAAATGCGCGGGACCGACGGCAATCGCGATCGGCAGGCCGATGGCCGACCACAGCGAGTAGCGCCCGCCCACCCAGTCCCAGAACCCCAGCGTGCGCTCGATGCCAAATTCGGCGGCCGCGGCGACGTTGGTCGTGAGCGCGATGAAATGGTCGGCAATGCGGCATGCCGCACCCGCGTCCTCGGACCCGCCCTGCGCCAGGAACCAGGCGCGCGCCGAATGCGCATTGAGCATGGTCTCGGCCGTGGTGAACGACTTCGAGGCCACCAGGAACAACGTGCTTTGCGGGCGCACGCGCGACAGCACATGGCCCAGCTCATGGCCGTCGACATTCGAGACGAAATGAAAGCGCTTGCCGGGATCGCACCAGTCCTCGAGCGCATTGACCACGACTTCAGGTCCCAGATGCGAGCCGCCGATACCGATGTTGACGATGTCGGTGATCTCCGGCCGGGCGCGCACCTGCGCGGCCAGCTCCAGCATCGCATCCAGCGTCACGTGCACCGCATCCAGGGCTTCGCGCACCGGCGCGGCCATCGCGGTCACCACGCCCTGCTCGCGCAGCAGGCCGCCGTCGCGCGGCATGCGCAGCAGCCAGTGCATGACGGCACGCGCCTCGGAGGTATTGATCGGCGCCCCCGCGAACATCTGGTCGCGCCGGTCTGCAACGCCGCATTCCTGCGCCAGCGCCACGAGCAGCTGCTCGGTACGCGGCGTGACGCGGTTCTTGGACAGATCGGCAAACACATGCGGCGCCTGCTGGCTCAATGCGGCAAGGCGGCCGGGATCGGCCGCAAAACCGGCGGCGATATCGAAATCCGCCATTTCCTCCCGGTAGTGGCGCTCGAGCGCCCGCCAGGCGGCGGTTTCATGGCACAGCTCGCTCATCCTAGGCAGCCGCCTTCTGCATCAAGGATTCGAGCTTCAGCGTATCGGCCACAAACGCGCGTATGCCTTCGGCCAGCTTCTCGGTGGCCATTGCATCCTCGTTGAGCGCAAAGCGAAAACCCGCTTCGTCATAGTGCAGTGCGGGCAGGTCGAGCGCCTGCACCGCCTCGGGCGCCAGTGCCCGCTCCAGCGGCGCCTCGCTGGCCGCCAGCTGGCCCAGTAGGTCGGGGGCGATCGTCAACAGATCGCAACCCGCCAGCGCGGTGATCTGGCCCAGATTGCGAAAGCTCGCGCCCATGACTTCGGTGGCGATGCCAAAGCGCTTGTAATGCGCGTAGATGGCGCGCACCGAGCGCACGCCAGGGTCGTTGGCGCCGGCCATCGCGGCTTCGTCCCAGGAGGCGCCGGCCTGCTTCTTGTACCAGTCGTAGATGCGTCCGACGAACGGCGAAACCAGCTGCACCTTCGCCTGGCCGCAGGCCACGGCCTGGCACAGCGAGAACATCAAGGTCAGATTGGTATGGATGCCGCGCTGCTCGAGCCGGCGCGCGGCCTCGATGCCCTCCCAGGTCGCGGCGATCTTGATCAGCACGCGGCTGATGTCCACGCCCTCGGCCTGGTACAGCTCGATGATGCGCTCGGCACGTGTCACCGTGGCCTCGGTGTCGAACGACAGGCGTGCATCGACTTCGGTGGATACGCGTCCGGGCACCAGCGCCAGGATCTCGCAGCCAAAGCGCACCAGCAAGCGGTCCATGACCTCGTCCAGCGGTCGCCCCCGGCGCTGGACCACGGTGGCCTTGAGCAGCGGCGCATACTCGGGCATCTGCACCGCCTTGAGGATCAGCGACGGGTTGGTGGTCGCATCCTGCGGCAAGTATTGTGCAATCTGGCGAAAATCGCCGGTGTCCGCCACCACGGTGGTGAACTGTCGAAGCGCGTCGAGCTGACTCATGACCTGTCCCATCTTGAAAAGCACCCATCTCGCAGGATGCCGAAGCCTTGTTATCTTACAAGCGCATGCGCTGCAAATGCGCAGTGTAGGCGCACGCTGCTGCGGCGCCCGCAACTGCGGTTACATTGGCGCTGCTCCCGCGCCTTTGCCACCAGGATTCCCATGTTAGATCGCATCACCGCCTCCCTGCCGTCGCTGGCCCCCGCCGAACAGCGCGTGGCGCGCCTCGTGCTGGCCGACCCGCAGGCCTTTGCCCAGCTGCCCGTGCGGCTGCTGGCCGAGCGTGCGCATGTCAGCAAACCCACGGTGGTGCGCTTTTGCCGCAGCATGGGCTATGACGGCCTGGCCGACTTCAAGGTAAAGCTGGCCAACAACGCCAACGAAGGCGTGCCCTTCATCCACCGCAGCGTCGACAGCGATGACAAGACCGGCGACGTGCTGGTCAAGGTCGTCGACAACGCAGTCGCAGCCTTCCTGCAATACCGCAATGCCGCGAAAGTGGCGGATCTGGAGCGCGCGGCGCTGGCCGTGGTCAGCAGCTGGCAACAGGGCCGGCGCATTGAATTCTATGGCGCCGGCAACTCCGGCATCGTCGCGCAGGATGCGCAGCACAAGTTCTTCCGCCTGGGCGTGACCAGCCTGGCGAGCAGCGACGGCCATATCCAGGTGATGAGCGCCACCCTGCTCGGGCCCGGCGACTGCGCGCTGATCATCTCGAACTCGGGCCGCACGCGCGATCTGATGGACGCCGCCGGCATTGCGCGCCAGCGCGGCGCCACGACCATCGCGATCACCGCCAGCGGTTCGCCGCTGGCCCATGCCTGCGACATCGTGCTGGCTGCCGACCATCCCGAGGGCTACGACCGCTACAGTCCGATGGTCTCGCGGCTGATGCACCTGCTGATCATCGATGTGCTGGCCACCTGCGTGGCGCTGCGCATCGGCGAGCCATTGCAACCCGTCTTACAGCAAATGAAAGACAGCCTGCATGCCAAGCGATATACCTGAATACCAGTAAAACAGGGCGCAGATATTCGATGGACAAGCCGTCGAACCCTGCGCCCTGCGGATATGTACCCTGATTGAAGGGTAATCATGTAAATCCCCTCGCGGGGATTTTTTATTTAGAAGCGGTGGCGCAGACCCACGGTAATACCCGTGCGATCGCGTGCCCGGCTCACGGGATCCAGAACGACATTCTCACCGTCCCGGATCTTGGTGTAATCGATGCCGAAATACGCATCGGTGCGCTTGGAGAACGCGTAATCGATCACGCCGACGATGAAGTTGGTATTGCCGTTGTCGGCCGACGCCGGGCTGCCCGACTGCTTGGCATAGTAGTAGTGCAGGCCGGCATTGATCTGCGGCGTGAACTGGTAGCCGAAACCGATCTTGGCCATCTGGCGCTTGTTGGCCTGGCCGCGCGTGAAGCCGCCGTTGGTGTCGCCGCTCCACATGTTGGCGATGACCGCCGAATCGATCGCACCCGGCGTGCCGTCGATCTTGTTCTCGCCATAGCCGACGTTCAGGTACAGCGCGTTCATGCGGTAGGAGCCGCCCAGGGTCCAGGCCTCGATGGTCGAGCCTTGCGGCAGCTGGTAGTTCTGGTAGCCCACGCCGGCGGAAATGCCGTTGGCCGAGTAGCGCAGATAGCCGCCTGCGGTGCGCGCGTTGGCGGGATTGCCGTCCTTCTCATCGAACGAATACTGCAATGCGCCACGGAACGCACCGACCTCGGCCATGTACTTGAGCATGTTGTTGGCGCGCGCGCCCAGCGACATGCCGATTTCCGGCTTGTAGGCTTCCATGTAGGGCGAATACGGGAACGACGAATAGGTCGAGGTCACCAGGTCGAACAGGACGTTGTACTGGCGCCCCATGGTCAGGCGCCCGAAGCCGCCCTGCATGCCCACCCACGACTGTTGCCAGTAATTGGTCGTGGCCGAATTACCGGAGTCGGTGAGGAAACGGTTTTCCAGGTTGGCAATGGCCTTCAGGCCGCCGCCCAGGTCCTCGGTCACATTGATACCCCAGCGGCTTTGCGACATGCCCCCGCCAATCATTTTGGTCAGCGAGGAATTACCGCCCGCGCCTTCATTATTGGTATGACGCAATGCAGCATCGACAATACCGTAAATCTGTACACTGCTGCCGCCTTGCTGTGCAAATACCGCGGGCGCAGAAACCACCAGGGCGGCCAAGGCAATGGCACTTTTCACAAACGATTTTTGCATGCTGCTGTCTCTCTTTATGAATAAAAATGTGGCTGGGAAGTCCATTTTATGGAGCCACTTTTATTACGACTAGATACCAGTGCAGCATCACAACACAGGTTTTCCCTGCCGGATTTTCCCTAGCTAGTGCAATCCCTTGGCATGAAAAAGGCAAAAAAAAGCCAGTCCGAAGACTGGCTTTTTTATTTTCTAAGAAAAGCTGAGCGGACTCAGCCCGTCATTAGAACGAGTGGCGCACGCCGACTTGCACGCCGGTTTGCTTTTGGTTCACAGCAGCGGTGGTGTTGATACCCTTGGACTGCAGACCCAGCGACGAGCCGTCCTTGTTCTTCAGGTAAGCAACGGTGCCGTACACAGCAGTGCGCTTCGACAGGTTGTGGACATAGCCCAGCGACAGCTGGTCGGCTTCGCCGCTGGTGGCCTTCTGGTCGTAGCGAGCGTATTGCAGCTTGACTTCGCCAGCGCCGCCGACAGGTGCAGCAACACCCAGGGCGTAGTTGTTGAACTTGCGGTCAGCGCCGCCAGCGTCGTACGAGTACTGTTGCTGTTGAGCGATACCGATCAGCTTGGCCACGCCGAAGTTGTACGAACCAGCCAGCGTGACGTTGTCACGGTCGCCCAGGCCACGTGCGGGCTGGGAGATTTCCAGGCGGTCATACGACAGGGCCACGCTGAAGGGGCCGTTGTCATAGGAAACGTTGCCGCCGATGTAACGGCCGGCGTTGGACTCGCCTTGCACTTCGTCGAAGCCGTAGCTGATGCCAGCCTTGAAGCCGCTGAAGTTGGGGGTGTAGTAGCTGACCAGGTTGTTCGCGCGGATGCCGTTTTCGTCGCCGACGTTGCCGGTGTTGACAGCGCCGTCCCAGTTGCGCCAGCCCATGAACTGGCCGACACCGGTTTGACCGAACAGGTCGTACGAGCTGGTCTTGTTGTAGCCGGCGACTTGGTCGCGGCCCAGGCGCACTTCACCGAAGTTGCCTTCCAGGCCCACGGTCGAACGGCGACGGAAGTTCAGGCCGCCGGCATTGCCGTCGTCGCCGAACACTTCGCCTTCGAGCCAGAAGCCAGCCTTCAGGCCACCACCCAGGTCTTCCACGCCGCGGAAACCGATGCGGCTGGTAGCGTTGCCGCTGGTGCCGACGCCCCACTTGTTGCCGTTGGCGGGGGTAGCGTTGTCAATGTAGCCGATGCCGGTGTCGATGATACCGAACAGGGACACGGAAGATTGAGCCATTGCAGCGCCGGAAGCAGCCAACACGGCCAGGGCAATCAGGGATTTTTTCATTGCGAATTACTCCAAGGTTTAACAGAGGGCGTCGGGGGCAGAAAAGCAGGTTCAAACCCTGGATTCGCCGGTTACCCGCGCCAACCTCCTGGTGGGGAAGCTTTTGCTATTGCAACAGACCACCGCCGGATGCGCAAAGCAATTCACCCACAAGCGGCCGGATTCGAGGATTTCGTTGCTAGGTTGCAACACCGCTTCAATGCGCGGCACAATCCATGCACGAGGACCCCATTCGGCCCTGGGGGCGCGCGGTCCGGCACCCGCCAACCCACGCTTTTCGTCAGGCAGAAGTTTTTAACGCTATGGACAAGATCTTGATGGCAGCGGACGCTGCGCTCCGCACCCTGTTTGCCCGCCCTGCGGCCTCTCAGCCATCGCCCGCGCAGGGCCTGGCCGAAGCGCCGATGAGCGAGGCCGAGCAGCGCCTGTCCGGCGCGCTGATGCGCGTCAACCATGTGGGCGAGGTCTGTGCCCAGGCGCTCTACAGCGCCCAGGCCATGGTCACGCGCGACGACCATCTGCGCGCCCACCTGATCGAGGCGGCGCGCGAGGAAACCGACCACCTCGCCTGGTGCCGCAGCCGGCTCGATGCCCTGGGCCAGCGCCCCAGCCTGCTCAATCCCCTGTGGTTCGCGGGCGCGTTTGCCATCGGCGTGGCTGCAGCCAAGGTCAGCGACAAGGTCAGCCTGGGCTTTGTGGTCGAAACCGAAAACCAGGTATCGGCGCACCTGGGCAGCCACCTGGGCCGCCTGCCCGACCAGGACCTGGCTTCGCGCGCCGTGGTGCAGCGCATGAAGGAAGACGAGGAGCGGCATGCGGCCGACGCGCTCGAAGCCGGCGCCGTGCTGCTGCCCGCGCCGGTGCAGCAGCTAATGCGCGCGGCCGCCAAGGTCATGACGACAACTGCGCATTACATCTGAGGCCCGCCTCAGGCTTCGATGATCTCGAAGCCCGTCGTGATCTCGGCGGTCTTGCCCAGCATGATGCTGGCCGAGCAGTATTTCTCGTGGCTCATGGCGATGGCGCGCTCCACGGCGCCGGCTGGCACGCCCTTGCCGGTCACGGTGAACTGCATGTGGATCCTGGTGAACACCTTGGGGTCGGTGTCCGCGCGCTCCGAACTGAGCTTGACGCTGCAGCCGCGCACGTCGTGGCGGCCGCGCTTGAGAATCAGCACCACGTCATAGGCGGTGCAGCCGCCGGTGCCGGCCAGCAGCGCCTCCATGGGGCGCGGCGCAAGATTGCGGCCGCCGTTGGCGGGATTCTTTTCATCCGGAGCGCCGTCCATGGCCAGGATATGGCCGCTACCGGTCTCGGCCACAAAGCCCATGCCGGACCGGGTTCCGCTGGCGCCGGTCCAACTCACTGTGCATTCCATGTCGTTTCCTTTTGTATTAACTGTTGCGAAATGGCATCGCCATCCCGGTAAACCCTCATTTTGCTGCAACGCAGCATGATTTGCGCTACAATTGCGTCAAGCGTTACCTGATGTGATTGTATTTTTCAGGCGGACCGCAGGACATTCTTTCTGCATCGCACCCTTTGTCTCCTCCACCTCCTCTAATGGTGGATTCAGCCCCAGGCCTTACCGCCTGGGGCTTTTTTTGCCTTTTTCCATCTGCTACCCCGTCGGCGCCAGTGGAACAGCAGTGTCCGACCGCGCACCCCGGCGCGCGCTAAAGCCTATGATGGCGGCCCGACCTCCCCGCGGGCCTGCCTCTTTGCCGACCATGACGAAACACCTGACTCCCGCCGACTATCTCACCCGCATCCTGACCGCCCGCGTCTATGACGTGGCCGTGGAATCGGAGCTGCAGCCTGCCAGGAACCTGAGCCGGCGCCTGCACAACAAGGTGCTGTTCAAGCGCGAAGACCAGCAGCCGGTGTTCAGCTTCAAGCTGCGCGGCGCCTATAACAAGATGGCGCACCTGAGCCAGGAGCAGTTGCAGCGCGGCGTGATCTGTGCCTCGGCCGGCAACCATGCCCAGGGCGTGGCGATGAGCGCGCGCAAGCTCGGCTGCCGCGCGGTGATCGTGATGCCCACCACCACGCCCCAGGTCAAGATCGATGCCGTGCAGGCGCTCGGCGGCGAGGTGGTGCTGGCCGGCGAAAGCTATTCCGATGCCTACAAGCACTCGCTGCAACTGCAGCAGGAGCAGGGCCTGACCTTCGTGCACCCGTTCGACGACCCGGACGTCATTGCGGGCCAGGGCACGATTGCGATGGAAATGTTGAGCCAGCTGCAAAAGCTCGGCAGCCAGCGCCTCGATGCGGTGTTTGTCGCCATTGGCGGCGGCGGCCTGATCTCGGGCGTGGCGAACTATCTCAAGGCGGTGCGCCCCGACATCAAGGTGATCGGCGTGCAGACGCGCGACTCGGATGCGATGGCGCAGTCGGTGCAGACCGGAGAACGCGTGGAATTGAGCGACGTCGGGCTGTTTTCCGACGGCACGGCGGTGAAGCTGGTGGGCGAGGAAACCTTCCGCATCGCACGCGACCTGGTCGACGAATATGTGGTGGTCGATACCGACGCGGTCTGCGCCGCGATCAAAGACGTGTTCGTCGACACCCGCGCCATCGTCGAGCCTTCGGGCGCGCTGGCCGTGGCCGCGATCAAGCAGTACGTCGCGACGCACAAGACCAAGGGCGAGACCTATGCCGCCATCCTCTGCGGCGCGAACATGAATTTCGACCGGCTGCGCTTCGTCGCCGAGCGTGCCGAGGTCGGCGAGGAGCGCGAGGCGCTGTTCGCGGTGACCATTCCCGAGGAGCGCGGCAGCTTCAAGCGCTTTTGCGAGGTCGTGGGCCGGCTGCCCGGCGGCCAGCGCAACGTGACCGAGTTCAACTACCGCATCAGCCACCAGCAGCGCGCGCATGTGTTCGTCGGCCTGACCACGGCGGCCAAGGGCGAGTCGGAGAAGATCGCCAAGAACTTCCAGAAGAACGGCTTCGATGCGCTGGACCTGACCTTCGACGAGATGGCCAAGGAGCACCTGCGCCATATGGTGGGCGGCCATTCGCCGCTGGCGCAGGATGAGCGCCTGCTGCGCTTCGTGTTCCCCGAGCGCCCGGGCGCGCTGTTCAAGTTCCTGAGCATGATGGCGCCGACCTGGAACATCTCGCTGTTCCATTACCGCAACCAGGGCGCGGACTATGGCCGCATCCTGGTCGGCATGCAGGTGCCGGCCGAGGATGCGCAGGCCTTCGACGCCTTCCTGGCCTCGGTGGGCTACCCCTGGGTCGAGGAAACGCACAATCCCGCCTACCGGCTCTTCCTGCAGTAGGCCGGCGCGCGGCATGCAAGCCCTGCGCCACTATCTGCTGGCCCTGCAGTTCTTCACCCGCATTCCGGTGACCGGGCGGCTCGCGGCCTGGGTCGGCTTCAGCCCGGACATGCTGCGCGCCAGCGCCGCGCATTTTCCCGGCATCGGCTGGATCGTGGGGGCCGCCGGTGCGGGGAGCTATGCGGCAGCGCATGCGGCGCTCGCGCCCAGCCCGTTCGCGCCGCTCGCGGCCGCCGTGCTGTGCTGCGCGGCCACGGCGTGGATGACGGGTGGATTCCATGAGGACGGCCTCGCCGATGTGGCCGATGGCCTGGGCGGCAGCGCCGAGCGCGAGCGCGCGCTCGACATCATGAAGGACTCGCGCCTAGGCGCCTATGGCGCGCTGGCGCTGGTGCTGGCGCTGCTGGCCAAGATCAGCCTGCTGGCCGTGCTGGGCAGCCACAGCCTGGCCGCGGCCGCGGCCGCCCTGGCGCTCGCGCACGTGGTCTCGCGCTTTTGGCCGCTGTGCCTGGTGCGCACGCTGGCGCATGTCGGCGACACCGCACGCTCCAAGAGCAAGCCGCTGGCGGAGCGCATCACGGCGCGCGCGCTGGCCGCGGCCGGCCTGTGGTGCGTGGCGCCGCTCGCGCTTTACGCCGGGCTCCAGCCGCCGGGGGCGCTTGCCCTGGGCCTGCTGGGCAGCGCGCTCGCGGCGCTGTGGATGGCGCGCTGGTTTGCGCGGCGCCTGCAGGGCTTTACCGGCGACTGCCTGGGCGCGACCCAGCAGGTCTGCGAAATTGCGTTCTATCTGGGCGCGGCCATTGGCGTGCTGCGCAGCGCCGCATGACACCGCGGCTGTGGCTGGTGCGGCATGCCGCGCCGCTGGTGGCGCCCGGCCTCTGTTACGGCCGGCTCGACGTCGAGGCGGACGCGCTGGCCACGCAGCGGGCGGCACAGGCGCTGGCCGAGGCCCTGCCGGCGCAGGCACGCGTGCGGCATTCGCCGCTGCGCCGCTGCGCCCAACTGGCGCAGGCCTTGCAGGCCCTGCGGCCCGAACTGCGCAGCCTGCCGGACGCACGCCTGCAGGAAATGGATTTCGGCGCCTGGGAAGGCCGGCCCTGGGAGAGCTTGGCGCGCACCGAGGTCGATGCCTGGGCTGGCGACCTGCACGGCCATGCGCCCGGCGGCGGCGAGCCGCTATCGGCGATGCTGCAACGGGTGCAGGCCGCACTGGGGGGAATCGCCGGCCTGCCAGGAGACATGGTGTGGATCACCCATGCGGGCGTGGCGCGCTGCGTGCACTGGCTGCGCGCGCATCCCGCGCAGGTGCCTACCGCCGCGCAATGGACCCAGGCAGCACCCGCACCGGGTGAGTGGTTTATTTCTTGATCGGCAATTCAAGCGTCACCGTGGCCGAACCCTGCTGCGACGGACCCAGCCGGGCTTGCTGCACCCCGACGGACTGAAGCACCAGGCCTTCGTCCACCTGCGCGCCCACGGGGAAGGCCCTGGCCGGTTGGCCGTTGACGCCAATGACCGCCGCGCCGCGTCCACTGTCGCGCCCCGCCAACAGCCCGTGCAGCGTATAGCGGCTTGGCGCGGCGGGCGCCTGGGCCACCGGCAGCGCCGGGCCGGCACCAAGCACCTGCGCCATGGCCTGCAGGTCCACCGAGACGGGCGCGGGCGCGGCAACCGGCACCATGGCCGCGCCTGCCGGCGTGGCCAGACGCAGCGCCCAGAACACCACGCAGGCGCCCGCGGAGGCCCACAGAATCAGTGTGCCCGTACGCACGCGCCAGATTTGAAGCGAATTTGTCACCATGACCTATTATCATGAACTCATATGACATTACAGCAAATGAATTTCATTACCGCGCCCAGTCGCCCAGCCGCGCGCTCCCTGCGCCAATCCGCGCAACGCGGCTTCACCCTGATCGAGTTGATGGTCGTGCTTGTCATCATCGGCGTGCTGGGCGCGCTGATCGTGCCCAACCTGCTGAGCCGCGCCGACGATGCGCGCCGCACGGCGGCACGCACCGACATCACCAACATCATGCAGGCGCTCAAGCTCTACCGACTGGACAACCAGCGCTATCCAACGACGGAGCAGGGACTGCAGTCGCTGGTCGCCCGCCCCACATCCGGCCCCCAGCCCAACAACTGGAAGCCGTACATCGAGAAACTGCCCAACGACCCTTGGGGCAATCCCTATCAGTACCTGAACCCTGGCATCAAGGGTGAAGTCGACGTAATGTCACTGGGCGCCAACGGCCAGCCCGGCGGCGAAGGCAACGACGCCGACATCGGCAGCTGGCAGTAAAGCGCCCTGCGGGGTAGCGCTCCTGGCGCCCTCCCCCTGCTTGACCGGATCCGGTGATGACACGCGCACGCGGTTTTTCCCTGTTGGAGTTGCTGGTGGTAATCAGCATCATGGCACTGGCCACGGCCGGGGTCGCGCTGTCGCTGCGCGACACCGGGCAAAGCCGTCTCGAGCGCGAAGGCCAGCGGCTGGCCGCCCTGCTCGAAGCCGGCCGGGCGCAGGCGCGCGCCAGCGGCACGCTGGTGCGCTGGCAGGTCCAGGGCAACGGTTTTCGTTTCGTCGGCTTGCCACCCGGCAGCACCCTGCCCACGCAGTGGCTCGATGCGGGCACGCGCGTCGCCGACGGTACCGTGCTGGTTCTCGGCCCCGATCCGCTGCTGCCACCGCAGCGCACGCTTTTGACGCATGTGGACACCCCCGAACTGCGCCTGGCCATCGGCACCGACGGCCTGCGGCCGTTCGGGCCCGAAGGCAGCCAATGAGGCCGCTGCCGCGCCGCGCCCGCGGCTTCACGCTGATCGAAGTTCTGGTCGCGCTGGGCATCGTCGCGATCGCGCTGCTCGCGGGCACCCAGGCGACCTCGGCGTTGACGCGCAACGCCCAGCGCCAGACCGACATGCTGCTGGGCCAGCTGTGCGCCGAAAATGAACTGGTGCGCATGCGCCTGTCGCAGCAGATGCCGCCAGTGGGCGACAGCAGCGGCACCTGCGAGCAGGCGGGCAAGCTGTTCAATGTCACGCTGGTCGTGCGGCCCACGCCCAACCCGAGTTTCCGCCGCGCCGACGTCAAGGTCAGCGACGGCCAGTATCCGGTGCTGAGCATCACCTCCATCGTGGGACGGTTCTGATGGAGTACTCCCTGCGCGTCTCGGACCGTTGCGTTTTCAAAGGCGGTGGAACCACGGGAGCATCGCAGCGCACCAAGCACCGGTGCCGCATCCCTCGCCCCCATGCCCATGCCCGCGGTTTCACGCTCGTGGAACTGCTGGTCGCCCTGGTGGCCATGGCGCTGATGGCATTGATGGGCTGGCGCGGGCTGGACAGCATGATGCGCTCGCAGCAGTACACCCAGGCCCATACCGATGCGCATGCGGTGATGCAGACCGCGCTGGCGCAATGGAGCGCTGACCTCGACGGCCTGATGGCGCTGGACAACACCCAGGCCATCGCCTGGGACGGCCAGGCACTGCGCATGACGCGGCGCAACGCCGTGGCGCCCGAAGCCGGGGCCCTGGTGGTGGCGTGGACGCGGCGCACCAGCCAGGGCAGCGACCAATGGCTGCGCTGGCAGTCGCCGCCGGTGCGCACCCGCAACGAGTGGAACGATGCCTGGAACCAGGCCGGGCTCTGGGCGCGCAATCCCAGCGCGGAGCAGCGCACCCGCGAAACCGCGCTGTTCCCGCTGGCCAACTGGTCGATCTACTTCTTCCGCGATGGCGCCTGGAGCAATCCGCAATCCAGCGATGCCTCGACCAGCGCGGCTTCGGATGCGGCCAGTGCGGCAGCGGCTGCGGCGGCGGCCGCCGCCGCCTCGACCACCGGCACCACGACCGACGCCACGACCACCAACACCGGCACCATGGCCGGCACCACCGCCGCCAGCGGCACGGCGGCGAATGCGATCCCCGATGGCGTGCGCATCGTGCTCGAACTGGCGCCCGGCAGCGGCCTGTCCGGGCGGCTGATCCGCGACTGGGTCAATCCGCTGCGCCAGAACATGCGCTCATGAAGCTGTTTCACCTGCGCCATCGCACCCCCATCCCGCGCCGCCCGGCGCGCGGTGCCGCGCTGCTCACGGCCATGCTGACCGTGACGCTGGTGGCGACGTTTGCCGCCACCGCGCTGTGGCAGCAATGGCGCGCGGTGGAGATCGAAACCGCCGAGCGCGCGCGCAGCCAGGCCGGCTGGATCCTGCTGGGCGCGCTCGACTGGTCGCGCGTGGTGCTGCGCGAAGACGGGCGCGCGGGCGGTCCCGACCATCTGGCCGAACCCTGGGCGGTGCCGCTGCAGGAAGCCAAGCTCTCGACCTTCCTGGCCGCCGAAGGCAATGTGAGCCAGGTCGATGACGGCTCGAGCGAAACCACCAATGCCTTCCTCTCCGGCGAGATCATCGACCTGCAGTCGCGCATGAACCTGCGCAACCTGCTGCAGGACAACGAGGCCAACGACCAGGCCTTCGCGCGGCTGTTCGACCGCCTGGGCGTGCCCGCGAGCTACCTGCAGCAGATCACGGTCAACCTGCGCACGGCCCAGGCCGCGGGCAGCAACCCCGAAACCACGGCACCGCTCATGCCGCGCACGCTGGCCCAGCTCGGCTGGATGGGTATCCCGCGCGAAATCATCGCCCGGCTGGAGCCGCATGTGACGATGCTGCCCGTGGTCACGCCCGTCAACCTCAACACCGCCAGCGCCGAAGTGATCTGGGCCAGCCTCGAGGGCCTCGACTGGGCCAAGGCCAGCCAGTTCATCCAGGCGCGCGAGGCCAGCCCGCTGCGCAACACCATCGAAGCCCGCGCCCGCCTCGGGCTCGCCTCCGACGCGCCGCTGAACAATCTCGGCATCTCATCGACCTTCTTCGAGATCCGCGGCCGGCTGCGGCTCGGTGAAACGCTGGTCAGCGAGCGCTCGCTGGTGCAGCGCACCGGCATGAACGTCGTCACGCTGTGGCGCGAGCGCGGCAACTGGACCTCTTCGAACCTGCCCCTGGCCGAACGGCCCGCGGCACGCAACAACCCTTTATGAGCCTTTTGATCATCCAACTGCCGCTGGCGTCCGCGGACCCCGAAGGGCAATACGCCTATGCGCTGAGCCTCGACCGGCAGAGCGTCGCGCGCCATGCCTCGGCCGTGGCCGGCGAACTGCCGCCCGCCGGGCGCGCGGTCGAAGTCGTGGCCGTCGTGCCGCACCACGCGCTGTCCTGGCACAGCATCACGCTGCCCGCAGGCATTGCCGTGGGCGCCCGCAATGCCACCACGCGGCTGCGCTCGGTCGTCGAGGGCCTGGTCGAGGAGCATCTGCTGGACGAACCCGAAACCATGCACTTCGCGTTGCAGCCGGGCGCGCGCGCGGGGCAGCAGGCATGGGTTGCGGCCTGCGACCGGGCCTGGCTGCGCTCGCACCTGCAGGCGCTCGAGGCCGCCGAACGGCGCGTGGACCGCATCGTGCCGCAGTTCGCGCCCGCAGGCGAAGGCGCGGCGGCGCAGCTGTGGGCCGTGGGCACGCCCGAATCGCCCTGGCTGCTGGCCACCGGCGTGCATCCCGACCAGGGCGTGGCGTGCGCGCCGCTGGACAGCGAAGGCCTGGCGCTGCTGAGCGTGCCCGCCGAGCTTGCCGTCGATGCCTCCCCGGCGGTGTCGGCGCTGGCCGAACAGCGCCTGCAGCGGCCGGTGCGGCTGTCGGGCCTGGCCGAGCACCTGCTGGAGGCCAGCCGCGGCGCCTGGGACCTGGCGCAGTTCGACCTGGCGGTCGGCGGCCGCAGCCATGCGCTGCGGCGCCTGGCCGGCGCCACCCAGTCGCTGCTGCGCGCGCCGCAGTGGCGCGCGGCGCGCTGGGCGGTCGTCGTGCTGGCGGTGGCGCAGCTGGTCGGGCTCAATGCCTGGGCCTGGAAGGAGCGCCAGGCGCTTGCCGCCAAGCAGGCCGCGGTCCGCTCCAGCCTGCTTGAAGCCTTTCCGCGCATCCAGCTGGTGGTCGATGCGCCCGTGCAGATGGAGCGTGAAGTCGCCCAGTTGCGCCAGCGCACCGGCAGCCTGTCGGCGCAGGCGCTCGAACCCATGCTGTCGGCCGCAGGCCAGGCATTGCCCAAGGGCCTGCGTCCGCAGGGCATCGAATACGGCAACCAGGAACTGCGCCTGCTCGGCGTCCGCATCGACGCCGCGGCGCAGCCGCAGGTGCAGTCGCAACTGGGCACGCTGGGCTATGCCGCGCGCTTCGACGCTCAGGGCCTGGTACTGCATGCAAAGGAACAACCATGAATACCGCGCGCAATAACTCCGCGGCGCAGCTCAAGGCCTGGCGCGCGCGCTGGGCCGCCCTCGCGCCGCGCGAACGCCAGGCACTGGCCCTGGCACTCGGCACCATCGGCCTGGCCCTGGTCTGGTGGGTGCTGCTGGCGCCGGCGCTGCAGACGCTGCGCGCGGCCCCGGCCCAGCACGCGCTGCTGGACCAGCAGCTGCAGCGCATGCAACGTCTCGAAGCCGAAGCCCTGCGCCTGCAGGCCGATCTGCCGCCGCCGGCGGCCGAGGGCGGCGAGGCGCTGCCGGCAGCGCGGCCGGACCTGCAGCGCGCGCTGCAGGAATCGGTGGCCAACCAGCTGGGCGCGGCGGCGCGGCTGGTGCTGCAGGGCGAACGCGCGCAGCTCACGCTGACCCGGGTGCCGGCGCCGGCGCTGGCCGCCTGGCTGGGCCAGGCACGGCAGAACTTCAAGGTCGCCACGGTGGAGATGAAGCTCACCGCGGCCACCGGCGCGGCCCCCGCCGCGGCCGCGGCCGGCGATCAGCACTGGGATGGCAATCTGGTGCTGAGCCTGCCGCCCACGGAAGCCGCGCCATGAGGAGCCTGCGCCGTCCCGTGCGCGGCCGCGCGGCAGCGGCCTCCTCGCTGTCGACCAGCCCCTGGGCCCTCGCCGGTGCGCTTTCAGGTGCGCTGTTGACGCTGGTGCTGGCGCTGCCCGCGCACTGGCTGGCCGCGGGCATCGAGCGCGCCACCGCGGGCCAGCTGCAGCTGCGCGACGCACGCGGCACGGTCTGGACCGGCTCGGCACGCCTGGTGCTCAGCGGCGGCGCGGGCAGCCGCGATCCGCTGGCCCTGCCCTCGCGCGTGCAGTGGCAGTTGCGCCCCGACTGGCGTGGCGTGCGGCTGCAGCTGACCGCCGACTGCTGCACGCCGCAGCCGCTGCAGGCGCGCATCCTGCTGCACTGGCAGGGCGTCGAGGCGCGCATCCAGGACCAGCAGAGCGAATGGCCTGCCGGCCTGCTCACGGGCCTGGGCACGCCCTGGAACACGGCGCAGATCCAGGGCCAGCTGCTGCTGCGCACGCAGGGGCTGCGCCTCGAATGGATTGCGGGCCGGGCGCGCAGCGAAGGCCAGCTGCAGCTGGACGCGCTGGGCGTGTCCTCGCGGCTTTCGACGCTGCGCCCCATGGGCAGCTACCGCCTGGTCTTCGCCGGCGGCGATACGCCGCAACTCACGCTGAGCACCCTCGAAGGCCACCTGCAGCTGAGCGGGTCGGGCCAATGGGTCGGCCAGCGCCTGCGCTTTCGCGGCGAGGCCAGCGCCTCGCCCGAGCGCGAGGCGGCGCTGGCCAACTTCCTCAACATCATCGGGCGGCGCAGCGGCGCGCGCTCTATCATTTCCCTGGGCTGAATTCCATGACCTTCCTCACTGCACGCGGCCTGCGCGTCGCCCTCCACTCCGTTGCCGCTGCCGCCTTGCTGGCCTGTGCCGGCGCCCATGCCCAGACCGCGCCGCGCAGCAATGAACCGGTGACGCTGAACTTCTCGGCGGCCGAGATCGAGGCCGTGGCGCGTTCCATGGCCACCATCACCGGCCGCAACGTCGTGGTCGACCCGCGCGTCAAGGGCACCATGACGCTGATCAGCGAGAAGCCGCTGGCCCCGGCCCAGGCCTTCCAGCAATTCCTGGCCGCGCTGCGCCTGCAGGGTTTCACCGTGGTCGAGGCCGCGGGCCTGTACAAGGTGATTCCCGAAGCCGATGCCAAGCTGCAGACCGGCAGCGTCGCCGTGTCCCAGGGCGGGCGCGGCGGCGCGCCGGGCGGCGGCCAGATCGTGACGCAGATCTTCAAGATGAATTTCGAGAGCGCGGCCAACCTGGTGCCGGTGCTGCGGCCGCTGATCAGCCCGAACAACACCATCAACGTGAACCCGGGCAACAACTCGCTGGTCATCACCGACTACGCCGACAACGTGCAGCGCCTGTCGCGCATCATTGCCGCGATGGACGTGTCGAACGCCACCGACGTCGAAGTGATTCCGCTGCAGCATGCCGTGGCTTCCGAGATGGCGGTGCTGATCGGCCGGCTGATCGAAGGCGGCAGCGCGGGCGCGGCGCCCGGCACCGTGGCCCAGGGCCAGACCGACACCGCCTACAAGACCACGCTGATGGCCGAGCCGCGCAGCAACGCGCTGGTGGTGCGCGCCGCCAACCCGTCGCGGCTGGCCCAGGTGCGCTCGCTGATCGCGCGCCTCGACCAACCGGCCTATGCGACTTCCGATGCGGCCACCGGCAACATCCATGTGGTCTACCTGAAGAATGCCGATGCGGTGACGCTGGCCACCACGCTGCGCGCCGCGCTGGCCAGCGACGGCGGCGTCGGCGGCAACGCCGCCACGGGCAGCACGGCCACGGGCGGCATGCGCACCACCAGCAGCACCAGCAACAGCACGCAAAACAGCAGCAGCGGCCTGTCGGGCAGCAGCACCGGCCTGGGCAGCAGCGGCGGGCTGGGCAGCAGCAGCGACAGCGGCAGCCTGGGCAGCAGCAACCAGCCCTCGACCGGCGGCCAGATCCAGGCCGACCCGTCGACCAACTCGCTGATCATCAGCGCCTCGCCGCCGGTCTACCGCCAGCTGCGCGCGGTCATCGACCAGCTCGACGGCCGCCGCGCGCAGGTTCTGGTCGAGAGCCTGATCGTCGAGGTCACGGCCAACAAGCTGGCGCAGTTCGGCATCCAATGGCAATCGCTGGTCGGCAACACCGGCGGCACCATGGGCGTGATCGGCACCAACTCCGGCACCAGCGGCGCCAACATCCTAGGCGTGGCCGCAGGGCTTGCCAGCGGCACGACCGCGGCGGCGGCGGCGCTGGGCAACCTGGGCGCGGGCCTGAACGTCGGCATCGCGCCGCGCATCAACGGCCGCTACTACCTGGGCGCGCTCGCGAACTTCCTGGAAAACAGCGGCGATGCCAACGTGCTGTCCACTCCCAACCTGATGACGCTCGACAACGAGGAAGCGAAGATCATCATCGGCAACAACGTGCCCTTCGTGACCGGCTCCTACGCCAGCACCACCGGCACCTCGACGGTGAACCCGTTCACCACCGTGCAGCGCCAGGACGTGGGCCTGATGCTGCGCGTGCGCCCGCAGATCAACGAGAACGGCACCGTGAAGATGTCGGTCTACCAGGAAGTCTCGAAGATCGACGCCTCGACGCTCAAGGACACCAACGGCCCGACCACCAGCAAGCGCTCCATCGAATCGAACGTGCTGGTCGAGGACGGCAGCATCATCGTGCTCGGCGGCCTGCTGCAAGACGATTACTCGCAGGCCGAGGACAAGGTGCCCTTTCTGGGCGACATCCCCGGCGTGGGCAACCTGTTTCGCAGCGAGAACCGCTCGCGCCGCAAGACCAATCTGATGGTGTTCCTGCGCCCGGTGGTGGTGCGCGATGCGGCCGCGGCCGATGCGCTGATGGCCGACCGCTACGAGGTCATCCGCGCGGCGCAGCAGGGCCTGCAGCCGCGCCCCAGCGTGGTGCTCGACAGCGTCACCGGCGCGCCGGTGCTGCCCACCCTGCAGCCCGGCGGCCCGGCCCAGCCGCTGGCCACCGTGCCGTTCGCACCCGAGGTGGCGCCGCGCCCGCGCATCCAGCCGATCTCCGCGACCGACAGCGCCTACAGCGCGCCCTGAGTTCCCGCCATGCGCTATCCCCTGCCCTATGCCTATGCCCGCAGCGCGCAGCTGCTGATCGAAGACGACGGCCACCAGCCCGTGCTGTGGCACGGGCCCGCGCCCGACTTCCAGGCCCTGTCCGAAGTGCAGCGCAAGTTCGCCGTGCAGCAGTGGCAGTCCACCGATGCGACGCTGCTGGCGCAGCGCATCAGCGCCGCCTATGCCCAGGGCGAATCGAACGCGGCGCGCATCGTGAGCGAGGTCGAGTCCGATGCCGACCTGTCGCGCATGATGCAGGACCTGCCCGCGGTCGAGGATCTGCTGGAGACCGCCGACGACGCGCCCATCATCCGCATGCTCAACGCGCTGCTGACCCAGGCCGCGCGCGACGGCGCCAGCGACATCCACATCGAGCCCTACGAGCGCCACTCGAGCGTGCGCTTTCGCGTCGACGGCGACCTGCGCGAAGTGGTGCAGCCGAACCGTGCGCTGCACGCGGCGCTGATCTCGCGGCTGAAGATCATGGCCGATCTCGACATCTCGGAAAAGCGCCTGCCGCAGGACGGGCGCATCAGCCTGCGCCTGGGCACGCGCGCCATCGACGTGCGCGTCTCGACGCTGCCCAGCGCCCATGGCGAGCGCGCCGTGCTGCGTCTGCTCGACAAGAGCGGCTCCAAGCTCACGCTTGAAGCCGTGGGCATGCAGGGCGAGACGCTGGAGCGCATCGAATCGCTGATCCGCCAGCCGCACGGCATCATCCTGGTCACCGGGCCGACTGGTTCGGGCAAGACCACGACGCTCTACGCGGCGCTGCAGCGGCTCGATGCGACCAGCGGCAACATCATGACCGTCGAGGACCCGATCGAGTACGAGCTGCCCGGCATCGGCCAGACGCAGGTCAATTCCAAGATCGACCTGACGTTCGCCAAGGCGCTGCGCGCCATCCTGCGCCAGGATCCAGACGTGATCATGATCGGCGAAATCCGCGACTTCGAGACCGCGCAGATCGCCATCCAGGCCTCGCTGACGGGCCACCTGGTGCTGGCCACGCTGCACACCAACGACGCGCCCAGCGCCGTCACGCGGCTGATCGACATGGGTGTCGAGCCCTTCCTGCTGAGCAGCTCGCTGCTGGGCGTGCTGGCGCAGCGGCTGGTGCGCAAGCTGGACGCGTCCGAACCCAGCGGCTACAAGGGCCGCACCGGCGTGTTCGAGCTGCTGGTGGTTGACGACGCGATCCGCAGCCAGATCCATGCCCAGGCCAGCGAGGCCGACATCCGCGCCGCGGCGCTGGCCAGCGGCATGACGCTGATGCGCGACGACGGCGAACGCCTGGTGCGCTCGGGCATCACCACGCCGGAAGAAGTGCTGCGCGTCACGCGCGACTGATTCCGGTCCGTTGCCCGCCGGACGGCACGCCCTGGGCGTGCCTTTTTTTTGCCGCGCCGGCCTGAAGCAGGCGACGGCGGTCGCACAAGGAACCGTGGCGCGGTTCGCGGTTACCCATCACGCACGGGCTGGGTCATGCTTCCTGCGGGCAAGCATGTCCGGCAATGGATCAACCGCTCGCCACTGGACCCATCCGCAATGAAACACGCCTCCCTCTGCGACTTTCAGCCGATCGCCCTCGCCACCGTGCTGGCATTGACCCTGACCGCCTGCGGCAGCGGCAACGTCGGCAGCAGTGCCAGCAGTGACAACGGCGGTGGCGGCGATGCAGGCGGGGGCGTCACCCGGTCGGTCGCGCGCTCCGGCCAGGTCTATACCCACCAGCTGGAGAGCCATGCGCTGGTTTGCGTGGACGTGCAGGGCGCCGGCGCCTGTTCCGCCAATGCCGCCACCGCCATCCGCACCGGCGCCGACGGCAGCTTCCAGATCAGTGTCCAGGCAGCCGACGAGGCCGCGGCCCAACAGTTTCTCGCGGCACCGCTGGTCGCCGAAGTCGACGATGGCTATGGCAGGTTGACGCTGACCGCGCCTGGCGTGGCGCCACAGATCAATCCATTGACCACCTTGGTGCAACGCCATATGCAGCGCACCGGGGCCGAACTGGCGGATGCCGAGCAGGCCGTCGCGCAGCAGCTGGGCATCGAACGCGGCCAGATCTACCAATACCAGCAACAGGCCTCCGCGCCCTCCGACAACGCGCGTACCGCAGCGAACTTGACGCGGTTGGGGCTGCATCTTGGCGCCCCCCTGCGCACCCACGCCCCGGGCGACGTGGAAGACAGCGGCGCGCGGCTGACATCGCTCAATTTCCTGGACGAAGGCAACTTCGACTTCTACCTGTATGGCACCGATGGCGCGGCCGACAGCGCGAGCTAGTGGAAATGGAATGCCACCTACGGTGGAAGGATCTCGGGCGTTGACCGCAGCGTCGACAATGCCGGTCTGGCCTATGAAATCCGCAGCACGGCCGGATATAGCGGCCGCGCCGAATACCTGCGCAGCCGCGGCAACCCGGCCCGGGTTCAGATTCCGCTGCACAACCAGTTCACCCAAGGAAAATGGGCTGCACTGGCGGCAGGCCTCAAGAGTGACGCAGCGCTGTTTGAAATGGTGATCGAGGAGATCGACATTTCCAACCGGCCCATGGGCGAGGTCGTGCGCGAGATGCAGGATTATGAAAAGGCCTCGCCGCTTCCCATCCAGTACAGCCTGTTCACGCTGGATGCAACGGCATTGGACCAGGGCGCATTCCCGGCGGGATCGCGTCTCTACCGGACACTGCGCACCCGTTTCGCCCCGACCCCGGCGCCGGCTGCCACGCCGGGCAGCAGCATCGAGTCCACAAGCTATGCCAGGTACCCCAATGACTTGCCCGACCCCGCGGCGGTACTGGGCGGCTTCGAGCAGCCGGTGCGCCTGCAGCAGTCCATCAACGGTCCCGCCTGGGAAGGCCTGCGTGCGCAGCTGAAGCTGGCGGAAAAGCCGACCGAGGAAAGCCACGTCAATTGACAGGCAACCGTTGTTTTTAACTATCAATAAAACATTTTTTATAAATAAATGCTATTAATTGCGAGAATGGCAGCCATGATCAATAACTTCATCGCATGGCCCAGCCGCCTCACGGGGACCCTGCTGCTGCCGCTGCTGCTGGCGGCTTGCAGCGTGGGCGAGGACACTGCAAGGGACCGCGGCGCGGGCGCGGCGCCCGATGGCGCCGCCACGTCCGGCAACCCGCTGGAAACCCTGGCCCAAAGCCACGCCAAGCGCGCGGGCATATCGGTGGGCGAGGCCCGCCAGGCGGCGGCAAGGCAGCTGGGTATCCCGGTGGCCGACCTGCGCAACTACCAGAATCAACCCGAAGTCACGCTGGTGGGCACCCAGGGCATTGGCGACAATGCGCGCACCGCGGCGGCGCTGCTGGACAAGGGCCTGGTGCAGAGCGGGCAGTCGCTGCTGCGCGTGGGCAGCGATGTGGCGGACGAATCGCCGCGGCTGGTGTCGCTGAACTTCAAGAATGCCACCAATTACGAGTTCTATCTGGACAGCACCGACGGCACGGTCAACGCGGCCGGACAGCTGCGCTGGGACCCGGTCTATGGCGGCCTGATCAAGGGCAATCCCCGGACGCTCGACAATGCGCGGATCTGCCATGAAAGCGTCAACGGCTTCAACTACACCGGGCGCGAGGACTATCTGCGCACCCGCGGCAACCCGGCAAGGATCGAGATCTCCGGCAGCAACAAGCTGTCCTCCTTGCTGCAGGGGCGCGGCGTGGCGGTGGAGCCCACACCCAAGGTGGCGCTGTTTGAATTCACGTTCAAGGAGCAGGATATTTCCAACCGGTCGATGGCGGATTTCGTCAGGGAACTGCAGGCCAACGAGCACGAATTCGGCAGCGTGGTGCACAGCCTGTTCACGCTCAATCCCAAGGCGCTGGGCGCGTCCACCTTCCCCCCCGGCTCGCGCTTCTACGTTCACTGGCAGACGCATTTCGCCAAGGCGGGTGGCGCGCAAACCATGGCCGGATTCCAAGGGACGTTCGACTGCAAGAGCGAGAACGACCTGGACAAGCCGCGCGACACGCTCGGCGCCTTCATGCAGCCGGTGCGCGTGCGGCATTCGATCAATGCCACGGCCTGGAACGCGATGAAGAGTGCGCTCAACATCCCCTGAAGCCGCGGGGGCCGCCCTTGCGCGCGGTGCCCGAGCGGTGACAATGGCCGGATGATCGAAAACCTTCGCACCTGGAGCGCGCCCTACGGCGGCGAGACCTTTTTGCTGTTGACCCTGCTGGCAATCGCCAGCTACGGGCTGCTTATCTTCTACAAGGCCCGACTGTCGGAAAGCCAGCTGCGCCGCTGCATCCGGCTGGCCGCGCTGATCGCGCTGCCGCTGTCCTTCATCGCCATGGAAATGGGCGCCAACAATTGGGGGATTGCCGTGCTGTCCTTCGTCTGGTGCATCGTGGTCGGTATAACGTGCAAGAACGAAATGACCCGCCGCTTGCGCTGAAGGACCTGCACATGCTGAAGAATCTCCAAGACATCCGCCTTTCCCTTCTTGACCTGGTCGCCGTGCGTGAAGGCATGGGCGTGGGCGAGTCCCTCGAGATCGCGCTGCGCACCGCGCAAAAAGCCGAGGAACTGGGCTTTGCGCGCTACTGGCTGGCCGAGCACCACAACATGCCGGGCATCGCCAGCTCGGCCACCGCGGTGCTGATCGGCCATATTGCCGGCGGCACCAAAAGCATCCGCGTGGGTTCGGGCGGCGTGATGCTGCCCAACCATGCGCCGCTGGTCGTGGCCGAGGCTTTCGGCACGCTGGCCGAGCTGTACCCAGGCCGCATCGACCTGGGCCTGGGCCGCGCGCCCGGCACCGACGGCCCGACCATGCGCGCGCTGCGCCGCGACCGCGTGGAAACCGAACAGGACTTCCCGCGCGACGTCGCCGAGCTCCAGCAACTGCTGGGCCCGGCCACGCCCGGCCAGCGCATCATTGCCATGCCGGGCGCCGGCACCAATGTGCCGATCTGGCTGCTGGGCTCGAGCCTGTTCTCGGCGCAGCTGGCCGCGCACATGGGCCTGCCCTATGCGTTTGCGTCGCACTTCGCGCCGCGCATGCTGTACCAGGCACTGGAGTTGTACCGCGACCTGTTCCGGCCCTCGGCGACGCTCGACAAGCCGTACGTGATCGTCGGCGTGCCGGTGGTGGCCGCGCCGACCGACGAGGAAGCCGAGTTCCTGGCCAGCAGTACGTACCAGCGCATCCTGGGCATCCTCACCGGCAACCGCACGCGGCTGCAGCCGCCGGTGGCCGACTATGCGGCCCAGCTGTCGCCTTCCGAGAGCGCCGCGATCCATGACTTCCTGCGCCTGGGCGTGGTCGGCAGCCGCGACACCGTGCGCCGGCACTTCCAGTCCGTGGCCGAATCCACGCAGGCCGATGAGTTCATGCTGGTCAGCGATGTCTACGATCCGGCGCTGCGCCTGCGCTCGCTGGAGATCGCCGCCGCGGCCATGGCCGGCTGAAAGAGCGGATCACGGCGTATCCGGAATGTCACCACCAGCGGCTAACATGTGCTGAATTCCTTCGCGCCTCTTTTCCATGCCTGCTTTTTCCTATGAAGCCATCGACGCCCAGGGCGCCTCCCGCAAGGGAACGCTCGAGGCCGATACCGCCAAATCCGCGCGCAACCTGCTGCGCGCCCAGGCGCTGGTGCCGCTGTCGGTGGCCCCGCTGGGCTCGGGCAGCGCGCCCGGTGCCGAGCTGAGCTGGCAGGAGCGCTGGTTCACGCGGCCGGTGTTCAATGCCGGCGCGCTCGCGGTCTGGACGCGCCAGCTGTCCGGGCTGGTGACCTCGGGGCTGCCGCTGGAACGCGCCCTGAGCGCGCTCGCCGACGAGGCCGAGGAGCCGCGCCAGCACCATCTGCTGGCCACGCTGCGCGCCGAAGTCAACGCCGGCTCGACCTTTGCGCGCGCGCTGCAGCAGCACCCGCGCGAGTTCTCCGAGATCTACTGCGCGGTGATCGGCGCGGGCGAATCGAGCGGCAGCCTGGGACTGGTGCTTTCGAGCCTGGCCGACGACCTCGAGGCGCGCCAGGCGCTGCAATCCAAGCTGATCGGCGCCGCGCTGTACCCGGCCATCGTCTCGCTGGTGGCGGTGGTGATCGTGCTGTTTCTCGTCAGCTACGTCGTGCCGCAGGTGGCCGGCGTGTTCGTTGGCACCAAGCGCGCGCTGCCCGTGCTCACGGTGGCGCTGCTGGCGATCAGCGATTTCGTGCGCGCCTACGGCTGGCTGATGCTGGGCATGCTGGTGGCCGGCGCATTGATCGGCCGCCACCTGCTGCGCATTCCGGCCACGCGCGAGCGCTTCGACGCGGCCTGGCTGCGGCTGCCGCTGATCGGCCGGCTCGCGCGCAGCTACAACGCGGCGCGCTTTGCCAGCACGCTGGCCATGCTGGCCGGCGCGGGCGTTCCCATTCTGCGCGCGCTGCAGGCCGCGGCCGAGACGCTGGGCAACCGCGCGCTGCGCGCCGACGCGCTCGACGCGCTGGTGCTGGTGCGCGAAGGCGCGCCGCTGGCCTCGGCGTTGGCGAAGAAGCGCTTTCCAGGCCTGCTGGCGATGTTCGCGCGCCTGGGTGAGCAGACCGGCCAGCTGCCGGTCATGCTGCAGCGCGCGGCCATCCAGCTGTCGACCGAAGTCCAGCGCCGCGCGATGCACCTGGCGACGATTCTCGAGCCGCTGCTGATCGTCGTGATGGGCCTGGTGGTGATGCTGATCGTGCTGGCGGTGCTCATGCCCATCATCGAGCTCAACCAGTTCGTCAAATAGCGGCCGGCGGCTTTCGACATGCCCATCACCCTGGCCGACAAGCTGGTCGTCGCGATCTCCTCGCGCGCACTGTTTGATTTCGAGGAAGAAAACCGGCTGTTCGAGCGCAGCGATGCGGCCACCTACCTGCAGTTGCAGCGCGAGCGGCTGGAAGTGCCGGCGCAGCGCGGCATTGCGTTCTCGCTGGTGCAAAAGCTGCTGGCCTTCAACACGCCGCAGATGCAGCGCGTCGAAGTGGTCATCCTGTCGCGCAACGACCCGGTCAGCGGCCTGCGCGTGTTCCATTCGGCCGAGGCAGCGGGCATTGCGCTGCAGCGCGGCGTGTTCACGCAGGGCCGTCCGCCCTTTGGCTATCTGCGGCCGCTGGGCGCGCACCTGTTTCTCTCGGCCAATGCCGACGATGTGACCGAGGCGCTGGGCCTGGGCTATCCCGCGGCCCATGTCTATACCGATTCGGTGCAGGCCAGCCTGGCGCATCCCAACGAGCTGCGCATTGCCTTCGACGGCGACGCCGTGCTGTTTTCCGACGAGGCCGAACGCATCTACCAGGCCGAGGGCCTCGAAGCCTTCCAGCGCCATGAAACCGACCGCCATGGCCAGCCGCTGCCCGACGGCCCGTTCAAACCGTTGCTGGCCGCGCTGCACCGGCTGCAGCAGATCGCCGACGCCGTGCCGGGCATGCGCATCCGCACCGCGCTGGTCACGGCGCGCAGCGCGCCCGCGCACAAGCGCGCGATCCAGACGCTGATGAGCTGGGACATCGCGGTGGATGAGGCGATGTTTCTCGGCGGCCTCAGCAAGGGGCCGTTCCTGAAGGAGTTCGAGCCGGACTTCTTCTTCGACGACCAGACCGGCCATGTGCACAACGCCGCGCAGCATGTGCCCGCCGGCCATGTGCGCAGCGGGTTCGCTTCGGCCATGGTGGAAACAACTGCAACCATCCGCAAGCATCAGGACCAAGGGTAATTGGCGCGGCCCCTGCCACGGCCCTTCCCGTCGTGGCACCATGGTCCGTATGGCTGATACCAATTTCCCTCTTTCGCTGTCTCAACGCGCGGCGGGGCTGCTTTGCGGGCTGGTGCTGTTGACCGCCTGCGGGCTGGGTCTGGCGCAGACGCCAGCCGATGCCGCCGCTGCGGGTGCGGCCGCCGATGCCGCCGCGCCCAACGGCGCTGCCGCACCGCTGACCAAAGGCGAGATCAAGGCGCGGCGCGATTTCCAGATGCTGGATTTCAACAAGGACGGCAAGCTGAGCCGCGCCGAGGTGGCGCTGTTCCCGCGCCTGGCCGCGGCGTTCGACACCGCCGATACCGACAAGGACGGCTTCGTGTCGTTCGAGGAGGTCGAGGTGTTCGCGGTGCAGTACCGGGCCGAGCGCGCCGCGGCCAAGGCGGCGGAGCAGGAAGCCGGGAAAAAGTGATGCGGGTTTGAGGGCGGGCCGTTCCTCCTTCGACGCGGCCGGTCAGGCAGCTCAGGACGAACAGTTTCCTGAAGTGACCAGGGCTTGAAGGGGGCCGCTCAAGCCGAATGGGCCGAAGCGTCAGAGACCTTGCGTGCGCTTGATCTTGGGCTCGGAATAGGTCAGCGGCTCTTCTTTGACCAGCAGCTTGTTGCGCTCGATCTCGTCGCTCTTGTTGACCTGCTCGGCGTGTTCGACCACGTGCCTGCTGGCCAGCCACAGCGACTGGAAGTGTTCGATCAGCTGCTTGTGGATCGGCTCCTTGGGCGGCTCCTCGACTTCCTCGAGCTGCTTCTTCTCCTCGACCATGGTCCAGTCGCGGTTGGACTTGTCCGGTGCGGAAGGTTCGTTCGGCTCGCGCACGATCGCGCCTTCGCCGATCTTGTCGGTGGACTCGACCGGGTTGACCGGGTTGATCGGGCGTACCGGCACGGCGCCGGAAGCGCCGGTGGAATACAAATCAGCGCCCTGAGGTCGCCAGGCGGACGAGCGTTCGATGGGTGTGATTGGCATGGTGCATCCTCGGGTGGCTCAAAAAATGGGGCAGAGGGCGGAAATTTCCCGCCTTCGTACCGTCATCGGCAGCGTTCGCGAAAAATAAAGGAATTTCTGCAAAAAAACCGGATTTTTCGCGGAAATTTTCACCACGCCCGTGCAAAGCCAAGCCGCAAGGGGCCCGGCTGCTATAGAAATCGCTCCAGCAGGCGCTGCGAGGCGCGGTCGAGCGCGCCGGTGTCGGGAATCGAGAACTGCAGCGCGTCGCTGCCCGTGATGCGCAGCCGCGTGCGGCCCTGGAGCTTGCGGATGTCCTCCTCGCCCTTGAGCACCAGCTGCGTCGGGCCGCGGTCGGTGTCGACCTGCCAGGTGCTGGGCGTGGAGTAGCTCGAGACGCTGCGGATCTTCACGATCGTCGGCACGAACTCGCGCGCCGCCAGCTCCTGCTCGACGAGCGCGCGCGCGGCGGGTGCCAGCTGGTCCAGGCGGTCAATCCACAGCGCTTCCTTGCCGTCGCCTCCCATCAGCGACAGGCCTTCGTCGGGAGCGGCAATGGGAAATGCGCGCACCGGCACCACGCCGGCATGGCGCGTGCCGTCAGGCAAGGTCAGCACCAGGCAGCCATGGGCGTCGCGCTGCAGGTTCAGCTCCAGCAGGGTCGTTTGCAGTGTGTCGGCCATGGTTTCAGTCCTTGATCAGCGGGGTTTGCAGCACCAGGCCCGCGGCCTGCGCGTCTTCTTCGGCGCGCCGGGCCTGGGCTTCGTAGAGCCGCCAGTAGGCGCCGCGCAGCGCGATCAGTTCGTCGTGCGGACCGACCTCGACGATCTCGCCGCGGTCCATGACCACCAGGCGGTCGGCCTTGCGCAGCGTCGAGAGGCGGTGGGCAATGGCAATCGTGGTCCGGCCCTGCACCAGGTTGTCGAGTGCCTTCTGGATTTCCTTTTCGGTCTCGGTATCGACGGCCGAGGTGGCTTCGTCGAGGATCAGGATGCGCGGGTCGATCAGCAGCGCGCGCGCAATGCTGATGCGCTGGCGCTCGCCGCCCGAAAGGCTCTGGCCGCGCTCGCCGACCAGCGAGTCGTAGCCTTGCGGCAGGCGCAGGATGAACTCGTGCGCATGCGCGGCGCGCGCCGCGGCGACGATCTCGGCGCGCGTGGCCTCGGGCTTGCCATAGGCGATGTTCTCGGCAATCGTGCCGAAGAACAGGAACGGCTCCTGCAGCACCAGGCCGATATTGCGCCGGTAATCGGACACCGCGATGCGGCGCACGTCAACGCCGTCGAGCTGGATCGAGCCGCTCGAGACATCGAAGAAACGGCAGATCAGGTTGACCAGCGTGCTCTTGCCCGAGCCGCTGTGGCCGACCAGGCCGATCATCTCGCCGGGCTGGATGTGCAGGTCCAGGTGCTTGATGACGCTGCGGCTGCCGTAGCGAAAGCCCACGTCCTTCATGGTGATCGCGCCCTGCACCTGGTTCATCTTCACCGGGTTGGCCGGCTGGGGCACATTGCTCACATGGTCCAGGATGTCGAAGATGCGCTTGGCGCCGGCCGCGGCCTTCTGCGTGACCGAAACGATGCGGCTCATGGAATCAAGGCGCGTGTAGAAGCGGCCGATGTAGGCGATGAATGCGGTCAGCACGCCGACGGTGATCGAGCCGCCCGCGACCAGGTAGATGCCGAAGGCCCAGACGATCAACAGGCCGATTTCGGTCAGCAGCGTCACCGTGGGCGTGAACAGCGACCAGGTCTTGTTGACCTTGTCGTTGGCTTCGAGGTTGACCTGATTGGCCTCCTCGAAGCGCGCGGCTTCGCGGCGTTCCTGCGCGAACGCCTTCACGACGCGGATGCCGGGAATGGTGTCGGCCAGCACGTTGGTGACTTCGGACCAGACGCGGTCGATCTTCTCGAAGCCGGTGCGCAGGCGGTCGCGCACGGTGTGGATCATCCATCCGATGAACGGCAGCGGCACCAGCGTGACCAGCGCCAGCCAGGGATTGATCGAGAACAGGATCACCGAGGTCATCACGATCATCAGCACATCGGTGACGAAATCCAGCGCGTTGAGTGACAGAAACAGGTTGATGCGGTCGGTTTCGGCACCGATGCGCGCCATCAGATCGCCGGTGCGCTTGCTGCCGTAGTAGTCGAGCGACAGGGTCAGCAGGTGGTTGTAGGTCGTGGTGCGCAGGTTGGCGCCAATGCGCTCGGAGACCTTGGCCAGCACGAAGGTGCGCGCCCAGCCCAGCGCCCAGGCCAGCAGGGCCGACAGCAGCAGCGCGCCCAGATAGAAGCGCACCAGCGCCGGATCGATCTGCTCGCCGTTCTGGAACGGGATCAGGATCTTGTCCATGAGCGGAATGGCCAGGTAGGGCGCGACCAGCTGCGCCCCGGTGGTGGCCAGCGTCAGCAGGAAGCCCAGCAGCAGCTGGCCCTGGTAGGGCTTGGCAAAGCGCCACAGGCGCAGCAGCACCCAGGTCGAGGTCTGCGGCGCCTGCTGGCGCGCGCAGGCCGGGCATTCTTCGGTGTCGGGCGGCAGCGGTGCATTGCAGGCCGGGCAATGCGCGGCTTCCTCGTCGACGACGGCGCTGTAGGCCAGCTGGCGCGCGATGCGCTCGCGCTGGCGGTCGAACTGCTGCTGCAGCAGCACCATGGCCGCCTGGTGGCTCAGCGTGATGTACCAGTGCGCAAGGCGTGCGTCGTGGTTGTGCAGCGCCAGGTTGCCGACCCCGCCGTGGTCCTGCAGGCGCAGGCTCTGGTCCACCGCCAGCGGCCACTCGCGCCACTCCCGGGTCTGCGGATCGCAGGCCAGCAACCTTTCTTGCGTCAGGGCCAATAGACCATTGCCAAACTGCAAATCAGCACTCAGGTCAACCGGGACGATGGCGAGGACGTTCTCATCAGAAGCGAGCCTGGCTCGCAATTCGTCCCCCAGAGGGCCGGCAAAGACTGCCGAAGCGTCCACAGTATGGTGATGTTGCATGTTGAATTATTTTCCTCCGCCGCTGGCGGCGCCAAGAGTCGTACGGGCCACCGCAGCCGCATGGTAAACCGGGCAGCGCCGCACGCTTGTTACCCATTGCTCAACGCGCGAGCCTGAATCCAGGCTGACACGCGGCACAATGCCTCTCATTCCCGGACAGGATGGGACATCCTGTTCTCCCCACATTCTTACCCGCTGAATGCCATGGCGAAACTCAACGATATCCAACTCCTGCGCACCAACTTCCTGCGAGGCCCCAGTGTCTGGACCTATCGCCCGGTGCTCGAGGTCTGGTTGGATCTGGGAGAACTCGAAGACTATCCGTCCAACAAGATCCCTGGCCTCAACGAGCGCCTGACGAGCTGGCTGCCCGACCTGATCGAGCATACCTGCGGCGTCGGCGAGCGCGGGGGTTTCATCCAGCGCCTCGAAGGCGGCACCTGGATGGGCCATGTGCTCGAGCACGTGATCATCGAGCTGCTGAACCTGGCCGGCTTGCCCGCCGAGTTCGGCCAGACGCGTGAGATCTCGCAGCGCGGCGTCTACCGCATGGTGTTCCGCTGCCCCGAGGAGGCCGTGGCGCGCGTGGCCCTGGAATACGGCCACAAGCTGCTGATGGCGGCCATCAACGACGAGCCGTTCGACCTCAAGCCGGCGATCCACGCCATCAAGACCGCGATCAACGACCGCTACCTGGGCCCCTCGACCGGCTGCATCGTCGACGCCGCGGCCGAGCGCCGCATTCCGCATATCCGGCTCAACGACGGCAACCTGGTGCAGCTCGGCTATGGCGCCGCCCAGCGCCGCATCTGGACGGCCGAATCCGACCAGACCAGCGCCATCGCCGAAGGCATCGCCCAGGACAAGGACTTCACCAAGCGCCTGCTGGCCGCGTGCGGCGTGCCCGTGCCCGAAGGCCAGGTCGTGGCCAACGCCGATGAAGCCTGGGAAGTCGCGCAGGAGATCGGCACGCCCGTGACCGTCAAGCCGTCCGACGGCAACCATGCGCGCGGCGTGACGCTGGAGCTGCATGACGAGGCCGACATCAAGGCCGCATTTGCACTGGCCGAACCCGAAGGCTCGGAGGTGATCGTCGAGAGGTTCATCGATGGCGTCGAGCACCGCATCCTGGTGGTCGGCGGCAAGGTCGTTGCCGCGACCAAGGGCGAGACCGTGAGCGTCTACGGCAACGGCACGGCGACGCTGGGCGAGCTGGTCGACGTGCTCAACCAGGACCCGCGCCGCGGCCCCGAGCAGGAATACCCGCTCGACTGGATCAACCTCGAGGCCGGCGCCGTGAAGCTCGAACTCAAGCGCCAGAACGTCACGGCCGGCTCGGTCATTCCCAAGGGCCAGGCGGTGCTGCTGCAGCGCAACGGCAACATGGCCATCGACTGCACCGACGAAGTGCACCCCGATGTCGCGTACTACGCGGCGCTGGCGGCGAAGATCGTCGGGCTCGACATCGCCGGCATGGACATGATCCTCAAGGACGTGTCCCAGCCCATGCAGGGCCAGGGTGCGATCCTCGAAGTCAACGCCGGCCCGGGCCTGCTGATGCACCTCAAGCCGACCAACGGCGCGCCGCGCCCGGTGGGCATGGCCATTGCCGACCACCTGTTCCCGCGCAGCGAGGAAGACAACGACGCGGGCCGCATTCCAATCGTCGGCGTGGTCGGCACGCGCGAGAACGCGTTTGTCGCCCGCCTGGTCGGCTGGCTGCTGCAGCTGTCGGGCAAGCGCACCGGCGTGGCCAGCAGCGAAGGCATGTTCCTGGCCAACCGCCAGACGCAGAAGACCGATACCGCCAACTGGGCCGGAGCGCACCGCCTGCTGACCAACCGCCTGGCCGAGGCCGCGGTGATCCAGACCACCTCGCGCTCGATTCTCGAGGAAGGCCTGGCCTATGACCGCTGCCTGATCGGCGTGGTCACCGACATGGACGGCTACGAAACCCTGACCGACCACGACGTGCACGAAGCCGGCCAGATGCGCCGCGTGATCCGCACGCAGATCGACGTGGTGCTGTCGCATGGCGCGGGCGTGCTCAATGCCGACCTGCCCGAAGTCGCCGAACTGGCCGAGCTGTGCGACGGCGAAGTCATCCTCTACACGCTGGACGCGGACAATGCCGCCGTGGCCGCGCACCGCCAGGCGCAGGAAAACGGCCGCGCGGTGCTGGTCAAGGGCCATAACGTGGTGCTGGCCACGGGCGCGCAGGAGCGCGTGCTCGGCACGCTGGACACGCTGGCGCTGCCCGGCGGCCGACGCCCCGACACGCCGGCCCTGCTGGCGGCCATTGCCACCGCCTGGGCGCTCGATATCTCGCCCGACCTGATCGGCGCCGGCATCAAGACCTTCGAATACTCCACGGCCGCAGGCGCCACGGCCTGAGCCCGCACGCAGAAAGAACCCACTATGCAGATCACCCGCATCCGCGCCTTGCGTGGCCCCAACCTCTGGACCCGCAGCACCGCCATCGAAGCCATCGTGCAGTGCGAGCCCAACGAGCAGTGCTACACCGAGATTTCGGGTTTCGAGGAAAAGCTGCGCGCGCGCTTTCCCACCATCGCGCCGCTGCAGCCGCATGGCGCCGACCAGCGCCTGTCGCTGGCGCATGTGCTCGAAGTCGCGGCGCTGTCGCTGCAGGCCCAGGCCGGCTGCCCCGTGACCTTCAGCCGCACCCACGCCACGATCGAGGACCGGACCTTCCAGGTCATCGTCGAGTACACCGAGGAGGCCGTGGGCAAGCTGGCCGTGGAGAAGGCGCTGGCGCTGATCGACGCAGCGCAGAACGAAACCGCGTTCGACGCCGAGAAAGCCATTGCCGAGCTGCGCGAACTCGATGAGGACGAGCGCATCGGCCCCTCGACCGGCGCGATCGTCGACGCCGCCGTCGCGCGCGGCATTCCGTTCCGCCGCCTGACCACGGGTTCGCTGGTGCAGCTGGGCTGGGGCGCGAAGGCGCGCCGCATCCAGGCCGCCGAGATCGACAGCACCAGCGCCGTCGCCGAATCGATTGCCCAGGACAAGGACCTGACCAAGCGCCTGCTGCACTCGGCGGGCGTGCCCGTGCCGCTGGGCCGGCCGGTCGAGTCGGTCGACGAAGCCTGGGAGGTCGCGCTCGAAGTCGGCCTGCCGGTCGTGGTCAAGCCCCAGGACGGCAACCAGGGCAAGGGCGTCACGGTCAACCTCACCGAGCGCAGCCAGCTGGCCGCGGCCTATGCCTCGGCGTCCAAATACGGCACGGTGATGGTCGAGCGCTTCCTGCCCGGCCATGATTTCCGCCTGCTGGTCGTGGGCGACCAGCTGGTCGCGGCCGCGCGCCGCGAGCCGCCCCAGGTGCTGGGCGACGGCCAGCACACGGTGCGCGAGCTGGTCGACATCGTCAACCAGGACCCGCGCCGCGGCACGGGCCACGGCACGGCGCTGACCAAGATCCGCCTCGACGACATTGCCGTGGCGCACATTGCCGCCGAGGGCCTGAACCCCGAATCGGTGCCGGCCCAGGGCCAGCGCGTGGTGCTGCGCAACAACGCCAACCTGTCGACCGGCGGCAGCGCCACCGACGTCACCGACGACGTGCACCCCGAGATCGCGGCGCGCGCGGTCGAGGCCGCGCAGACCATCGGCCTGCACATCTGCGGTGTCGACGTGGTCTGCGAAACCATGCTGCGTCCGCTCGAGGAGCAAAACGGCGGCGTGGTCGAGGTCAATGCCGCGCCCGGCCTGCGCATGCACCTCGCCCCCTCGTTCGGCCGGCCGCGCAATGTCGGCGTGCCCATGGTCGACCAGCTGTTCGCCCATGGCCAGGACGGCCGCATCCCGGTGATCGCGGTCACCGGCACCAACGGCAAGACCACCACCGCGCGCATCATCGGCCACCTGTTCGCGGCCCATGGCATGCGCGTGGGCATGACCAACACCGACGGTGTCTACGTCAACGGCCGCCAGATCGACAGCGGCGACTGCTCGGGTCCGCGCAGCGCGCGCAACGTGCTGGCGCATCCCGAAGTCGATGCCGCAGTGCTCGAATGCGCGCGCGGCGGCATCCTGCGCGAAGGCCTGGGCTTCGACCGCTGCCAGGTCGCCGTGGTCACCAACGTCGGCGAAGGCGACCACCTGGGCCTGAACTTCATCACCACCGTCGAAGACCTGGCCGTGCTCAAGCGCGTGATCGTGCAGAACGTCGCGCCCACCGGCTATGGCGTGCTCAATGCCATCGACCCGCACGTCGCGGCCATGGCCAGCGTCTGCCCGGGCAAGATCATCTACTTCGCCGCCGACCGCCACCACCCGGTGATGGCCACGCACCGCGCGCAGGGCAACCGCGTGGTCTATGTCGACGGCGACTCCATCGTCGCGGCCGAAGGCTCGTGGCGCGAGACCATTCCGCTGCGCGACGTGCCGATCACGCGCGCCGGCACCATCGGCTTCCAGGTCGAGAACGTCATGGCCGCCACGGCCGCGGCCTGGGGCGCCAACCTGCCCTGGGAAACCATCCGCCGCGGCCTGTCGGGCTTCGTCAACGACAGCGACAACGCGCCCGGCCGCTTCAACGTCATGGACTACCGCGGTGCAACCATCATTGCCGACTACGGCCACAACCCGGACGCCATGCGCGCGCTGGTCCAGGCCGTCGAAGCCATGCCGGCGAAAAAGCGCAGCGTGGTGATCAGCGGCGCCGGCGACCGCCGCGACCAGGACATCAGCGAGCAGACCAAGATCCTGGGCCAGGCGTTTGACGATGTGATCCTCTACCAGGATGCCTGCCAGCGCGGCCGTGCCGACGGCGAAGTGCTGCAGCTGCTGCAGCAGGGCCTGGCCGGCGCCACGCGCACCGGCTATGTCACCGAGATCCAGGGCGAGTTCGTGGCCATCGACCACGCACTGTCGCGCCTGCAGCCCGGCGACCTGTGCCTGGTGCTGATCGACCAGGTCGAGCTGGCGCTGGCCCATCTGCAAAAGCACGTCGATGAGGCTTCGGCCGCCACCGCGGCCTGAACGCGATGCGCAACGCTGCCCTCAAGTCCCTGCTGCTGCTGGCGCTGGCCGGCTGCGGCGCGGGCCACGCCGAGACCATAGGCTCGGTGGACACGGTGTTCAAGCTCATCGGCCCGGACCACAAGATCGTCGTCGATGCGTATGACGATCCCAAGGTGCAGGGCGTGACCTGCTATGTCTCGCGCGCGCGCACCGGCGGCATCAAGGGCGAGCTGGGCCTGGCCGAAGACCGCGCCGAAGCTTCGATCAGCTGCCACCAGACCGGTGCGATCGCGATTGCCGCGCCGCTGCCGCAGCAGGAAGAAGTCTTCAGCGAGCGCTCCTCGCTGCTGTTCAAGCGCCTGCGCGTGGTGCGCATGATCGATGCCAAGCGCAACACGCTGGTCTACATGACCTATACCGACCGCGTGATCGAAGGCTCGCCGCAAAACAGCGTCACGGCCGTGACGGTGCCCGCGGCGACGCCGATTCCGGTGCGCAAATAGGGCTGCCGCGCGCGCTCGCGACCTACAGCGCGCGCCCGGCAGCGGGCCTAGCATGGGGCATCGACTGTTTTCTCAGGACAAGACCATGCCCCAGCCCCGCGAAACCCAGGACCCGCGTCCCCAAGACCGTGCCGGCTCGACCATCGATACGCCGCGCACGGTGAACACCACCGACAAGGAAAAAGACGACACCGCGGTGGAGACGCCCAAGCTGCCGCACGAACGCGACGAATCGGTCGACATGACCGACCGCGCGCCCAACGAACGCATGCGCCAAGCGCATGACGATGTGGTCAGCGGGCAGAAGGACACCGATGCGCGCAACACCGAGGCGCGCCGGCTGGATCCGAAGAACAATCCGGACGCGGCTTAACTGCCCATGGGGTCGCCGTGCGCCTGATCCTCGGGCAGGCCCTTCATCCTTCGACGCGGCCGGCCAGGCAGGCTCAGGACGAACGGTTGTCAGAGGCATGTCCTGGTTCCATTACCGTTCGCCCTGATCCTGAGCTTGTCGAAGGATCGAAGGGCGTTTGATGGACGCAACCGTCAACCGCCGTTACTGACTCAACCCAGCAACACCAACCCTGGCGGCAGGCTCTCGCCGAAACTCCGGCGCTGCTCGACCGCATCGAGTTCCACCACGCCGGCCACCATCGCCTGCCAATTCGCCGGCGCACGCTGCTGCTGCAGGCGCGCCAGCACCGGCGCGCGCTGGGTGTCGCTCAGGTCGCGTGCGCGGTCGCCGGTCATGCGCGCCATCTGCACTGCGGCAAACATCGCGCTGTCGTTGTGGCGCCAGTCCTGGGCCAGCACCGCTTCGAGGAACGGGTCGAGTTGCTCGGGTGGAATGATCTGGTGCGCGCCCGCCGGTCCCAGCGGCACGCGGCTGCACAGCCGCCCCAGCGCCCACCAGGTCTGCACCGGCTCATGGGGCTTGCGCAGCCGGTCGAGCATCCACTGCCCCATCTCGAGCCGGTAGGCCCAGGGCACGTTCTCCATGACCGCGAACAGGCGCACCATGTCGTCGTAACTTCCCAGCGCCGAGCCCTTGCCCTGCGCGCGCTGCCCGGCCTGCTGCATGTGGCCGGCAACGTCTTCGAGCAGCTGCATCTGGCGTTCCTCGGAAAGGCCCGCTGCCGCGCGGCGCCAGAAGATCCACCATTCGGCCCAGTTGCCGCTTTCCTGCGCGTGGGCAATGCCCTGGGCGTGCAGCGCCCAGACCTGGTCGATGCGCCAGGCGTCGAGTTCCGCGCCCACGCCCGGGCGCAGGCAGTAGCCGGCGAGATTGAGCCAGCTGCGCTCATGCTCGGGCGTGCGCCGGCGCCGGCGCGCGCGCGCCAGCAGCGCGTCGAACAGCGTGCGCAGCAGCGCCAGGTCCCAGGCTTCGCGCGCGCCCAGTATCTTCTCCAGGCTGCTGCGCAGTTGCCGCACTTCCTTGGCCGCGACGCCCTGGTCGTGGCCGCCGAAGATGCGGTCGATCTGCGCGATGGCCTGCGCCAGCGCGGGATCGCGTGCCGCTGCCGGGGCTGCGGCCGCGGCCGGAGCTTCGCCGCGCACGGCGAATTCCAGCGGCCAGCTCTGCTGCGGATCCTGCACCGACACGCAGCGCACTTCGAGCGTGCCGATGTCGGTCATCATTGCCTGCAGTTGCACCTCGACCTGGGCGCGCTCGCGCCCGGGCGGTGCGGGCAGCATGGCCGTGAGCGGCGGCAGGTGCACCAGTTCCTCTCCGGCCAGATCGCGCACCGCACCGGCGGGCACCTGGCCCAGCGCCGTCGCGGCCAGCAGATGAAAGCGCACCGCCTGGCCCAGGCGCAGCGCAAAGCGCTGGTCTTCGAGGCGCACCGCCACGCCCTCTTCGCTGCCTTGCGGCAGGAGGCAGATCGCGCGCAGCGCGTCGCCGTCGTCGAGCCGCAAGAAGTAGCTGCGTGCCGAGCCGCCGCCGATGCGCAGGCCGGGCATCGCACCCGCCTTTGCACCCGCTACCGGCTGGGCGCGCGCCAGGCCGTGGGCCACGGCGCCGCGCGCCACGGCCCAGTCGGGATGCGGATTGACCAGCACGCGCACTGGCGCGCCGCGCCATTGCATGAGCTGATCCACGACGCGTTCGGCAATCGCCGTGCCATGGAACACGCCGCCATTGAACAGCACGCTGTCGGGCACGCCGGACGCCCCCAGCACGCCCGCATGGGCCTGCAGGAACGCCGCGAGATGGCGCGTGATGGCCGCATCGGCGGGATAGGGCAGGCCCCAGGACAGCAGGCCCGACTGGCGCTGCTGCGGCCGCGCGTCGCGGGGCTGCAGCGGGAAGAATCCTTCGAGCAATTGCTGGCGCACGGTGTCGCGCTGCAGCTGCGCCGAACGTGCGCCGCCCAGCAACTGCGTGCCACTGCCCAGCAGCGTGACGGTGACGGCTTCGGGCGCGTCGGGCGCGAGCAGCTGCTCCTTGGCCACGCGGCAGCGCTGCACCAACTGGGCAAAGCGCGCGGCCGACAAACGCGGCTGCGGCGGAGCCAGTTCGGCTTCGAGGCCATGCGCCAGCGCCAGATCCATGTTGTCGCCGCCGAGCATCAGGTGCGTGCCCACGCCGCGGCGCGCGAGTTCGGGCTGGCCATCGGTCTGCGTGACCTGCACCAGGCTCAGATCGGTGGTGCCGCCGCCGATATCGACGACCAGCAGCCACTCCGTGCCCTGCAAGGCCGCACCCACCTGCGCCGACTGCATCAGCAGCCAGTCATGCAGCGCGGCCTGGGGTTCTTCGAGTAGGCGCAGCGGCGGCAGGCCGGCGAGCTGCGCGGCTTCGAGCGTCAGCGCGCGCGCGCCTTCGTCGAACGATGCGGGCACCGTGAGCACCAGTTCCTGCTGCGCCAGCGGCGCAGCGGGAAACTGCGCATCCCAGGCCGCGCGCAGGTGCGCGAGATAGCTGGCGCTGGCCTGCAGCGGCGAGATCCTGTGCACGCCCTCGGGCGCGCCCCAGGGCAGGATGGCCGCGCTGCGGTCCACGCCCGCATGCGACAGCCAGCTCTTGGCGCTGCTCACCAGCCGGCCCGGCACCTGCGCGCCCAGGTCCTGCGCATAGCGTCCCAGCAAGGCGGGAGCCGCCGCGCTGGCACCCAGGGGCGGCCAGGGCTGATGCCAGGTGTCGGGCGCGAGTTCGCCCTCGCCCGCCTGGTAGCGCAGCGAAGGCAGCAACGGCCCGGCGCCGATCTCCGCGGCCGATACGCGCTGCGCAATCGGCAGCAGTGCCACGGGCGCGCTGCCGTCGGCAGGCGCATAGGCCAGCAGCGTATGGCTGGTGCCCAGGTCGATGCCGACGATATACAGCGCCATGGCGGGCGTCAGCTGGTGGTGCGGACGTCGAATTCCACTTTCCAGCGTTCGTCGCTGCCCAGCGGAACCGCATGCAATTCCAGCGTGCCGATATCCGTCACGCTGGCGTGCAGGCGCACGGCCACGACCTCGCCGGGAGCGCGGCCCTGGGCCGGCAGGAAGATCTCGATTTCCTGCAGTTCGACCAGTTCCTCGGGGCCCCAGAATTCAAGCAGGCTGCCGACCTGGTCGCTGCGGCGCGTCGACGAGCCGAAGAAGCGCAGCCGCACGGGCTCGCCCACGACCAGGCCGAATTCCTGCGCATCGAGCGTGACTTCGGTGCCCTCCTCCATGCCGAACGGCGCCAGGCACAGCGCCGACAGCGGCGGCTCCATGCCCGGGATTGCGGGCATGTTGGACTCGACGCCGACGTAATACGACTGCGCCGCGCCGCCGCGGATGCGCACGCCGCGGCCGTGCCGCACGTAGCCGAAATAGGCCGCGCCGCGCGCCACCGCCAGATCGAGATCGGCACCGCCGAGCAGACGCGCGGGTGCTGCGCCCTCGGCCGCGAGCCAGCCATTGATCACGTTCAGCAGGCGCTCGGCGAGCAGGTCCGACTTGAGCACGCCGCCATTGAACAGCACCGCCGAGGGATGCAGGAAACCCGCGCCCGCGGGCTGCGAACCCTGCAGGCCTTCGATGGCTTCGGTCGCGCCCGCCTGGCGCGAGAGGAACGCCGCCAGGTGGCGCGTGACGGCCGCGTCCTGCGCGTAGGGCAGGCCCAGCTGGGTCAGCGCGGCGCGCGCGCGCACCACGGGCTTGTCGCTCACGGCGACCTGCGGGAAGAAGCCGTCGACCAGGATCTGCGTGAGTTCGGCGCGCGTGACCTCGGTGCGCACCGAGCCGCCGATCAGCTTGGAGCCGCGGCTGGGCACGACCACGGGCACGCTGTCCAGCGAGGCATCGCCGAGCAGCGCTTCCTTGGCCGCGCGGCAGGCATGGGCCAATGCGCGCGTCTGCCAGGCATCGAGCTGGCGGCCTTCGGCCGCGAGCTTGCGCGCCACGCCATAGGCCAGCGCCAGGTCCATGTTGTCGCCGCCCAGCAGGATGTGTTCGCCCACGGCCACGCGCTGCAGGCTCAGCTCGCCCGCGTTCTCGAGCACGGCCATCAGCGACAGGTCGGTGGTGCCGCCGCCGACGTCGACGACCAGGATCACATCGCCGGGACGCACCTGCTTGCGCCAGTCGCCGGCGCTGCCCTGGATCCAGCTGTAGAGCGCGGCCTGCGGCTCCTCGAGCAGCGTCAGCTGCTGGAAGCCCGCGGCGCGCGCGGCTTCGGCCGTGAGTTCGCGCGCGGCCGGATCGAACGACGCGGGAATGGTCACCGTGACATCCTGCGCATCGAACGGCGCCTCGGGATGCGCCTGCTCCCAGGCCCAGCGCAGGTGCGACAGGTAGCGGATCGAGGCCGTGAGCGGCGAGATGCGGTGCACTTCCTCGGGCGCATCGGCGGGCAGCAGCGGCGCGCGCCGGTCGACGCCGGGATGGCACAGCCAGCTCTTGGCGCTGCTCACGAGGCGGATCGGCGTGGCCGCGCCGCGCGTGCGCGCGAGTTCGCCGACGGCAAAGTCCTGCTGCGCGCCCCAGGGCAGCGCCAGGTCGCCAGGCGTGAGTTCGCTTTCATGCGGCAGGTAGAGAAACGAGGGCAGCAGCGGCTTGGCTTCGACGGCCGCGGGCCCGGTCAGCTGCGGGATGTCGAGCACACCGTGCACGACCTGGTCGCCGTCGCTGGCCGCATGATCGACCCACGACAGCGCGCAATGCGTGGTGCCCAGGTCGATGCCGATGCTGTAGCGCGCGCCGCTCACAGTTCGACCTCGGCCTGCGCGATCACGCTGGCCGCCTTGGCGTCGGTCAGCTGGGGCAGGCGCGTGGCGCTGACACGCCAGCCGCGGTGGCCCAGCGTGCCCGTGAACGGCGCCTGGCCGACGACATTGCCCGTGAGGCGCACGGCGCTGGCGTCGAAGCCCGCGGGCAGCGTCACGCGGCTGCCTTCGGCTTCGCTGCGCACCGGCTCCAGCGTGAAATGCTCGGCCAGCACCTTGCGGCAGCCGGCATGCACCACGCGCGTCGCCGCGCCGATGTCGGCGTCGCTGTAGCCGGTGGTGTCTTCCTGCACGAAGTCAACGAAGCGCGCTTCGCGCTGCAGCAGGCCCAGCAGCTGCAGGGCGCTGGTTTCGGCAGGTGCGGCCGGTGCCGGCGCGGGCGCTGCCGCCACCGGAGCGGGTGCGGCCACGGGAGCGGGCGCGGCCACCGGGGCCTGCGCCACCGGGGCATCGGCGGCAAAGCCTTCGCCATTGCGCAGGCGCACCACGCCGGCGGCGAAACGCGCATCGCCCAGGATCGCAAAGAAGCTGCTCATGGCAATTGCAATGCGCGACAGGAAGGAGGGAGGAGTTGGGTTCATGTTCAGGTCTGCCATCAACTGCGCGGCCGGCATGCGCGCGGGCCGCAGGAGCACGCGGCCGTCCAGGCCGCGGCGTGAAAAGGGACGGTCATGTTAACGAATCTGGGGGCGCAGCAAGGGTTGAGGTGTAACGTGGCAGAGGCTTGCATGGGTTTTTAGGGCCGGCCTTTCATCCTTCGACGCGGCTCAGGACGAACGGGAGGGCCAGGGCGTTCATCCTTCGACATTGCTCAGGACAAACCGCAGAGGCCAGCACGAGTGGATCCCGCAATGCCATAATCCCGCCGATCCAACCGTCCTCCCCCATGCCCGCGCCCTTCCCGTCTCCCGCTGAACACTGCCCGGCCCTGCCCGCGCTGCAGTGCTGCGCAGGCCATACCGGCGTGCCCACGGCCTTCATCAGCCTTTGCGGCTTCACGGCCCTGCTTTCCGCCGCCGTGCGGAAAGTCGACTGACCTTCCGCACGGCCCCACAGGGACTTCCACGCGAAGCCCCTGTGCACGGAGCAGGCCAGGACCCCCGCCCGGAACGTTCCGGCTTTTCCCTGGCTGCAGCCTGGCGCAGCGCACCACGCGCTGCGCGCCACTGTTAGCGGATCACCATGGAATTCTCAAAGGACTTTCTCAAGGCCAAAAGCCCCTGCGCGTCAGGGTTTCGCTGGTTCATACGCCACCAGCACGAAGGACAGGACTACCAGCTGCTGCTCGACAATCTGGTGCGCGACGGCCGCGTCGACGATGCGTGCTGGCTGCTGTCGCAGTTCGGCCCCACGGATGCCGAACTGCATCTCGAGCACCTCGAGGCCGAGGCGCTGGTCTTTGCCGGCAGCGTCTTCGTTGCGGGCGATGTGCGCGTGGCCGGGGTGCTGCGCGTGGGCGGCCAGTTGCAGGCCGGCGCGGGCGTGCGCGCGGCACGGCTCGAAGCCGGCGCCGACGTCCACAGCGGCGGCGCGATCTTCATCGGCGGCGCGCTGCGCGCGGGCGGCACCGTCAAGGCCGCCTGGAGCATAGAAACCCAGGGCGGCATCGACTGCGAAAAGCTGCGCAGCGGCTGGGGCGTGGAGTGCGCGGGCGATCTGACGCTGGCCGGCGAAGGCCAGATCGGCCAGGAGCTGCTGGTACGGGGCGATATCCATTGCGCCAAGAGCCTGCGCAGCGGCGCCGCGCTCACGGGCCAGGGCGACATCCACGCGCGCCATGGCATCGATGCCGGCGGCGATGTGCACTGCGGCCGGCACCTGCAGGCCGACTGGGGCATCCGCGCGCGCGGCGCGATCACGGCCGGCGGCGCGATCAAAGCCGGTGAAACCCTGCAGGCCGAAACCGAGATCTGCGCCGGACCGGGCTATGGCGTGTATGCGGGCTTGAGCGTGCAGATGGGCGCGTGGGAAGACTGCGCCACGGTGCGCGCTGCGCGCAAGCCCGAAGGCCTGGTCAGCGGTCACTGGCAGGCGCCTGACACGGCCAGGGCCGTGGCCTGAGGGTTCGGCGCAGCGCGGACGGCGGCATGCATCGCACCGCCGCCGATGCAACGTTTCAGCGAGAGGCGTTACTCAGCAACGAATAGCCCAACGTCACCTCGTTGCAATCGCCGTCGCGGCGATAGTCGAAGCGCTGGGCCAGCCTGCGCACGAAATGCACTCCCAAGCCGCCCATTTTTCTGTCCTCCAACGCCATGTCCAGATCCGGCGCCGGAATGCCGGTGGGATCGAACGCCGGGCCCTGGTCGCGCAGCACGACCAGCACCTGGTCCGGTGCCGGCAGCTCCACCTGCACCGATACCGGCCCGCCCTGGTTGGCATAGGCATGCACGGCGACGTTGGTCAGCAGCTCATCGAGCATCAGGCCCAGCTTGGCGGTGCCGCCCATGGGCAGTTGGCAAACCTCGGCCCAGTTCTCCAGCTGCGCGAAAAAAGCCGGCAATTCCTGGACCGTGCCGTGCAGATCGCAACGCAGGGAAACTGGATTCTTCATGGGCAAGGGTTGAATCAGGAACGGCTTGATACGAAGCGCGCAGTGCCCGCATGGCAGCGTTGCGCGATGGTCGGGACATTGTGACATGAGCACCCGCAATCACGACACCCCTGAAAGCTCCCTGGTCCGGCCGCTGCTTGAAGCCGGAGGCCTGTGGCTGCTGATCGTGCTCAGCGGCGTGCTGCTGATTGCAGGATTGCTGGACCACTGGCGCCAGCAGGAGCTGCAAGCCCTCGAGCGCGCGCAGTTCGAGCTCACGCTGCTGGAAGTGCAGGGCGAACTCGAAGCCGATCTGTCGCTGGGGCGCGAACTGGAGTACAACCCGCGCATCCAGGGCCTGCTGCTGTCGCGCCTGCACAACGATGCGCAGCTCTACAGCCTTGAAGTGCTGGACCCGGACGGCCGCGCGCTTTTCAGCACGGACCGCGGCACCATCGGCGAACTGCTGCCGCCCGAAGCGCTGGCCGCGGCGCGGCAGGGCGCGGCACTGCGCCGGCCCTGGAACGCATCCATAGGCGCGACGCCGGCAATGGGCATCGACATCCGTACCCCGTTTGGCGAAACCGCGGGCCATGCGAGCGCCACCTATGCCTCGCGCGCGGCCGGCCCGCTTTCCAGCCGGATCCAGACCCGGCCGCTGCTGTTCGCGCTGCTGGCCACGGCCCTGGGCGGCATGGCTGCCATCTGGCTTGCCACGCTTGCGCAGCGCCGGCTGCAGCGCACGCAGCGCAGCGGGCGGATGGCGCAGATCGAGGCCCGGCTCGCGGCCACCGGTCAGCGGCTCGACGAGGGATCCGAACGGCTTGACGCCGTGGAGCGCATCGAATGAAACACAGACCTCCGCGCCAGGCAGCCCGCGACTGGACCGCCGTGTGGCTGGGCGCCGCGGCCGCCGTGCTGTTGGCGCTGGCCGCGGCTTTCCTGTCGCAGGCCCACGCCCGCGAGATGCAGGCGCTGCGCGCGCAGGCAGCGCAGGCGCGCGCGCAGCTGATCGCGCAAGCCATCGGCCAGCGCCTGGCCAATGCCACCGCTGCCGGCATCCCCCTGGAGCAGCTGGTCGGGGTGCCCGAGTTCCTCGACCGCTGGCACGCCAGCCATCCCGAAATCGCGCATATCGCGGTCCATGGCCTCGATGGCCGGCAGCTGTGGACCGGCCATGGCCCGCCCCTGCCCGCCACACCCGAAGTCAGCGCCGGCAGCGCCGCGGTCATCGCCGCCGATGTGGCGCAGGCGCGCGTGCGCCTGCAGGTGCACAGCGGCAGCCGGCAAGGATCGGCCCAGCGCCTGGGCCAGCTGGCACCGGCGGTGCTGCTGGTGAGTGCGCTGGCTTATGTCGGTGCATTGTTTGCCTGCGCCCAGGGGCCCTGGCTGCGCAACCACGGACTGCGCACGATGGCGCGCTGGGCGCTGCGCGGCGACTACCGCCGGCTGCTGGTGCTGCCGCAGCGCCAGCCCTTCGATCTGCGCGTGCAAGACGTCGCGCAGTCGATGCGCAACATCCACGAGCGAGCCATGCGCCTGCGCCTGCTGATCGGCTCGCTGCGGCGCACCGAGCCCCAGCAGCTGCGGCGCGACTATCTCGACCAGGTGCTGCAGCAGACCGAGGGCCGGGACCGTTTTGCCGACCCCGAACCGGACATCGTGCGGCTGGTGGCAGTGCAGTCGCAGTCGCTGTGGATGGCGCTGCTGCTGTGCCTGGGCGCGGTCGGGCCGCTGGCCTATGCGCTGCGCGCGTATTCCTCCGGCGGGTTGCTGCAGGCCGCGTTGCCGGGCGCCTGCCTGGGCGCCCTGGTGCTGGCTGCGGGCGCGGGCTGGCAGCTGGCTGCGCGACTGCGGTTTGCCACGCTGAGCGTGCTGTTGATGAGCCTGGTGGCGCTGGCCCTGCCCCCCATGGCCATGCTGCTGGCAACCGGCCTGCATCCGGCCTGGATCGCGGCCTGGAACGGCCTGTTTGCGGGTGCCGCGCTGGCCGCCTGCACCCGTGCCCAGACCCACCCTGACACCCATCCGGGCTTCGTGCATGCCGCGCCCGGCATTTCCGGTGCCGCGCTGCTGGCCTGGTGGGCCGGCCTGCTTTGGCTGGCCCCGGCGCTGGGCTACTACGCGCATGCCGCGTTGCGCCCCCCCTGGGCAATGCTGGCGCTGCTGCTGCCCCTGGGGTGCGGAGTGCTTCTCGCCACGCGATGGGACGTGGCGCACAGCCCCTGGCGCGTACGCATGGCGGCCCCCATCGCGGCTGTTGCGGGGGCAACGTCCGCATGGCGTTGCACCGCGCTGGGCATGGCGGCCGGGCTGGCGTCCGGCGGCCTGCTGCTGGACCTGTCCACGTCCGGCAGCCTGCGCTCGGTGGCGCTGCAGGAGCAATGCGCACTGGGCATGGGGCTGGCCTGGGCCTGGGCTTTTCGCGGGCCGGCCGGGACTGCCGCGCCCCTGTCAATGGCATCGCGCTGGAGCGTCGGCGCGCTGGCCGCAGCCGCCATGCTGGTGGCGGCGCAATGGCCCGCGCTGGCCGGCATGGCATGGCTTGCGCCGCTGCTGCTGGGACTGGTGCTGGGGTTGCTGCTGGGAGAAGGCCTGGTCCACGCAGCGCAGCTGCCCCAGCCTGCGGCCAGTCAGCAACTGCTGCTGGGCAGCGCGTTCGGCGCGGCACTGAGCGCGGCCGCCGCCTGGCTTGGCCTGCATGGCATGGCGCCGGTATTGGCGCTGTTGCCAGCCCTGCTGGCCGCGCCGCTGCCCGCAGTGCGCAGGAAAGGCACCCATGTCGCTTAGAGCGCGAATTTTCTGCGCCATGGTGCTGGCCACGCTGTGCCTGGGCCTGCTGGGCGCGGCCCTGGTCTGGCAGTCGCTGGCGCATGCCCGGCAGCAGCAGGCCGACCGGTTGCTGCAGGCCCAGGCCGCCACCTGGCAGCGGCTGCAGGCGCAGCAGATGCAGCAGTTGCAAAGCCTGGCGGCGCAGCTGGCCGCAGGCCCGGCGACCCGGGAAGCGCTGGCGCAGCGCATGCAGGCCATGGCGCGGGCGCATGCCGGCCTGCGCATCGACCTGTTCGACGAGCACGCCGAAATGCTGGCGACCACCGTGGCCGGCGCCTTTCCCGAACCCTTTCTCGACCCGCTGGCGCTGGCGCACGGGCGCCATGATGCAGCGTCCATCCAGGGCCTGCAGCAGCTGCCGCAACGCCGCTACGGCTGGCTCCAGCCGCTGCGCGCCGGGCCGTATCTGCTGCTGCTGGGCCAGGACGCGGCGCAGCTGCTGCCGCTGCTGGCCGAGCGACTGCCGGGACAGTTCCACCTGCTCAACCTGCGCGGCACGCGCGTGGCGGCAAGCACCGACGAGGCACGCCTGTTCGCCCGGCCCGTGGTGCCGGCGCGTACGCCCCAGGTGATGACGCTGGACGCGGGCGATCCGCGCCTGGCCGGCGGACCGGCGCTGCAGCTCGTCAGCCAGCCGCTCATCGGCGCGCAGGGCCGCGTGATCGGCAGCCTGGCCTGGAGCCGCCCCGTCGCGCAGGAATTGCAGCAGGACCGGCAGTTCATGCAATACGCGGCGGCGCAGATAGTGGCGCTGGTGGCGCTTCTCACTGCGGGCCTGTTTGTCTTCCTGCGCCACGCGCTCGACCCGCTGGCGCGCAACATCGCGGTGCTGGAGCGGCTGGCCGCAGGCCACACCGAAGCCGCGCTGGTCGCGGGCGAAGTGGATGCGGAAGACGAGTCCGGCAGCGTGGCACGCGGGGTGACGCAGATCCGTTCCGAACTGCTGAGCCTGGAGACGCTGCGCCAGGAGCGCGTGCGCACCCGGCGCCAGCAGGAGCGGCTGATCCGCGACCAGCTGCGCAGCCTGGCCGAAAACCTCGATCCGGGATCGCGGGAGGACATCCTGCAGGCGCTGGGAGCTCCGGGCGTGACGACGCCCGGCACTCCCTCCCTCCCCGCCGAGGCCCCCAACGTGCTGGCCGACCTGGCCAGCATCCTGGGCCGGATGTCGGGCCTGGTCAGCACCCAGCAGAGCCGGCTGCTGAAGCTGCTGCGCGAGGTACAGGCCTCGGTGCAGACCCAGGCCATGCTGGCCAGCCTGCAGCAGGAACTCGAGATCGCGCGCGAGATGCAGCTGTCCATCCTTCCGCGCCAGACGCCCGACCGGCGCGAAGTCGAGGTGGCCGCAACCATGATTGCGGCCAAGGAGATCGGTGGCGACTTCTACGACTATTTCGCCATCGATGACGACCACCTTGCCGTCGTGATTGCGGACGTGTCGGGCAAGGGCGTGCCGGCGGCATTCTTCATGGCGATTTCGCGCACGCTGCTCAAGAGCAACGGCCTGTTCCTGCGCACCCCGGGCGCCACCATTGCCGCGCTCAACGACCAGCTGTGCAACGAGAACGACCAGATGATGTTCGTCACGGTGTTCTATGCGGTGCTGCAGCTGTCCACCGGACGGTTGACCTATGTGAACGCGGGCCACAACCCGCCGCTGCTGCTGCGCCAGGGCGGCGCCGAATTCTTTCCCAAGGGCCGCAACATGGGCCTGGCGGTGCTCGACGGCCAGCAATACCACGAGGGCACGCTGCAACTGGACGCCGGCGACGGCCTGCTGCTGTTCACCGACGGCGTCACCGAAGCCAACGATGCGCAGGGTGCGCTGTACGGCGATCTGCGGCTGCTGCAGGCGGTGCAGTCGTTCGAGGCCCGGCCCGACCGGCGCGGCCACGCGCGGCAGCTGGCGGAACATGTCGTCGCGCAGGTACGCCGGTTCGAAGCCGGCGCGGCCCAGGCCGACGACATCACCGTCGTGGCGCTGACCTACCGGGGCACCGCGGCATGACCCGGCGCCGCGGCATCGGGCAGCCGCCGGGCGTAGCGCAGCATGCGCCGCGGGCCGTCGACGGCATCCGCGATGCCGCAATAACCGTCTGCCACCGCGGCGCGCAGCTGCGCGAAATCGCCGGCGGCAATCAGCCGGCTTCCGCCCAGGTCCCAGCGCGCGTGCCCCAGCAGATCGATCTGCAGCACATGGCGCTGCAAGCCATCGATCTCCCCGGTCCACGCAATCCACATGCCATGCGCCAGCAGGTTGTGGCAGCTCGCCGCGTTGTGCAGCGACACCATGGCCAGGCACAGCGGCCGGCCATAGGCCTGCGCCAGCGCGCAGCGCAGCTTCAGCAGCAGCGCCTGCAGCTGGCGGCCGCGCCAGCCGGCGCGCACCATGCAGCTGGCGAGGTGCGCGACCCGGGCCTGCGCATCCGGCGCCAGACCGGCCACGGCGCCCAGGTGGCCCGCCTCGCCTGGCTCGGGTGCTCCCAGCATCGCGTAGGCGACCAGTTCGGCACCGAGGAACACGCCGATGGCATGGCCACGCGGCAGCGAATGCTGGGCAAAAAAAGCGGCTTCATCGGCTTCGCGCACATACATGTCGGGATGCGCGAGCCCGGCCAGCACCTCGTCGCGCAGTCGCACCCAGGCCGGGAAATCCGCGGGTGTCAAAACACGCAATGCCGCGCCAGGCAACTGCGGCAGGCTGTGGGGAGGAGCAAAGACGGGAGGTGTTCTCAAAGCCAAGCTGCGTCTCCGGCAAAAGGCATGCGGCGCAGCTCTGCGTGCGCTTGTCCCGACTATAAGGCAGGACGCGCCCGATGAAGACCACGGCACGCACCGTCGGCCGCGAGGCCCTGCTGTTTTCCACGCTCTGCGCCGTGCTGCTGTTCGGCCTGTCGCTGGTGCTCATCACCTGGCGCGTGCAGCAGCTGTTGACCGACCTGTCCCAGCAACGCCTGCTGCGCCTGAGCCAGGAACTCAGTCTCGAAGCCGAGCGCGGCATGCGCTTTGGCGTGGCGTTGCCCGAGCAGACCGAATGGCTTGCGCGCCTGCGGCAGCTGGGCTCGCAGGAGCCGCAATTGCTGGCGCTGCAGCTGCATGGCAGCGACGGCACGCTGATTGCCCAGGCCGGCGACCCGCAGTACGCCGGCGCGATGGCCGCGCACTGGCAGCGCCAGCTGGCCGCGGCACCGCCCTCGCTGGCGCGCAGCGCGCATGCCAGGCTGCATCTTGGCCGGACGCTGGCCGATGCCACCGGGCAAGCCAGCGCCCAGCTCTGGCTCGTGCTCGACCTGCACGCGACCCAAGCCCAGGCCCGGGCCGCGGCGCTGCGGATCCTGCATCAGGTGGCCCCGCTGCTGCTGCTCACGCTGGTCCTGGTCTGGGCGGCACTCTGGCGCCTGGGCCTGCAATGGCTGGGGGCCGCGCCCACGCGCGCCACGCGCTGGCTGGTGCTGGCGGCCGCGCTGGTCTGCGCCGCAACACCGCTGGCGATGGTCTGGAGCGCGCGCGAAACCGCGCGCCCGCTGGTGGCGCAGCAGATCGCCGGGAATGCCGATGCCATGGCCCGCGCCCTCGGCCGGCAGCTGGCGCGCGCGCTGGACTACGGCATTGCGCTGGCGCAATTGCAGGGCGTGCGCGAGATGTTCGCGGATGCGCTGCAGCGCGCGCCCGAACTGTCCTCGCTGGGCTTGCGCGGCGGCAGCGGCGGCGACCTGCACGCGGCCTTCCAGCCCGGCGCGGGCGATGGCGCGGCCGCGCGGGACCTGCAGCAGTCCGCCGCCTTGCCGCAGGGCGCGCGCGTGGTGGTGGGCTATGGGCGTGACTATGTGGACCGCCAGCTCGCCGGCATGTTTCTCGACCTGGCGCTGGCGCTGGTGGTGGCGGCGGTGCTGCTGCTCGAATGCGCACGCGGGCGCTGGCAGCGCTCGGCGCTCGCAGCGCTGGCAACGCAGCGGCTTGCACAGCGCGCGGCGGCCCTGCGCGCGGCCTTCACGCGCCGCCCGTGGGCGCCCGGCCGTGCGGCCACGCCCTTGCCCACGCCGGACGATGGCGCTGCCACGGCGCAGATGACCCGGCTGCGCCTGATCATTTTCCTGGTGGCCCTGTCCGAGGAACTGCTGCGCCCGTTCTTCACGGTGGTTGCGATGGACATGCCGCCGCCGGCCCTGGCGCTGAGCCCCACCATGCTGGCCGGATTGCCCGTGGTCGCGTTCATGGTCACGCTGGCCCTGGCGCAGCCCGCGGGCCCGGCGCTGGCGCGGCGCGTCGATCTGCGCTGGGCGCTGATCGGTGCCGCGCTCGCGGGCAGCCTGGCGCTGGCGGCCACCGCCCTGGCGGCCACCGCAATGGCGGCCACCGCAATGGCGGCCACCAGTTCGGCCGGCTCGACATGGGCGCTGGCGGGCCTGCGCGCGTTCGCCGGCCTGGCTTATGGCCTGGCCCTGATCCTCGCGCAGACGGCGTTGGTGCGCATCACGCCGCCAGCGCGGCGCGCGCGCGGCATGACGCAGATCGCGGGCGCCATCGTTGCCGCAGGCATCGTCGGCCCGCCATTTGGCGGCATGCTGGCGGCCCAGGCCGGTCCGGCCGCGGGTTTCGCCGCCTGCGCGCTGTGCATGCTGCTGGCGGCACTGGCCAGCCGGAGCCTGCAACTCGGCCCGCGCCCACCCGCGGCCGGCAACGGCTCCACCACGGGCGGCTGGCGCGGCTATGCCGCCGTGGTGCGCAACCCGCGCGCGCTGGCCGTCATCCTGGGTGCGGCGTTGCCGGCGCGCCTGGTGGCGGTGACGCTGCTGGCGGTGGTCGTGCCATTGCAGATGAGCGCGCTGCAGCAGCCCGCAGCCGTGACCGGTCGCGCACTGCTGCTGTACTTCCTGGTGTTTGCAGTCAGCGTCTCCGCGTTTGCGCAATGGTCGGATGCCAGCGGCCGGCGCACTCCGTTCCTGCTCGCCGGCGGGCTGTGCAGCGCGCTGGCTTGCTGGGCCCTGCCCGGCCTGGGCGGCGTGGCCGGCATGGCCGCCGGCTGCGCGCTGCTGGGACTGGGCCAGGCCATGCAGTCCTCGCCGCAGCTGGCCCTGGTCACCGAACTTTTCGAGCCCCACCCCTGCCGCCCGCAAGTCGCCACGCCCGAGCAGGCGCTGGCGGCGTTTCGCCTGCTGGAGCGGCTGGGCAGCATTGCCGCGCCGTTTGCCACCGCCTGGGCGGTTGCGGCGCTGGGCTACGCCGGCGCCATGTGGGCCATCGGCCTGCTTCTTGCCGCGGCCACGCTGGCCATGCTGCCCGCGCTGCGCCGCACCGCTTCCGCTCCTTCCAACTTTCCACTGCTGCAAACACCATGACCTCCCACGCACTGCTTCTTCGCCTGCTGCGACCCGGCCTTTGCCTGTGCCTGGCGCTGGCCGGGGGCGCCTTAGCCGGGGGCGCCTCAGCCGAGGGCGCCTCCTCAGCCAGCCGCGCCCCCGCGCAGAGCGCCGCCGCGCCTGCGCCGGCCCCGTCCTTCACCATCGCGATGGTGCTGCCGCGTGCGGCGCAAAGCATCGAAGCCGGTTTCCGCAGCTATCTGGAGCGCGAGAACGTCGCGGCACGCTATCTCGAGGTGCGCTATTCCGGCAACCCGACGGAGGCCGAGGCGCTGCGCCAGCAGGTCGCGGCGCTGCGCCCGGATCTGGTGTACGTGTGGGGCACGCCCACGGCGCTGGCGCTGGCCGGCCGGCACGACCAAAGCAACGCGGCGAATCCGCTGCGCAACACGCCCATCGTTTTCACCGAGGTCACCGACCCAGTCAACGCCGGGCTGATCAGGAACCTGCAGCAGCCCGAACGCAACATCACCGGCGTGGGCCATGTCGCGCCGCTGGACATCCAGTTCAATGCCGTCCAGGCCTACCGGCCGTTTCAAAGGATCGGCTATCTGCACAACCCGGCGGAGCCCAATTCGCAGACCACGCTGCGCAATCTGCAGGCGCTCGCGCAACGCCAGGGAATGCAGGTGATCGAAGCGCGCCTCGGCCTGAATGCCGACCAGGCGCCCGATGCGGCGCAGATTGCCCCGCTGGTGGCCGATATCGCGGCACGCGGCGCCGATCTGCTCTACATCGGTCCCGTGACCTTTCTTGCCTTCACCCACCGCGACGCCGTGACCCAGGCCGCGCTGCGCCAGCGCCTGCCGACGTTCTGCGCGACGGAGAGCATCGTGCGACGCTCGGACTGCCTGTTCGGCCTGTTTTCCAACGAGACCAATGTCGGCCGTTTCGCCGGGTCGATGGCGCGCCAGATCCTGGTCGAGAAGAAGCCGGTCAGCGCCATTGCCGCCTCGACGCTGCAGCGCTTCTCGCTGCTGGTCAACCTGCCCACCGCGCAGGCGCTGGAGCTGTATCCGCCGATGCTGTTGCTGAACGTGGCCGAAGTGATTCCCGCAGTGCCGGCGGCGCTGCGCTGAGCCGGCCCAAAGCTGCCCCCGAGCCGCGAGGCGGCTCGAGCGCCGGGCGTCAAGCGGCCTTCTGGATGATGCCCTTCAAGGTGTCCGAAACCTCCTTGACGATGGTGCTCTGGATCTGCGTGAACATGCTCCATTGCTGGATCTGCTGCTGCATGCTCAGCATGTCGGTGGTGCTGGGAGAGTCGCCGAGATTGGCGATGAGTTCCTTCAGCGACGCTTCGCGGCGCGTGGTGACCTGCGCGATGGAGGAGTTGATGGAATCGAAGGTGAGGCCGGCGGCATTTGCCATGGTGGAGGTCCTTTCAAAGACAACGGAAAGACGCGTTACGCGGGATCAGGCGAGGCGCACGTTGGCGCCCATGGAAGGTTTTTCGGCAAGCACATCCTGCGCGGCCGTGCAGGCATCGAGCAGGGCGGTGAGTTCGCGGTAGCGGCCGGGCAGCACGCCGGCCGCGATGGCCGCGCGCGTGCGCTGCTCTAGCTCGGCAAGCCGCGCCTGGGCCTGGGCGCGCACCTGCGGCGCGGCGTCGCCACGCAGGCCTTGCTCCAGCGGACTCAGGGCTTCGGGTTGCTGCACCGCGGGGTCGGGCAATAGCAGTTTCATCGGTTGATCTCCAGACGCTTAGGGCCGTCCAACACCAGGTGATCGGGCGCAATCGCCACCAGCCGCCAGCCCGCATGCTGACCGCCGGGCTGCAGCTTGGCGCCATCGGCCAGCACGACATAGGGCGCAGCGCCGCTGACCACACTGCGGATGCGCAGCGGCAGCCCGGCGTCGCCAATGCGCAGCCGCTCGGTGGCCGCTTCGGCCTCGGCCTTGAGCACGCGGCTTTGCAGCAGAAACGGGATATCGGTCAGCGGCGTCGACGACCCCGCCAGCAGGCGCTCGAGCGGCCCGCGCTGTGCGCCCCGGACATCCACGCCCAGCACCAGCTGCTCGCCGTCCCAGTCGGCCCTGGTGACCGTGAAACCCTGGGCCTGCAGCCAGTTGCGCACCGCCGGCCCCTGCTCGGCGGCGACGCGCAGGTTGTCGGCGATCTCTATGCCTTCGGGCGCGCGCGCGCGCAGCTGCGTGAGCAGCGATTGCCGCTCTTCGGGCGAGGCCACCACGCCCCGGACCTGCACCTTGCCCGCCCCCTGCAGCGCAAACTGCAGTTTCGCGCCCTGCGCCGATCCCGCATCGGCCAGCGAATCCAGTACTTCGCCGGCCGTGCGCACCGCCAGGCGCGGCAACGGACGCAGGCCCGACAGGCCCTGCGCCAAACGGTCGAACTGCTCCACATTGTCGACCCAGCCGCTGACCATGACCCCGCCTTCGGGCCGGGGCTCGACGCGCAGGCGCAATGCCGGGTCGACCAGCGCGATGGCCAGGCTGGCCGCCTTCACGGCCTGCTCCTGCGCCTGCGGCGACAGCGCCACGGGGGCTGGAGCCATGTCCCCGGGATCGCTTTGCGCCGAGGCCGGGGCCAGGCTCCATGCAACCCATGCCACGCCCAGCACCAGCACTGCCAGCACGGCCGCCGTGCTCCGGCCCATGCGCCGCAATCCATAGTCCACGCCCGAGATGCGCGTTTCGCCCTGCGCCGGCGCCAGCGCCGCTGGCGCAGGAGCCGCTTCGGGCAACATCGGCTCCAGCAGATCTTCGCCGCGCTCCACCGGCGCTTGCTGGGCCGTGTCCGCCGCAGCGCCCTCCTGCGGCGGCGCCAGTGCCGCCTGCCATGGCGCATGCGCGGCGCAGAGCGTGATGCTGATGCCGCCCAGCAGCGCCACCGTGCCCAGCGGCCGGCCGAGCGGCGCGGCCGCGCCGTCTGCAGCCTGCATCGACCAGCGCTGCGCCTCCCATTCGATCAGCACGGCATCGCCCGGCGCCAGGCCGCAGTCGCGCAGCAGCACATCGCAGTCGCCGTCGCTGCCCACAGACAGCTGCTGCGCAGGTGCGACGGCCAGGGTCGCGCCCAGGTGGCAGCCCGAAAGAATCCGCAATTGCACCACTGCGGGGGCGGCTGTGGCTGCGTTGTCAGGCACGTCGGTCATGCGCGTTCCCCAGGCCGTGTCGCGCGCATCGAACGCCGCGCACGCAGAATGCGGAACCTGCCGGCGCCGGAATGCGACTCACACCATGGAACAGCGTTTCCTGTCCCGTCATTTCCACCATTTTGCAAAGGGTCCGGTACATGAATCTCGATCAAGAACGCCGCGGCGACATCCTCATCGTTCGTCCGCGCGGACGCCTCGACAGCAGCAGCTCGCCCGAACTCGAAAGCCTGCTGACCGAGCAGCTCAATGCCGGCTGCAAGCGCCTGGTGCTGGACTTTTCCCAGCTTGAATACATCAGTTCCGCCGGACTGCGCGTGGTGCTGCTGGCCGGCAAGGTGCTGCGTGCCAGCCAGGGTCGCCTGGCACTGGCTGGGCTGCAGGACATGGTGCGCGAAGTCTTCGACATGAGCGGCTTCCTGTCGCTGTTTGCCGTGACCGGCACCCTGGACGAAGCCATCGCCCGGGTCTGAACCCGCGGGGGCTCGCAGCGCGTGCCGCGTACTCACAGGTCCACCCTTGCCAGCGGCTGGATGTTGATCTCCTGCGTGAGCTCCTGGTACGACAGCACCGGCAATTCGTACAGGTCCTGCTCGATCATCTTGCGCAGGTAGCGGCGGATGTCCATCGAGGTCAGCAGCACCGGCTTCTGCTGGCTCGCACCGATATCGCCGACGGTCTTCTTGATGTTCTCCACGAGCGCCTTGCTCACCGCGGGATCGAGCGCCAGATAGCTGCCCGCCGACGTCTGCCGGATCGCGCCGCGCACCGTGTCCTCGACGCTTGGCGCCAGCAGGTAGGCAGGCAACAGGTTGTTGCCGCTGGAGTACTTGTTGCTGATATGGCGCTTGAGCGTGGAGCGCACATACTCGGTCAGCAGCACCGAATCCTTTTCCTTCTGGCCCCACTCAATCAGCGACTCGAGGATGGCGCGCAGGTTGCGCACCGAGATGTCCTCCGAGACCAGGCGCTGGAGGATTTCCGCGATCTTCTGGATCGGCAGCACGCGCGTCGATTCCTTGACCAGATCGGGAAACCGCCCTTCCATCGCGCTGAGCAGGAAGCGCGTTTCCTGGATGCCGATGAAGTCGGCCGAATATTTCTTCAGCACGAAGGCCAGGTGGTAGGTCAGCACCTGGCTGGTGTCCATGACGCTTATGCCGGCCCGGCCCAGCGTCTCGCGCAGCGCGCCGTCGACCCACAGGGTCTCGATATGCGGCAGGAACTTGCGGTCGCTTTCGTACTTGACCTGCATGGCATCGAGATTTGCCCGGGTCTCGCGCGCCAGCAGATAGCCCGGGCGCAGCCGGCCCTGCGACACCGGCACCTCCGACAGCATGATGTTGTAGCTCTCCGCCGGCAACGCGTCATTGAAGCGCAGCTGGATGCCGGGGAAAGGCACGCCCAGGTCGAAATACAGCGCGCGCCGGATCTTCAGCAGCTCCTCATTGAGCACCTCGGCATCGAAGCTCGACTGCAGCGCCGAGGCCACATCCATCATCAGCGGCACCGTCGGGGCGAACTCCTCGCTGCCGTCGGCCTTGGGCTTGGGCTTCTCCCCGGCCGGCTGCATTGCCGGCACCTCGGTCACTTCCCCGGTTTTCTCGTTCACCACGCGGCGCGTGCCGCGGATGATGACGAAGCCTATGCCGCCGATGATCACCGCCAGCACCAGGAACACCGTCAGCGGCATGCCCGGGATCAGCCCCATGGCCAGCGCCACGCCGGCCGCGATCAGCAACGCGCGCGGCTGCGCCAGCACCTGCGCGCCGATGTCCTTGCCGACGTTCGACGGGCCGTCGCCGGTCTGCACGCGCGTGACGATCATGCCCGCGCAGATGGCGATGAACAGCGCCGGAATCTGCGCGATCAGGCCGTCGCCGATGGTCAGCACCGAGTAGGTCTTGGCGGCATCGGCGGCGGTCATGCCGCGCTGCATGGTGCCGATCACGATCCCGCCCAGCAGGTTCACGGCCACGATGATCAGCCCGGCAATCGCATCGCCCTTGACGAACTTCATCGCGCCGTCCATCGCGCCATACAGCTGGCTCTCCTTCTCGACGACGCCGCGCCGGCGCTTGGCCTCCTCCATGTCGATGGTGCCGGCGCGCATGTCGCCGTCGATCGCCATCTGCTTGCCCGGCATCGCATCGAGCGAGAACCGCGCCGCCACTTCGGCCACGCGCTCGGCGCCCTTGGTGATCACCACGAACTGCACGATGGTCAGGATCAGGAACACCACCAGGCCGACCACCAGGTTGCCGCCCACCACGAAGTTGCCGAAGGTATCGATGATGTGGCCCGCATCGCCTTGCAGCAGGATCAGCCGGGTCGTGGCGATGGAGATGCCCAGGCGGAACAGCGTGGTCACCAGCAGCACCGAGGGAAACGACGAGAACGCCAGCGGCGATGGCAGGTACATCGCGACCATCAGCAAGATGGCCGAGATCGTCATGTTGATGCCGATCAGCGCGTCGACAAGCCAGGTCGGCAGCGGCAGGATCATCATGAAGATGACCGCCACCAGGAAGAACGCCAGGATCAGGTCATTGCGGCTGGTGGCCAGCTGGACCACGCGCTGCAAACGGGCAAAGGCAACGGACTGCGACATGGGGAAAACCGATCAGTACCGCGCGGAAGAAGGGCCGGCTGTTGCCGCGGCAACAGCCACCGGCAACAGGCCGATATAGGCGCGCATGGCGCTTGCCGCCTCGTCCGCGCGGTCGAGCGCCTGCAGGGCCTGGGCCCGCACCAGATGGAACTGCGCGTCCATGGCGCCGAGAATCGCCAGCCGCTCGAGCACCTCGAGGGCCTTGCGCGGCTTGGCCGAGCGCACCCAGGCCAGCGCCAGCGTCAGCAGCGCGCGCGGATGGTCGGGCGCCAACAGGCCGCGTGCCGACAGCAGCACGGCGGCCTTGTCGGGCAGGCCATGCTGCAGGTAAATGTAGGCCAGCAGGTCGATGAACTCGAGGTTTTGACCGGCCTCGGATACCGGCCCGGGGGCGTGTGCGTTGGCTGCCATCATCACCCCTGGTACAGCGCGCTTCGGTACATATGCTCCAGCTCGCGCAGGCTGGACTCCTCGTTCAGCAGTCGTACGGCACGGTTCAATACCCGCGACTGCTCCGAGCCATCGCCAGCGCTGCCGGCCGCGGCGCGCAACTGCACCAGCGCATTGCCCAGGGCCTCGCGAAAACGCCCCGGCAGCAGCAGGTCGCGGTTGGCGATCGGCGGGCGCAGGGCCTGGTCCAGGCGGCTGTCCATCGACGGCTTTTGCAGCAGCTGGTCGAGGTGAGCGCGCACGCCGGTATCTGGCGGCGGCGCTTCGCTGCGTTCCGGCATGGGTGCGGCATTTTCCTGGCGCGCATAGGTGATGGTCTCTATGCCCCGATCAAGAACCAGGCTGGGGAGGCGAATATCTGCCATGGGCATGTCCTTTGTGTGGCGTAGGAGACTGTGGCAGACGCTCCATGCTCTGCATGGGTAACAAAATGCCGGTACAGGTTCCTGATGGCGGCGGCGTTGCGGGCCTAGCGCAACTGCGCCAGCCAGGTCTGCAGATGGCCGCCGAGGCGGTGCACTTCGCGCGCATTGAGCCGCTCCAGCGGCAGGCGCGTGCCGGCCACCAGCCACTCACCCTGGGCCGTCTGGCGCCAGCCGATCTGCACCGGATCGGCAGCCGTCTCCGACTGCGCCACACGCTGCATGCCCTTGAAGACCAGACGCGCCGTGTCGAACTGCACCGGCTCGGCGTAATGCAGCACCACCTCCTCGCCCTGCATCGAGGCCCCCAGCAGCGCGCCTGATGCGAGCCGCAGCTGCACATCTCCGCTGGCACCGGGCTCCAGCCCCTGCAGGCCGATATCCCGGCCGAATTCCGCAAGCACCTGCTCCAGCTGTCGCATATCAATACTCCTCAAGATCGATGGCCTGATCCAGCGCTTCCTGCGCGGCGGCAAACACCGCCTGGCGCTGGTCGGCGTCGATGAACACCTGCACCGGCATCTCGCGCAGCAGCGCCTTGACACGGGTCAGGAAGTGGATCTGCGGCGCGGGCGTGCCGGCGCCGCAGGTCGTGCTCAGGCTTGTGAAGCGCTGCGCCGACACCCACTTCTCGGCGCTGACATCGACCAGTCCGCGCATCAGTACCAGCGGCGACATGCTCGAGACGCCATGCTTTTGCGCCAGCTGGGCCTGCAATTCCTTGCAGCCATCGAGCACCGTGACGGTCACATTGAGATGGAACAGGTCCTGCACCAGGCTTTGCAGGCGCGCCGGCTCGCACGACGGGCGCGCGGACGACAGGTCCTGGCCCAGGGCCTGCGTCAGGCGCTGCAGCCCGGCGCCGAAATCCTTGTCGCCAAAGCGTTCGAGCGCCATCTTCAGCGTCGCCGCCAGCGTCGATTCGCCCAGCACCACATCGCGGTAGGCGGCCTGGAAATGGGCGATGTCGATGCGCTGGCTGCCGGCCTGCCTGGCGGTGCCCACGGTGTTGATGTCGGCGCGAATGGCCGGGCCGTGCGACATCTCCAGGTCCTGCAGCGACTCGCGCAGGGCTTCGAGAATGTCTCCGGCCACACCCTCGCGCTCGCCCTGCTGCAGCGCGTATTGCAAGGCCATGAACTGTTCGGTCGGCCCGCTGAACGCTTCGCGCGCATGCTGCGCCGGATCGCCCATGCCCGACAGCATGCGCTTGGCCAGGTGCACCAGCTGCTCCGGGTCCTCGCTGGCCTGGGCCGCGTCCATATAGGCCATGATGGCCTCGGCGCCCATGATCTCCAGCGACCGTACGGCCTCTTTCTTGCGCTCCGAGGAATGCTTGCTTTCCGCCTTCTCGGCGTGGTGCATGCTGATTTCCTCGGCGGCGTCGGACAGCATCGAGTCGACTTCGTCGACCTGCACCTGCTGGCCCGCAAACTGCCCGACCGCGGCCTGGCTGTTGCCGCCGGCACGGCTTTGCAATCCGGTGCCGTCAAACGACGAGGTATTGAAGGATTCGACTCTGGTCATGTCAGTGGCGAGTGAAGGGCCGGCAAGCGCGTGCCGTGTCTTGTCTGTAACCCCGGGCCGCACTTCGTTCCGCGCGCGCAAGACACCGCGGCATATTTACCGGGAACTTGGCTTCAGACGCAGTTACTCAACGGGACAAGACAGGGCGCAGCAAGCGCCATTGCGTTCACCCGTTGATTTTTCAGGAGCGTTGGCATGGCCACCCAAGATTCCACCGAGAGCCTCATGGCCAAGGCCCAGGCTTTGATCGAAAAGGTCCAACGAGACCTGGAATCAGGCGATCAGCAAATCCGCAACCAGGGGCTGGATCCGCAGAAGGTGCGCACTACTTTGCAGGACCAGCTGACGCCGCAGGCCAGCGCTGAAGCACGCGCAGCCTTTGAAGCCGACATGGCCGCCGTCGACCAGGAAGTCGGCGAGGAACGTGCCCGCGCCTCGTTTGCCACGCCGGCCAGGAGCAGTGGCGGCCCGCGCCGGCCGCGCTCCATGATCTGAACCACAGGAGGACTCTCCCATGAGCGACGTCAGTGCCGTCTCCTTCGTGTCGAGCGCGGCCCAGCTGGAAGGACTGGATCTGGAAACCGCGCTGATGTCCGTGCAGAGCCAACGCGCCAATCTGCTCGAGGCACAGCTCGAGGGGCAGTTGAAGGAAGTGCAGGAGCGCAACGCGCAGATCGGCAAGCTCAATGAAGCCCTGGGCGCCGCGCGCGAACTTTCGGCACGGTTCTCCGAAAAGGATGGCTCGACGAAAAAGTTCTCGGAACTGATCGACAGCGAAAGCAAGGCCATCGAAAAGACAGATAGCTGGAAAGCCGAGGCCAAGTCCATCAAGGACAGCTTCAGCAAGGAAGAACTCGAGATCTACAACGCGAAAGATTTCGCGGTGCAAGACACCTTCGGAAAAGAAGGCTTGGAGAGAAAACAGCTGCTCGCTGCCAAGCTGACCGTCCCCGACGACCGGACCGTCACCGGCCAGGGGCTCGAGAAGCTCGCGAACGCCGCCAGCGCCGCTGGCATCAGCTTCGACGTCAATAACAAAGGCGAGCTGGAGAAGGCCATTGAAAACCTCAAATCGATGATCGACACGCAGAGCAACAGCCAGCAGATGGACATGCTGCGCCTGCAAAGCCTGTCCAACAAGCGCAACGAGGCGTTTGACACCATGACCAACTTCGTCAAGAAGATGCAGGACAGCCGCTCCTCCATCATCGGCAACATGCGCTGAGTCGCGAGGAACTTTCCATGCAAATCCAGGGATCAAGCAGCGTCGCAGGCATGTCCGTGCAAGGCATGGACATCGAGACCACGCTGCTGGCGGTACAAAGCCAGCGCGCTTCGCTGCTGGAAAACCAGCTGCGCGGCCAGCTGGAAACGGTGACGGCCAAGAACGACGCCATCAGCCAGGCCAATGAACAGCTCACCGCCAAGCGCATCGAACTGGCGGCGCTCGAGGCCAGCAATGCAGGCGGCGAGGCCAGCCCCAGCGACCTCAAGCTGCTCATGCAGCAACTGGAGTCGGTAAGCAATTTCAGCGGCGGGGACGACAAATGGATCGGACTGGGCCAGGGCTGGGGCCAGGATGGCGGCGCTGCATCGAATGAACTGCTGACGCGCATCAAGGACCTGGGACTTTCCAATCTCGTCGAACCGAAGGACATCGATGCGAACGGAACGATGGACGCGACCGGCGCCACCATCAAGGACTGGATGACGCAGATCAAAGCCATCCAAGACCGGTCCGCGAATATCGCCACCCTGAAGGTCGACATGGAAAACCTCAAGACCGGCATCGACTCTTTGAGCAACGCCCAGCAGATGGACATGCTGCGCCTGCAAAGCCTGTCCAACAAGCGCAACGAAGCCTTCGACGTGATGACCAACTTCATGAAGAAGATGCAAGACAACCGCTCCGGCATCATCGGCAACATGCGCTGAAAGGAACCCTGCGCCATGACCACCGCTTCGACACCGTCCCTTTCCGAGCAGGCGCTGGAACTGCTGAGCCATGGCACCGGGCTGGGCGACATCATGGGCTACGGCGACACCGAATACGAAGCTATGTACGCGCTGGGCCACAACCACTACAGCCAGGAGCGCTACCTCGATGCGGCCAAGTGCTTTGGTTTTCTGGTGGCGCACAACACCATGGAGCGACGCTACCTGAGCGCCTACGCATCCACGCTGCAGATGCTCAAGCGCTACCGCGAAGCCATCCAGTACCACTCGGTCGCCTCGGTCATGGACCTCGAAGACCCGTTGCCGACCTTCCATACCGCGGAATGCTTCTTGGCGCTGGAGATGCACGAGGAAGCGCGCCAAGCCCTGGATCTGGTGCTGGCGCAGTGCGACAAACCGCATTGGCACGTGCTGCGCCAGCGCTGCGAAGCGCTGCTGGCATTGCTCGCTGATGCGGTCAGCGACAGCTCCCGATCGCAGGCGAAGGAGGGACCGCAATGAACCAGATTGCCAGCGTCGGCTCGCCTTTCACGCCGGGAGCAGCGTCGCTGTCGCCCCTCCCCGGCACGGCAGAGCCCTTGGCCGCCGGTGTACACGCCCTCGACAGCGCCGAATTGCTTGGCAACCAGGCCAAGGCCGGCCAGGGCGGCGCAGCAGCAGCAGCAGCAGCAGCGTCGGCGGCGCTGATCTCCAATGCCAATGGCGCGCCCAGCATCGGCAATATCGCCATCAATTTCTCGGCCGAAGACCTGTCGGCGGCACTGCTGGTGCTGCAGGGCGAGACCCAGGACGCCCAGTTGCGCACCGCCAAGGAGGGGCTGGGCGTGACGCGGCTGAAGATGGAGGAGAACCACAAGAAGTCGCAGGAGAAGATCGACACGTGGATCAAGAAAGGCGAAAGCGCGGCCGCCAAGGGCAAGCTGGGCGGCATTTTCAGCTGGATCGGCAAGCTTGCCTCCTTTCTCGCCACGGCCATTGCCACGGTGGCGCTGGCCGTTGCCACGCCGTTCACCGCCGGCGCGACCGCGCCGCTGCTGGCGCTGGCCATCGTCGGCCTGGTCGGCTCCACCATGAGCCTGGCCTCGTCGATCAGCCAGGCCGCAGGCGGGCCGCCGCTGGAGATCAGCACCCTCATGACCAAGGCCTGCTCGGTATTCCTCAAGGCCGTGGGCGTGCCCGAGGAAAAGCTCGAGGCCGCGAGCCGCGTCATGGCCGGTGCGCTGGGCTTTATGACCGGCGCGATGCTGGCCGATCCGCAACTGCTGGGCGGCATGGTCTCCTCCGTCGCCCAGTTGACCATCACCGACCAGAACAAGGCGGCCATCGTCGGCCTGGTCTTATCGACGCTGGCCTGCGTCGCGTTGTCGGTCGTCACCAGCCTGGCCACGGGCGGCGCGGGCGCGGGCAAATCCATTGCCGACATCACCAAGAGCATTCCCCAATTGGCCCAGGTCGCCCAGCACGTGGCCGGCGCGACATCGAGCCTGAGTTCGATGGCGGCCGCCGGCGTGGGCATCGGCATAGCCGTCGACGAACACGCCGCTGCATCGGCACAGGTCGACAGAAAGCTGTTTTCCGCGCTGCTGGTCAAGCTGCAGGCGCAGATGGAAGAAGACCAGGAGCTGATCAAGAAAGTCGTCCAGGAAATCCAGGACGCATTCAACGTGGTCTCCCAGATGGTCGCGGCCGCGGGAGCAAGCCGCCTGCAGATTGCCGCCAACCTTGTCCGCGTCACAGCCTGAACAACCGAAAGCCCAACCCATGTCCAACATCGACTCGTCCATTCGCCAGGCGGCCTACCAGCCCGGATTGGCTGAGGAAGCCGCGCTGGCGGCCCGCGGCAAGAAGACGGCGCAAGCTGGCACGAGCCTGGCAAACGTGGCCCATTCCCAGGCCGAGGCAGCGCGCACGCTGGCGTCGGTTGACGCCTTCAAGACCACCGGCATGCAGCGGGCTACGGTCGGTGCGGCCTCAGTGGCCGCACAGGGGCAGTTGCGCAGCGATCTGGCGGCTGCCGAGGCCCATCAGTCGGTCGACATCTACGCCATCATGGGCCTGATACAGAAGTCGGCGCAGGAGATGCGCAATGTCAACCGAGAGATACGCGCCGGTGAACTCGATGCCCAGGTCGGCGAGTTTCTGAGTGCGGCCGACGACATGCAGGAAGCTGCCACCTTCCGCCTCGCCGCAGGCATAGTCCAGGGCTCGGTGCAGATGCTCGCGGCGGGTGCGCAGGCCGTTGGCAGCATACGCGCCGCGCAGAAATCGGCGCAGGCCATGAATCCGCAAAGCCAAGCCGCGCAGCTCAAGGACAGCGCCCAGAAGATGAACGACAGCGCCGCGAAATTCACCACCGAGGCCCAAGACCTGCGCACCCAGGCCGGCGTCGCCAAGAGTCGCACCACAGTGCAAAACCTGCAAGCCAAAGCGCAGGCGGCGGAGGGCAAGGCCGACTACCTGCGCACCAATGCGCGCTCCATGGACAAGATGGTGGCCGACAAGCAGGCGCAGGTGGACGGGTTCAATGAGAGCGCGCGCAGTCTCAGCAGCAACGGGGACACGGCCGGCAAGCTCCTGGGCGGCCTGGGCGAGATCGCCACGTCAGGTTTGAAATTCGCCGCCGACTCCGCCGATGCCAGCGCCCGGCGCCATGAGGCACGCGCCAAGCTGCATGAATCGGCTTCGGCGGGCGCCAATGAAATGATGCAGCAGATGATGGACGTGATTCACGATGTCAAGGACAAGCTGGACTCCATCGACCAGTCGCGCATTGAAACCACCCGCGACATCGCCCGCAATATCTGAGCCGGGCCCGCGATGACCTCTTCCCACACCAACGACACCGCGCATCGCCTGGCTTCCCTGGTGGCCTGCTATGTCGGCGACCTCGAGAAGCTGCCCGGCAGCCAGCGCCTGAGCCAAGACAGCCTGGCCACGGTCTATGCCATGGCCTGCACCCTGCTGCAATCCGGCCAGCTGCCGCAGGCCAGTGCCTACTTCTCGTTCCTGCTGCTGTACGCGCCCACGCACCCCGACTACCTTTGCGCGCGCGCCAGCTGTGCCTTGCAGGAAGGCGATCCCGCCCTGGCAATGGACCTGCTGTCGCTGGCGCTCTATGTGAAGCCCGAATCCTGTGCCATCGCGCTGGCGCTGGCCGAAGCCATGGTCGGCGCCGGTGCCAATGAAGGCGCACGCCCGCTCCTGCAGCAGATCCTGCGGCTGGCCGCGCTGCCCGCAGACGCGACCGTGCGGGCACGCGCCGAACTGCGGCTGCAAACCCTCCAGACGGAGCCCGCGTCGCATGCAGCCTCCTGACAAAGGCGACGTCCAGCTGCTCATCCAGGTCGGCTTTCTTGCCGCCGGCCGGGGGGACGTGGCCGCGGCGCTGCGCATCTTCGAGGCGCTGGCCGTGCTGCGCCCTGAGCAGGCATTTGCATTTGTCGGCCTGGGCAGCGCGCTGATGAATGCCGGGCGCGCCGGCGAAGCCGTGCAGCGGCTGCAGGCCGTCAGCCTGCCGCCCGGTGCCGAAGCGGACATGCTGGACAGCTTCAAGGCCTTGGCGCTGCAGCTTGCCGGCCGCCACAGCGAAAGCCGTTCCCTGCTGCGCCAGCTGGTGCTGCGCGCAGGCTCCGTTGCACGTTCGCCAGGCGCCCGGCTGGCTGCGCGCCTACTGGGCGAAGCGTCCGACAAGCCGCCCATACCCGCAGGCGCAGCGCCCTGGCGGCCGGCGCCGAGGGCCGTCCCGTTTTCCTGATCCCGAGGAACGTCCATGGAAATCATCACCGGCCCTGTTTCCGCCCCGCCGCAACGCCTGGCGGCCAGCGTCACCGCCCCTCCTGATGCTGCGGCAACGGAGCGCTTCTCGACGCTGATGGCGCCCTCCGCGGCCGAGTCACCGGGGGCAGTTGCGCAGAGCATCCCCGCGGTGGACGTGCAGGCCCTGGAGCCTGCTGCCGCCAAAGCCCCGGCCAATCTCGGCGACCGCATCCTCAGCGGCACGCAGAACATGTCCGATGAATTCCGCAGCAGCTGGGCACGGGTGTACGAGATCCTGCGTGCCCAGAACCCGGAACTCAGCATGCAGGACATGTTCAAGCTGCAACTGCATCTGACCCAGATGTCGGTGCAATACGACATGTTCGGCAAGGCCGTGAGCCGGGCCACCCAGAACTTCGACCAACTGGTACGCGTGCAATGAAGCTTCGATTGAATACGCCGCAATGGCTGATGTGCTGGCTGCAAGCAGGCGTTCTGGGCAGTTGCCTGCTGCTGGCCGCGTGCGGCGGCCGGGTGGACCTGATGGGATCGATTGCCGAGGAGGAGGCCAACGAGGTGCTGGCAGCCCTGATCAAGGCCTCGATCCCGACCGAAAAAGTCCCGGGCAAGGAGGGCATGGTGGGCGTGCGCGTCGCCGCCGGCGATGTCGGCCGCGCGCTGGAGGTGCTGCGCGACAACGGCCTGCCGCGCGAGCGCTTTGCCGGCATGGGCCAGGTGTTCAAGAAGGAGGGGCTGATCTCCTCGCCGCTCGAGGAGCGTGCGCGCTACATCTATGCACTGTCGCAGGAACTGTCGAACACGCTGTCGAAGATCGACGGGGTGCTGGCGGCGCGCGTGCATGTGGTGCTGCCCGAGCGCGGCACGGCCGGCGAGACCGGCGTGGCATCGACGGCCGCGGTGTTCATCAAGCACCAGGACGGCTACAACCTCGAGATCATCCAGCCGCAGATCCGGCGCCTGGTCACCAACAGCATTCCCAGCCTGACCGCCGACCGCGTATCGGTGGTGTTCGTCGCCTCGCAGGCCCGTCCCGGCGCGGCGCCCAGCACGGCTGCTCAGGCCTCGGTCTGGGGCTTCGCGGTGCCGCCGCAGTCGGCCTCGGGCCTGGCGCTGCTGGTCTGGTCGCTGGCCGGCCTTGCCGCGCTGTCCCTCGCCGCGCTGGGCTATGGCGGCTGGCGCTATCGCCAACGCTTCCTGGAAGCCGCCGCCCCGTGACCACATCCACACCCGCGCTGTGGTCGGCACCACTGCTGCGCTTCAACCTGCTGCCCAGCCACAGCCTGCATGCCACCCGCGCGGCCCTGTGGCTGCCCGGCCATGACGCGCCCGCGCTCTGGCTGCAACGGCCCGCGGTGCAGCGCCACTGGCACCGGCGCTGGTCGCAGCTGCTGCTGGCGCGGCTGCAGCAGGATGCCGAGCCGGTACGCGACCTGGCCCACCCGGCCACGCCGCTGGCGCTGGCCAGTCCGGCGCTGCTGCACGGCTGCGCGCGCCATGCGGGACTGGTGCTGCTGGGCAAGCATCTGCGCCAGCGCATCGCGCGCGCCGAAGTGCGGGCCGCGCAGCAGGCCGTGGGCCGTGCCGCGCTGGACTGGGTCAGCCGCGAGGGCGCCGCGCTGCATCCCGGACTGAACGATCCCCTGCCCTGGGTGGCCGAGGGCCTGGCCGAGGGCGCCGACCGGCTCGGCGCCGGCCTGCTGGCGCAGGCCTGGAGCGATGCGCCCGCGCCGCTGCGCCGCCGCGCCGACTGGAAGCTGCCCCTGGACGCCGAATCGCCCGCATCCCGCGATGCCAGCGGCATGACGCCCGTGCAGGCCCGCCAGCTGTGCCTGCAGACCCTGCTTTTCCTGGAGCCCGAATGGCTTTCCTACTTTCCCGCGATCCACTGACGCCGCAGCGTACGCTGGCGGCCCGCATGGCGCCCGGCACCCGGGTCGTGACGGCCGCGCAGATGGCGGCTTGGTCCGAGGCCGAGGGCCTGATCGCCGCCGCCCGCGCGCAGGCCGATGCCATCGTCGAAGAAGCCAGGGCCGCCTACCAGCGCGAATGCGAGCGCGGCCATGCCGACGGGCTGGCCGATGCGCAGATGGCGCAGGCCGAGAAGATGATTGAAACCGTGGGCCGCACGGTCGACTACTTCGCCCAGGTCGAAGCCGACATGGTGGCGCTGGTGATGGGCGCGGTGCGCAAGATCATCGAGAACTACGATGATGCCGAGCGCGTGCTGATCGTGGTCGGGAACGCGCTGTCGGTGGTGCGCAATCAGAAGCAGATGACGCTGCGCCTGCACCCGCAGCAGGTCGAGGTGGTGCGCGCGCGCGTCAACGACCTGTTGCTGTCGTATCCGGGCGTGGGCTACCTGGATATCGTGGCCGACGGCCGGCTGGGACTGCACGCCTGCATCCTGGAAAGCGAGATCGGCCTGGTCGAGGCCAGCATCGACGGCCAGATCCAGGCGCTGGAGAGAGCCTTCCAGAAAGTGCTGGGCAGCCGCGTATGAGCACCCCGTTCAAGCCCGGCGTGCGCGCGCTGCGCCAGTTCGACTACATCGCCGAGATGATGCAGCTCGCGCTCGACGACGCGCCGATGCTGCAGATCAAGGGCCGCGTCACCCAGGTGGTCGGCACCATCATCCGCGCCGTCGTGCCGACGGTCAAGGTCGGCGAGGTCTGCGTGCTGCGCAACCCCGGCGAGGACTTCGAGATGAAGGCCGAGGTCGTGGGCTTTGCGCGCGATGCCGCGCTGCTCACGCCGATCGGCGACATGTACGGCATCTCGGCCGCCACCGAGGTGATTCCCACCGGCCGCGCGCATCTGGTGCCCGTGGGCTTCGGCCTGCTGGGCCGGGTGCTCGACGGCCTGGGCCGCCCGCTGGACGAGGCCGAGCGCGGCCCGCTCGAAGCCAGCAAGTTCTACCCGGTGTTCGCCGAGGCGCCCGATCCGCTCAAGCGGCGCATCATCAACCAGCCGCTGGAGCTGGGCGTGCGCGCGCTGGACTCGGTGCTGACCTGCGGCGAAGGCCAGCGCATGGGCATCTTCGCGGCCGCGGGCGGCGGCAAGTCGACGCTGATGGGCATGCTGGTCAAGGGCGCCGACGTCGACGTGACCGTGGTGGCGCTGATCGGCGAGCGCGGGCGCGAGGTGCGCGAATTCCTCGAGCATGAACTGGGCGAGGAAGGCCGCAAGAAAAGCGTGATCGTCTGCGCCACCAGCGACAAGTCGTCGATGGAGCGTGCCAAGGCCGCCTATGTCGCCACGGCCATTGCCGAGTACTTCCGCGACCAGGGCAAGAAGGTGCTGTTCCTGATGGATTCGGTCACGCGCTTCGCGCGCGCGCAGCGCGAGATCGGCCTGGCCGCGGGCGAGCCGCCGACGCGCCGCGGCTACCCGCCCTCGGTGTTCGCCACGCTGCCCAAGCTGATGGAGCGCGTGGGCATGAACGACAAGGGCTCGATCACCGCGCTCTACACGGTGCTGGTCGAGGGCGACGACATGACCGAACCGATCGCCGATGAGACGCGCTCGATTCTCGACGGCCACATCGTGCTGTCGCGCAAGCTCGCCGCCTCCAACCACTATCCGGCCATCGACGTGCTGGCCTCGGCCTCGCGCGTCATGAACGCCGTGGTCACGCCCGAGCACAAGCGCATGGCGGGACGGCTGCGCGAGCTCATGGCCAAGTACGAGGAAGTCGACCTGCTGGTCAAGATCGGCGAATACAAGCGCGGCGGCGATCCCACCACCGACGAGGCCATCGACAAGATCGAAGCCATCCGCGCCTTCTTGCGCCAGCGCACCACCGACCTCTCGCGCCTCGATGAGACGCTGCAGGCCCTGGAGCAACTGCTCGGAGGCCGGCGATGAAAATGCTGCGCGACCTGCTGGCCATCAAGCGCTTTCGCGAAGGCCAGGCCGAAACCGCCATGCGCCAGCAGCGCCAGGCCTGGCTCGAGGCGCAGGCCGAGCGCCAGGCAGCCGAGGAGCTGCTGGCCCGGCTGCTGGCCGACGGCGTGCTGGCCGAGCAGCGGCTCTACGAGGACCTGTGCTCGCGCCTGGTGCGGCTGCGCGATATCGACAACGTGCATCAGTCCGTGGCCGCGCTGCGCCAGCGCGAGCAGCAGCAGCAGGATGCGCTCGAAGCCGCGCAGCAGGCGCTCGATACCGCGCAGCAGGCGCTGGACCAGGCGCGCAGGATGCACAAGGAGGCAGCGCGCCAGACCTCCAAGTTCGTCGACCTGGCAAGCTCGTTCGCGGCGCTGGATGCGCTGGAATCCGAGCGCCGCGAAGACCTGGAAATGGAAGAAGCCGCGAGCGTGGTGCGCGAGCGCGAGGACTGGCATGCAGACGACGCAGGACACACCTGATGCGCACTGACCGACCCATCCATCTCGACGTGGGCGTGCCCTCGGGCAATACCTTCGACGCCCAGCCCGACACCGCCGGCCATGCCGACAGCCGCAGCGAGCAGCAGCTGGCCGACCAGGGCCGGGCCTTGCGCGAACTGCTGTCGCAGCAGCGCGGTGCGGCCAGCGCCGCGCCGGCCGATAGCCCGCCTGCCAGCGCCAATCCCGCGGGCACTACCAGCAACCCGTTTGCGCTGTTCGGCCCGGCAGCGTCCGCGGCCGATGCGAAACCCGCGTCCCCCGTACCGGACGCGCCGCCGGCAGCACTCGAACAGGCGCTCGATCGCATGGCCCGGCGCCTGCTGGTCGGCGACGGCAGCAACGGCCGGCGCGGCGTGCAGATCCAGCTGGACTCGGCCGAACTGCCGGGCGTGGTCGTCGACATCTTCGAGGAGGCTGGACGGCTGCTGACGCGCTTCACCTGCAGCCAGGAAAGCGCGCGCGAGCGCCTGTGTGCCGGCGCCCGCTGGTTTGCCGACCAGTTGGCCGGGCGCCTGCAGCGCGATGTGCGCGTGCAGGTGCAGACCGACGACCCGGAAGATCCCTGCCTGCTGCAGGTCGATGCCGACCATTGAATTCTCTGCCCTACCTTCCGATGTCCTCCTCTCCTGCCTCCCCTTCCCCCTGGGCCCCGCTCGCGCTGTCGCGCAACGAGGCGCAGGCATACACCGCGCTGGCCCAGCGCGCGCTGGCCTTGCCGCTGCACTGCGCCGGCGGCGACTGGCAGGGGCGCCTGCACCCGGTCATCGCGCCGGCTTGGCCCGCTGCGGCCCCCGGCGACACCTTTGCCAGCATCGAATGGGCGGGCGCGCTGCTGCAGCTGCAGCTGCCCGCGGCGGCGGCGCAGCAATTGCTGTCGGCGCTGCTCGATGGCGCGGCCCTGCCGGAAATGCCCGCCGACATGCAGGCCGCGACGTTCGAAGCCGCACTGGGCGAGCTGCTCGCACGGCTCGAAGCACTGGGGCGCGGCGCGCCGCGCATCGTCGCCACCACCATCGGCCAGGCGCCCGCGGCACTGCCGCATGCGTTCGCCTGGCGGCTCGATGCCGCGACCGGAATGCAGGCCCTGGCCGGCATGCTGCGCACCGACGGCCTGGGCCTGCTGCTGCTGGCCGGACTGGTGGCAGGCCTGCCTGCACAGGACGGCGCGCTGGCCAGCGACGCCCTCCAGGTGCAGCTGCACCTCGACATCGGTTACGCCCGCCTCGAAGCGCGCGAACTCCAGCAGCTCGCGCCCGGCGACGTGCTGCTCATGGAACGCAGCTTCCTGGCGGGCGAACGCGTGCTGTGGCTGCAGGCCCCGGGTGCCGGCGGACTGCATGTGCAGCTGCCGCCGCCGGACGCCGCACCCCATGCCCCTTTCCTCACCGTCGTCCAATCCTGGACCCATGCCATGCCCGACCTCGACACTCCGCTGCAAGACGCTGCAGACCTGCTTGCCATCCCGGTGCGCCTGTCCTTCGACCTGGGCGAGATCACGCTGACGCTGGCCGAACTGCGCGCGCTCCAGCCCGGCCAGGCCATCCGCCTGGGCCATCCCGTGGCCGGCGCGGTGCGCATCCGAGCCAACGGCGCGCTGGTCGGCGAAGGCGAGCTGGTGGAAATCGACGGCCACCTGGGCGTGGCGCTGCGCCGGCTCGCGCCCCCAAGCCGCGGCCCCGCGGATGGCCGCCCCGCCGATGGCCGCCCCGCGGATGAGCCCGCCGAGGCGGCGGAAGAAGAATGACCAGCTTCGATCCGATCACGCTGGCCGTCGTACTGGCGCTGATGGCGCTGATGCCGACGCTGGTGGTGGTCACGACCTCATTCCTCAAGATCGCCGTGGTGATGTCCCTGCTGCGCAACGCGCTGGGCGTGCAGCAGATGCCGCCCAATCTGGCGCTGTACGGCATGGCGCTGATCCTGTCGGTCTATGTGATGGCACCGGTCGGCATGCACATGTTCGACCGCGTCACGGCCCAGCCCGACGCGCTCAAGAGCATTCCCGCCCTGGTGGGCGGGGTGCGCGACGGCGCCGAGCCGCTGCGTGAATTCATGCTCAAGAACAGCCGTACCGAGCAGCGCGATTTCTTCGTGCGCACGGCGCAGCGCATGTGGGGCCCGCGCCTGTCCGAAGGCATGAGCGAGCGCGACTTCATCGTGCTGATGCCGGCGTTCGTGGTCTCCGAGCTCACGGCGGCGTTTCAGATCGGCTTTCTCATCTACCTGCCCTTCGTCGTCATCGACCTGATCGTCTCCAACATCCTGCTGGCCATGGGGATGATGATGGTCTCGCCGGTCACGATCTCGCTGCCGCTCAAGCTGTTCCTGTTCGTGATGGTCGACGGCTGGTCGCGCCTGATCCAGGGGCTGGTGCTGACCTATGCCTGATGCCGCTCGCCCCGAGCCTGCGCAAGCGTGCGCGCGATCCAGAACCTAGCCGTAAAGGACCCCTGATGCAAACCGTCGATGTTGTCTCCTACTTCACGCAGGCGCTGTACCTGGTGCTCTGGCTGTCGCTGCCGCCGATCATCGTCGGCTCCGTCGTCGGCACGCTGTTCTCGCTGTTCCAGGCGCTGACCCAGATCCAGGAGCAGACGCTGTCCTTCGGCATCAAGCTGGTTGCCGTGTCCCTGACGATCCTGCTCACGGCGCGCTGGATCGGCGGCGAGATGTTCAATTTCACCGTGCAGATCTTCGACGCACTGCCGGCGCTGGGCCACTGAACGGCGCGCAAGGGAACCCCATGGAGCTGCCGGTTACCTATGAGCAGGCCACGTCTTTCATCAAGGCACTGGCCCTCACCCAACCGCGAATGCTCGCCATGTTCATTGCCCTGCCGCTGTTCAACGCCCAGCTCATTCCCGGAATGCTGCGCTTTGCCGTGGCAGGCGCTCTGGGGCTGGTGATGGTGCCGGCGCTGGCCCCCATGGTCACGGCTGCGGCCCTCGACCTGTCGCCGGCCGCGCTGGTGCTGCTGATGGTCAAGGAGGCTTTCATCGGCTTCGTGATCGGCTACCTCGCGGCCATTCCATTCTGGATTTTCGAAGCCGTCGGATTTCTCGTCGACAACCAGCGCGGCGCGAGCATCGCCGCCACGCTCAATCCGCTGACAGGCAATGATTCATCGCCGCTGGGCATCCTGTTCAACCAGGCCTTCATTGTCTTTTTCCTGATCAGCGGCGGCTTCTCGCTGCTGCTGGGCACGCTCTACGACAGCTTCGCGCTATGGAGCGTGCTGCAATGGCGGCCCGAGCTGCAGCCCGAGTCCGTGCCGCTGCTGCTGGGACAGCTCGACCGCCTGGTGCGCATGGCGCTGCTGCTGGCCGCGCCGGCGCTGGTGGCGATGTTCCTGGCCGAGTTCGGCCTGGCGCTGGTGAGCCGCTTTGCACCGCAGCTGCAGGTGTTCTTCATGGCCATGCCGATCAAGAGCGCGCTGGCCATGCTGGTGCTGATGCTCTATGCGGCGTCGCTGTTCGAGTACGGCGCCGAGCATGTGCTGTCCGTGGGGCAGATCCTGCCGTGGCTGCGCAGCCAGTGGGGGCCCGGCGGATGAGCGAAAAGACCGAACAGCCGACTTCCAAGCGCTTGCGCGACTCGCGCAAGAAGGGCGATGTGGCCTACAGCAAGGACTTCACCCAGACGCTGCTGATCCTGGCGATCTTTGGCTACCTGCTCGGCAACAGCGGCCGGATCGTCGAGAGCCTGGCACAGATGATCCTGCTGCCCGGCACGCTGCTGCGGCTGGAATTCCATGACGCGGCCAACACCCTGGTGACCGAAGTGCTGAGCACCGCCGCCTGGACCGTGCTGCCCTTCCTGGGCATCGTGCTGGGCGTGGGCATCTTCGCCGATGCCATGCAGGTCGGCCTGCTGTTCGCGTTCGAGAAGCTCAAGCCTTCGGGCAAGAAGCTCAATGTGCTGGCCAACGCCAAGAACATGTTCTCGAAGAAGAACCTGGTGGAGTTCCTCAAGTCCTTCCTGAAGATCGCCATCCTGTCGAGCCTGCTGGCCACGCTGATCCGCGACGCCATGCCGATCCTGACCAGCATTCCCCAGGCCGGCCTGCCCGGGCTCGGGCAGGTCATCGCCACGCTGCTCAAGACCATGCTGATCCACATCGGCCTGGCCTACAGCGTGATCGCGCTGGCCGACTTTGTCTGGCAGCGCTTCAACTACCGCAAGGGACTGATGATGTCCAAGGACGAGGTCAAGCAGGAGTACAAGCAGATGGAGGGCGACCCACACATCAAGCACCAGCGCAAGCAGCTGCACCAGGAGATGCAGCAGCAGGGGGCGGTGCAGAGCGCGCGCAGCGCCACCGTGGTGGTGACCAACCCGACCCATCTGGCCGTGGCCCTGCGTTACGACGAAGACGAAACACCGCTGCCGCTGATCCTGGCCATGGGCGAAGGCGCGCTGGCCCAGCGCATGAAGGAGGCGGCACGCGAGGCCGGCGTGCCGGTCATGCAGAACATCCCGCTGGCCCGGGCGCTCACGGCCCAGGGCGAAGCCGGCCAATTCATTCCCTCCGAACTGGTCGAGCCCGTGGCCGAAGTGCTTCGGTTGCTGCAGCAGTTCGACCCTCCCCAGCCCTGAAGGCCCTGCCCCATGCCCGCCCCCCACTCCGCGGCCACCGCCGCCCTGCTTGGCCGCTTTGCGGACCAGTACGACATTCCCATGGCGCCCGATACCGGCACGCTGCAGATGCTGGTCGACGACCAGTACGCGCTGCGGCTGCGCGCGCTGCCCGGCGAGGGCATCATGCTCAGCGCCAAGCTCAAGCCGCTGCCGCTGCCGGGCCCGGTCCGAGACGAGCTGCTGCTGGCCTTTGCGCGGCTGGCCTGCGGCACCATGAAGGAGCAGCCCACCACCTGCAGCGTCGACTCCCGCGAACGCGCGATCTGGCTGCAGCTGTGCGCAACGGCCCGCTCGGTGCATGACATCGACGAGGCCGTGGGCCGATTCGTCAACTCGCTGGCGTTCTGGTCCAAAGCCAGCCGGTCCCTCTGAATGCGGCCTTCCTGGAGTTCCCTGCCTATGTCCCTGCCTGCTCTCGTTGCGCTGCGTCCTGGCGCCCGCGCCTGGCCCCGGCGCGCGCTGCATGCGCTGGCCTGCGCCGGCCTGTTGGCCGCCACCTGGAACACGGCCCGGGCCGCGCCTGCGCCCTGGACGGAAGCGCCCTACAGCTACTATGCCGAAAATGCCGCGATGGCCCAGGTGCTGGGCGACTTCGCCAGCAGCTTCAGCCTGTCGCTGGATCTGTCGCCCCAGGTCACGGGCAAGGTCCAGGGCAAGTTCAACAGCGCCAGCCCGACGGAGTTCATCGACCGGCTGGCCGGCGTCTACGGTCTGACCTGGTTCACCCATGCCGGCACGCTGTACGTGGGCCGCACCACCGAGGTCACCACGCGCAGCATCAGCGCCGGCGGCGGCAACATCGCCACCGTGCGCCAGGCACTGCAGAGCCTGGGTGTGCTCGACGCGCGCTTTGGCTGGGGCGAACTGCCCGAGCAGGGCATTGCGCTGGTGTCCGGCCCCGCGCCCTATGTCGCGCTGATCGAGCGCACCATGGCCCAGCTGCCAATGATGGCCGGCGGCCAGCAGGTGGCCGTGTTCCGCCTCAAGCACGCCTCCGTCGACGACCGCACCATCCTTTACCGCGACCGCCAGATCACCACGCCGGGCCTGGCCCAGGTGCTGCGCAACCTGATCGGCGGCCAGGGCGGTGGCGCGGGGGTGAACAATTCCCTGCTCTCCTCGGTGGCCGCGGGCCCGGGCCTGCCCGCCATGGCCGGAGCGGCGAACACCGCAGGCATGTCATTCGACCCCAACAGCTCGGGCCTGCCCACGGGCCCTTTCGCCTCGCCCAACGGCACCGCCAACCCCACGGGCGCGCAGACCGCAGCCAATGGCGTGCAGAAAGCGGCGGGAACGGCCACGACGCCTCTGAGCATGCGCAGGCTCGCGCCGTCGATCCAGGCCGATTCGCGGCTCAATGCCATCATCGTGCAGGACACCGCCGAGCGCATGCCGCTGTACAAGAGCCTGATCGAGCAGCTCGATGTCCCCTCGCCGCTGATCGAGATCGAGGCCATGATCATCGACATCAACTCCTCGCGCCTGGACGAGCTGGGCATTGCCTGGAGCGCGCGCCGCGGCGGCACCGTCGCCGGCTTCGGCTCGATGACCCCGCGCGGCGACGGCAACGACCTGGTGCTGGGCGCGGTCTCGCGCGCGGCCTCCGTCGACCCCACGAGCCTGGTGGTGAGTTCGGGCAATTTCCTGATCAACCGCATCCGCGCGCTCGAGAGCACGGGCGAGGCGAACATCCAGTCGCGGCCATCCATCCTCACCATCGACAACATCGGCGCGCTGCTCGACCTGTCGGAAACCTTCTACGTGCGCAGCATCGGCGAGCGCGTGGCCACCGTCACGCCGATCACGGCCGGCACCACGCTGCGCGTCACGCCGCACTACGTGCAGCGCCCCGACGGACCGGTGATCCAGCTCGATGTGGACATCGAGGACGGCCAGATCCAGGAGACCCAGAGCGACACCCTGCCGCGCGTGCGCCGCAGCGTGGTCAGCACCCAGGCCATCGTCGGCGAAGGCCAGACGCTGCTGATCGGCGGCTACAAGAGCACCCAGTCGACACGCGATATCAACAAGATCCCCGGGCTGGGCTCGCTGCCGGTGCTGGGCATGCTGTTCTCCAACAAGTCACAGAACCAGCAGTCCAGCGAGCGGCTGTTCATGATCAGGCCGCGTCTCGTGACCCTGCCCGGGGGCATGGCCGCCGATGTCCAGGCGCTGCGCGAGCCGCCTGCGGCTGCAGCGCCGCTGCCCATTCCCCCCCTGCCGCCGCCGCTGCCCGCGCAAGCGCAGCCCGAAGCCTCCGCGCCCGCGCTGCCCGCAGCGCCGCCGCTGCGGCCGCCTGCGGCCCCCTCCGAACCCGTTGGCGCCGCGCCCGAAGCTGCTCCGGTTGCGGTTCCGGTTCCGGTTCCGGTTCCGGTTCCGGTTCCGGCTGCGGTCCCGGTCGATGTCCAGGCAACCGGTGCCGAGGCGCCGGCCACCGCCCCCTGCTGCGTCTGAGGTCACAGCCGCTCAGGCCGTCAAATCAGCGGTTCAGGACTGGGCCGCGGCCTGGCAAAGCCTGGACATCCCGCGCTATCTCGATGCCTACAGCGACGGATTCACGCCGGCCAATGGCGCCACCCGCGCGCAGTGGGAGCAGGGTCGCCGAGCCCGGATCACCGGCAAGCAAAGGATTACCGTCACGCTGCAGCAGCTGGAATTGTCCCTCGACGGCGAACAAGCCACCGCGAAGTTCCAGCAGATCCATGCGGCTGGCGATCTGCGGTCCACCCCGCGCAAGAGGCTGTCGATGCGCAACGAAGGCGGCAGCTGGCGCATCGTGCGCGAAAGCACCGGCAGTTGAGGTGGTGGGGGGCGCCCCCGGCTAGGCGCCCCCGGCTAGGGGCGCCCGGCTAGGGACGCTCTCGCGAAAGCCGGGAGTCAGAAATCGAGTTCGACGCCGCGCGCCTTCAGCTTGGCACGCAGTGCTGCGCGGGCGCGCGAGAGCCGGCTGCGCACCGTGCCCACGGGGACCGTCAGCAGCGCCGCGGCCGACTCATAGGACATCTCATCGACGGCAACCATCAGCAGGATGGATCGCATGCTCTCGGGAAGGTCCCCCAGCGCCTGCTGGAGATGCCGCATGCGTTCCGACTGCTCCGCCTCCTGTTCCGGCGCCAGCGCGTCGCAAGCCACATCCGCCAATACCGATTCATCGGTGAACTCGTAGCGCCGGTGCGGGGCGCGCGACAGGTGGTTGCGCACCAGGTTCATGGCAATGCCGTAAAGCCAGGTGGAAAGCTCGGATTGGCCGCGGAACGAGTGATAGGAGCGTACGGCTTCGAGGAACGCCTGCTGGGCGAGATCCTGGGCGTCGCTGGAATTGCCGATATTCTTGATGATGAAACGGTACAGACGCGTGCCGTGGGCTTGCACCAGGGACTGGAACAACTCATCGCGCTGGGCCATCGATTGCTCGTCCAGCGCGGGCTGAGCTCCATTTTCTCCGGGCGTATCCGACTTCAGAGAATTGTCATTCCATGCATGCAGCGTTGTTTCGTCAATCATATTGGCCACCGCCTGTGTACAAATTAAAAATGCACTCTTACTTGCGTAACCAATTCTTACATGCGAATTATTCTTTGTATACACAGAAAAAATACCAATATTTCATCACCCTTTGCTTTTACGTATTTTCATTGATAAATCTACTGGATATTAAGTAGAAAAACAGGCATTTCGCGAATGTTCAAATGCCATTCGCACCATTAAATCCTGCTTTTCAACATAGGTATTGGTTGCGACAAGCGAGCCTGAAAGGCCTCGCAAGCGCGAAAGATGAAAGCACCCGCGGCAGCGCACACCCTGCGCTGCAGGTATCAAAGGGGGTCCAGCGTAAGCTTCAAAGCCGACAGTTCGGCCTGTAGCCATTGACGCGCCAGTGCGGGAGCCACCGGCGTCTGTCCCTGCTGCGCGGCTTCGTCGAAACGGTTTTGTAGGCGCGCGTCAATGGCGGTACGCTGCTGCGCGCCGACCGCCTCGGGCGGCAAGCCCAGCGCCACGCAGACTTGCGTGAAGCCGGTGCCATGGATGGCCGCGCTGAACATCAGCCGCGTCATGAAATCCACGCCTTCCAGCGCCTTGCGGCTGGTTTCGGCCATGGCAATGGCTTGCAGCACGGCAGCGGATTCGAGCGACTCGCCAGGCCGGGGAACAAGCCCCAGTTCGCGCACCACGGCCGCCTGGATGCCCGGGGAAAACGCACGGCCCAGACTGGCGACAAAAACCGAGGTGGTATCCACCTCGATTCCTTTGCATCCGCCTGAACGCTCCCCCATCGTGGTGCGCAACGCCTCTACTTTCCAGGCATGCCCATCATGGACCACGTGCAACATTGGGCCCATGTGCGCCGAATCACGGAATGATTGCAGCGAAATCTCATTGGTACCCGCAGGTGTCGAAAGCGTTGTAATAGTCACAATAATAAAAACCTATCGAATTATCATCAGGTTAGTAACATTAAAAAAACAATGGTTCCTATGCAAAAGAAACACGTTTGCCAATCACTGAAAACCTGTAGCCAATATCCGCTACAACTTGTCCGCAGCATAGATAAAAACGGAAAAACCTTTACGAAGCTGTGTCTTTTAAAAAGGCGCCTTCTTTTCCTGTCGAAGTGCCCACAGACGTGGACGACCACGCCGGTGCATGCATCAGTGAACGGAGAGACCGGAGAAGGCAATGCCTCTTGAAGAGGGGTGCTGCGCATGCACCTGCAGGAGCAGGTGGCTCGCAGGCTGCGCCGGCTTGCCACCCGGGCGGTTCACCCATCGTTAATCACCGCCGCCATTCAACCCTTTCCTCCATACCTGGCCAGGCACGAATGATTTCTGTGGGAACCACATACCTGGCAAAGGGATTACCAGAGAAGAGCCGCCATCTTTCAATGGGGAAATGGCGGTTTCAAAATGGCATGCCAACTGGCTGATATTCAAAATCGCTGAAACAAGGGCGACAAATTCCGGAGCTTGCAGAAATTCCACTGCTGCGTCCGGCTGCGCATATCAGCGCTCCAGCTGCGGCTGGTAAAAACAATCCGACCCTGCTGGCCTGACGACACACTGGCGATCAGTGCGCGTCTGGAATCTGCGCGTATACCGCCATCAGTTCGGCCAGCAGCCACTGCTGCGCGCGCCATGGCGCCACCGGGCTCGCGCGCCGGCGTGCGGCCTGGATGAAGCGCTGTGCCATGCACGCATCGATGGCGGCCCGCTGCGGCGCGCTCAGCGCTTGCGGCGACAACCCCAAGGCATGACAGGCATGGGTAAACCCAGCCGATCGGGCAGCAGCACTGAACATCAGCTGCGTCATGAAATCGACGCCGCGCAGCGCCTTGCGGCTGGCCTCGGCCATGGCAATGGCGCGCAGGAGCATGTGCCGCTCCGGGGACTGGTCGTTGCCGGACTGCAGGCCCAATTCACGCGCAACGGCTTGCTGGATGTCGCGGGAATATATGCGCCTCAGAATATCTGCAAAAGCACAATTGCTGTCCATATTATTATCATCCTTGGATCCACTGAACCAGCTGCAAGTCTTCTCCTGCAAAAATATCAGAAGGGCGATCATGGATTTATGGCAAGAAATGCACAACAACCCATATGGAAGATTTGCAAGCCCAGATATACAGATATTTACATCGATAGAATTTGAATTTAAGTAACAGATGCTCCATACCGGTTCCCTGGCAAAATCAGAAAAAATCTCAGTGCCGCATTAGCTCTGTATATCTGGATAATGGCAACGGTCCACAACCAATCGTTTTTCCAAGCGCCACGGACAGGCACGACGGCGGGCGCAGGCAGTCCTGGGAACCAGCGCGGCGCGTGCCCGGGCGCCGCCGCCGGTGTCTTGCTTGCCACCTCTCGTGCGCCGGGAAATGGCGCAGCCAGAGGAGGTCGGCAATAATTCGCAGCGGAGGTGTTATTGGTGACCATTTCTCTCGCAACCGGGCTCGACTTTGAAGACATGTTCGACCTCGCCCCTGTCTCCCTGTGGATGGAAGATTACAGTGGGCTCAAACAGCTGTTCGACCGGTGGCGTGCCGACGGTGTCACGGACCTGCTGGCCTATCTGCGCGAAGACCCCGAGCGGGTCAAGCGCTGCAGCCAGTCGTACAAGGTACTGCGCGTCAACCAGTACACGCTGGAGCTGTTCAAAGCCAAGGACCAGCAGACCCTGCAGGACCGCCTGCACGAAGTGTTCCGCGGCGACATGCACGACAGCATCGTTGCCGAACTGCTGGCGCTCTGGCAGGGCCGGCAGGGATTCGAGACACGTTCGGTCAACTACGCGCTCGATGGCCGCCGGCTGGACGTCCAGGTCCGCGCCCGGGTGCTGCCCGGCTACGAGGACAGCTGGAGCCGGGTGCTTGTCTCGCTCGAGGACGTGACCGCTGAAGTGCGCAGCACGCAGCAGCTGCAGCGCAGCGAGCAGTACGCGCGCGACCTGTTCGAGCATTCGCCGGTGTCGCTGTGGGTCGAGGACTTCAGCGAAGTCAGGCGCCTGCTCGACGAAGTGCGCGCGCGCGGCATCACGGACTTCCGCACCTTCCTGAAGGTGCATCCCGAATTCGTCACGCGCTGCATGCAGGAGATCCGCGTGATCGATGTCAACCGGCAGACGCTGGAGATGTTCGGCGCCGGCAGCAAGTCAGAACTGCTGCAGAACCTGTCGCGCGTGTTCCGTGGCGAGATGTACGACTCCTTTGCGGAGCAGCTGATCGACCTCTGGGACGGCAAGCTGGTGCAGCAGCGCGAAGTGGTGAACTACTCGCTCAACGGCGAGGTGCTGCATATCCATCTCGAGTTTTCCATCAACCGCCTGGCGGACAACTGGGAACTGGTGCTGCTGTCGCTGGTCGACATCACGGCGCGCAAGAAGGCGGAAGCCTATCTCGAATACCTGGGCAAGCATGACGTGCTGACCCAGCTGCGCAACCGCGCGTTCTACATGGAGGAGCTGAACCGCCTGTCGCGCAAGGGGCCGTGGCCGCTGGCGGTCGTGGCGATCGACATGAACGGCCTCAAGGCCGTCAACGACGAGCATGGGCATGCCGCAGGCGATGCCATGCTGCGCCGCCTCGGCGAGGTACTGGCCAAGGCCGTCGACGACCCGGCCTGCGTGGCGCGCATCGGCGGCGACGAATTCATGGTGCTGCTGCCGGCGACGGACGAGCGCGGCGCGCTCGCCATGCAGGAGCGCATCGTGTCGCTGCTGGACCTGAACAACCAGTTCTATCCCGGCCATACCATCCATCTGGCCATGGGCCATGCAGTGGGCCAGGAAGGTTCGTCCATGGAAGCCGTGGTCCATCGCGCGGATCAGGCGATGTATACCGACAAGCTGCGCTTCTACGACGACAAGGACCGCAACCGCCGCGCGGTGGCGGTCTGACCCGGCTGCGCCAAGGCCCTCGGCGTGGGCGCACTGTCGGAGCGTCCTGACAGCGCGGCGGCGCCCAGGCCTGCCCGCCATCCGGGCATGCTTGCCTAGAGTGGGACCGCAACCTCAAAGGAGAACGGTATGTCCACAGACAAGCAGGAACCCGGCAAGGGCAAGGTCGAGAACGACCACAACCAGCAGGGCAACAAGGCGCCCACGCAGAAGAACGAAGGCCAGCGCACGCCCGAAAGCCGCCACGACCGCGAATCGCAGGTCGGCAGCGGCAATCAGAACCAGTCGCGCCAGAACGGCGGTGGCGGCGCCAGCCGCGGCGCGGGTTGAATGCCCGGGCAGGGTGTGCCACCCTGCCCCGGTTCGCAGGTCAGCCCCGGCTGCCGCGTTCCCGCGGATTGTTGCTGTCCGACAGCACTTCCGCCGGGGGCGCGATATCGCCGCTGTCGGCGCCTTCGGCCTCCCAGGTGCCGCCTTCGCGCTCGGTGTTGCCGCGCGGATGGCCCATGTCGGTGCCATCATCGAAATTCAGGGGGCCGTCCTGAGGCAGGTCGTCGAAGCGATGCACCGATACCTCTTCGATGGAATCGGCCACCTCGGTCTCCGCATTCAGGTGGTCATTGATGTCGTCGCCTTCGGGCAGTTCGGCGTTCGGATCGTAGCTGCGGTCCACAAGGGGTTCGTCGCGGGGTGTGGTGTCGGGTGTGCGCATGGGATCTCTCCAGTTTCCGGCGTGGCCTGGATGGCCAGCTCCTGTGCCTAGCCTGACTGCCCCGGCGTCCTGCCGCGGTCGGCGTGCGCCTTTGCCGCAGGTAGGAGCAGGCCGATCCACGCACCTAGGCGAGGCTACTTCTCGCGGAAGATCTCCACGCGCTTCGCCTGCAGGCTGTAGCCGCTCACGCCGAGTTCCGAATCCTTGCGCGCGCGGCCCATGGTGCCGCTGATCCAGACCGCGCTCATGGTCTTGAATCCCTTCGCGGGCGGGTCGGATTTCACATGGATGATCTGGTTGGCCGGCGGCGGCGGCGTGTGGATGCAGGCGCCGAAGTACGGCACCAGCAGGAACTCGCGCAGCGCCTTCTCGTCGCCTTCGAGCGGCACGATGAAGCCCGGTATCTTCACCGACTTGCCGTCGAACGCGGCCACCGTGGGCGCTTCGTCCCAGACCTTGCGCATGCGGTCGTAGAGCGCCTGCACGCGCGGGTCGGAGTCCGGCAGCTCGGCGAGCTTTTGCAGGTCGGCAAACGATTTCATCGGATCCCAGCCGCGCGGCACCAGCGCGTCCCAGCTGATCTCGGTGAAGGCTGCGGCATGCAGCCAGGGCGCTGCCGCGAGGCCGCCTGCGGCGGCCAGCATCTGCAGCAGTTGGCGCCGCGCGGGGGCGGCAGGAGAAGTGTTCATGGCATCAAGTCCTTGGAGACAAGCCGTCGGCCAGCGACAACCGGTAGGCGCGCCAGGCCGGCAGCAGGCTGGCCAGCCAGCCGGCCGCGAGCAGCCCGGCCAGCAGCAGCCATTGCAAGGGGGTAGTTTGCCCCAGATGCAGCGTGAGCCCGAAATGGGCCTGCAGCCAGGGATTGAGCACCAGCGCGCAGGCCGCCAGCGCCACGATGCCCAGCGCCATGCCGGCCAGCGTGAGCACGCTGCCCTCGAGCGCCAGCAGCGCCAGCACCTGCCACGGGCCCGCTCCCACGGTGCGCAGCACCGCCAGTTCGCGCCGGCGCTCGTTCAGGCCGGCGAGGATCACCGACATCAGGCCCGCCATGCTGACCAGCGCCACCAGGCCGGACATCAACAGCAAGGCCTTCTCGCCCGTGCCGACCACCTCCCAGAGTTCATCGAGCGCCACGCCCGGAAGAATCGACATCAGCGGCTCGTCGTCAAAGCGGTTGACCTGGCGCTGCACCGAGAACACCGCCGCGCGGTTGTGCAACCCGACCAGCGCCGCCGTGACGCTGCGCGGCTGCAGGTCGCGGCTGCGCGCCTCCTCGGCACCGATCTTCATGCCCGGCAGCGGCGTGCCCGCGACCCAGTCGACATGCAGCGCCTGCATGGCTTGCAGGCTGATGTGCGCGGTGCGGTCGACCGGCGTGCCGGTGCGCGCCAGGATCCCGCTGATGGTGAAGAGCTTGTCCGAATGGTCGGCGCCGAACTGGATCTCGCCCGTGCCATGCGACAGCGCAATGCGCTGGCCGATGCGGTAGCCGAGCTGGTCCGCGAGTTCGGCACCGATCACCACCTCGTAGAGATCCTCGAAGCGCTGCCCTTCGCGCAGCGCCAGGGGCTGCTGCTCGCCATAGCGGAAATGTTCGAAGTAGGCCGGTGTCGTGCCCAGCACTGGAAAGCCGCGGTGCGAGTCGCCCAGCGACAGCGGCACGACCCAGGCCACGCCGCGCAGCCGCTCCAGCGCCTCGACGCTGCTCCAGCGGATGTTGTTGGTGGCCGCGCCGACGTGGAACACCGAGTACAGCAGCAATTGCACCGAGCCGGTGCGCGCGCCGACGATCAGGTCGGTGCCGGACACCGCGGAGCTGAAGCTGCTGCGCAGATCGGTGCGCACGCGCTCCACGCCCAGCAGCATGAAGGTCGACAGCGCAATCGAGCAGACCGTCAGCGCCAGCGTGAAGCGCCGGTTCCAGGCGCTGCGCCAGGCCAGGCCCCACAGGAACCCGGCTCTCATGCGACCGCCTGCATGCCGACTGCGGCGCGGTTGATGGCCGGCAGCGAAACCTGCCGGCCGAAACGCGGCGCAATGCGCCGGTCGTGGCTCACGAACACCAGCGCGCTGCCGGCTTCGGCGCAGGCCGACAGCAACAGGTCCAGAAACACGTCGCGCCGGTCTTCATCGAGCGCCGAGGTCGGCTCGTCGGCAACGACCAGGCCCGGCCGGCCGATCAGAGCGCGCGCCGCGGCCACGCGCTGCTGCTGGCCCACGGACAGCATGTGCGCGGGCCGGTCCGAAACCGCGGCATCGAGCCCCATTCCGCCGAGCCAATGCTGGCCCTCGGCGCGCAGCGAGCGCGCGCTGCGCGCCGCGGCTTCGCGCCGGCGCGTGGAAAAGCGGCAGGGCAGCAGCACGTTCTCCAGCGCCGTGAGATACGGCAGCAGGTTGAACTGCTGGAAGATATAGCCCACCTGGTCGACGCGGTGGCGGTCGCGTGCGGCCGGGCGCAGGTCGCCCCAGTCCACGCCATCGAGCGCCACGCGGCCCGACTGCGGCAGCAGCACGCCGGCCAGCAGCGACAGCAGCGTGCTCTTGCCGCAGCCGCTCGGGCCATGCAGGAACACGGTCTCGCCGGCCGCGACCTGCAGCGCGGCAATGTCCAGGCAATCGTGCGCACTGCCGGGCCAGGCAAAGCGCAGGTCCTTCACCTCCAGCAGCGCGCCCGCCATCGCGCCGCTCAACGCGCCAGGCCCAGCCGCGCGGCGCCAGGCCGCAGGCTGCGTTTGAACTGGCCCTGGGGTACGGCCACCTGGGCCTCGATGCCGCGCAGCCGCGGGTAGGCGCCAAACAGCTTCACATCGATGAAGCGCGCATCCGCGGCGCGGGCGCAGGTGAAGACGATGTCCATGGCGATGTCGGCATGCTCGGCCTCGCCGCCCTGCCCCTGCGCGTGGCGCTGCGTGCCCAGTCCGAGCGCTTCGGACTCCAGCGCGACCTGGGCCAGTTGGCAGCCGCCCGCGGGATCGGGCTGGAACAGCTGGTCGGCGGCCTTGAGGCGGGCCACCATGTCCGCGACCTGCTTGCGCTCGGCGGCGGTGCGCGGCGCGCGTTCGAAGCCCAGGAAGCTGTCCAGCGGCGACGCGAGGGCCAGTGTGATCGAGCGGGCATCGACGGCCACGTCCAGCGTCATCTGGCCATGGGTATGGGCTTGCTGGTGCGCGGCGGCGGGCAGCGCGGCGGCGACGGCCAGCGCCCAGGCAAAGGCGCGCACCGGCGCCAGGAAGGGTTTGAACATCGGCATCTCCGGGATCTGAAAGCAAGGCGGGCGCGACGGCAAAAACCCGCGCCCGGACCGGGAACCGATGTTATAGCATCACATGCCATCGGACGCTCAGGCCACGGCAAGCACCTCGTCCAGCGGCCGGCGCAGCTTCTGCGGCGCGTTGCCCGCAGCGGGGTGGCCGACGGCAACGATCATCACCGGCAGCTCCAGCGCGCCCAGGCCGAACTCGCGCGCCACGGCTTCGGCATCGAAGCCGCCCATCGCGCACGATCCCAGTCCCATGTGCTGCGCCGCCAGCATCAGCGTCATTGCCGCCATCGACGCCGAGCGCATGGCTTCGTCGCGCTGCAGCTGCGCATTGCCTTCATGCGCTGCGCCGGCCTGCGCCACCCAGGCGTCGGCCACCGCCTGCTTCACGATGCCGGCGGCCACACTGGGCTGCAGCACCGCCGCCAGCTGCCGGTGCGCCGCCAGCGTGCCGCAGACGAGAAATGCCGCCGACGCATCGGCGATCTTCTGCTGGCCGAATGCCGCTGCCTTCAGCCGCGCCTTGGCGTCTTCCGAGCACACCGCGATCAGGCGCCAGTTCTGCAGGTTGTAGGCCGTGGGCGCCGTGGTGGCCAGGCGGGCCAGCGTTGCAACGGTGTCGCCGTCCAGCGGACGCCCGGGTTGGAACTGGTGAATGGAGTTGCGCGTTTCGATGGTTTGTTGCATGGAGAGAGTCATGTCGTCATGAGGGTCAGGAGAAGAACAGCGGGAAAATGGAGGTTCGGCGCTCAGCGGCTGCGTGACGCCGTCCATTGCACGGCCAGCACGCTGGCAAGCGCCACTGCCAGGCCGCACAGCGCCATGCCGGTCATGGACTGCCCCAGCAGCGTCCAGCCCAGCACCACGGCCGTGAGCGGGCTCAGCAAGCCCAGCGAGGCCACGGCCACCGTCGGCAGCCGCGCCACGCCGCGGAACCACAGCCCATAGGCCAGCAACGCGCCCGCCAGGCTCAGATAGGCGTAGGCGGCCCAATGCAGCGGCGCCAGCGCCGGCAGCGGCGCATCGGCCAGCCATGCCAGCGGCGCCAGCATCACGCCCCCGATGACCAGCTGCCAGCCGGTCAGCGGCAGCAAGCGCAGATCCAACTGCCAGCGGCGTGTCAGCCACACCCCGCTGGCCATGCAGGCCGCGCCCAGCAGGGCCGCGGCAATGCCCACGGGCTCGAACACCGTCTGCGGCGACAGCAGCAGCACGGCCAGGCCCAGCACGCCGGCCACGGCGGCCCAGAGCGTGGCCTGGGCCGGCGCGCGGCGGTCAACCGCCCAGGCCAGCAGCATCACCAGCAGCGGCTGGATCGCCCCGAGCACGGCCGCCAGCCCGCCCGGCAGGCGATACGCGGCGACAAACAGCAGCGCCTGGAACACGCCGATGTTCAACGCGCCCAGCACCAGCAGGCGCCACGCGTCGCGCCGCGCCGGCGCCTGCCAGGAGAACAGCAGCAGCAGCAGGCCCGCCGGCAGGACGCGGATCAGCGCGGCGGTGAACGGGCGGTCAGGCGGCAGCAGTTCCGACGCAACGATATAGGTCGAGCCCCAGATCGCGGGCGCCAGCGCGGTCAGCAGCACATCGCGCCCATGGCGCAGGGAATCACAAGGGGACATGGTAGTATCTTCAATTCAAGACAAATCGATTTTGTGCACCAATTATCTTGAAGTCAAGACATATGCCGAAAAAAAACCTGTCCCGTCCACCCGATGCCGTGGATGCCATCCTGGCGCAATGGCAGCGCGAGCGCCCCGATCTCGACGCCAGCCCGATGGGGCCGATCGGGCGTATCAAGCGCTGCGCGGCATTGCTCGAGCAGCAGCTGGAGTCCGCCTTCACGGCCTTTGATTTGAGCCTCTGGGAGTTCGACATGCTGGCCGCGCTGCGGCGTGGCGGCGCGCCCTACCGCCTGAGTCCGACCGAACTGTTCTCCACGCTGATGGTGACGTCAGGCACGATGACGCACCGCCTCAAGCGGCTGGAGACCCGCGGCTTGGTCGAACGCGTGGCGAACGCGCAGGATGCGCGCAGCATGCTGGTGCAACTCACGCCGCAAGGCCTGGCCTTGATCGAGCGCGCGGTCGAGGTGCATGTGGCCAACGAGCACCAGCTGCTGGCGCCGCTTGCGCCCGACGCGCTGGCGGCGCTCGATGCGCAGCTCTCGGCGCTGCTGCTGGCGCTGGAAAATCGCCGCAACTGAGCACGGCGCGCGCAGCGCGCTAGCCTGCGTTTTCGGGCGCCGGCGCTGCGCGCCGCGGCCAGGTCGCATAGGCCAGGCCGCCCAGGATCAGCAGCATGCCGAGCCAGTGGTAGCGATAGACGCGCTCGCCCAGGAACAACGCGCTCATGAACGCGCCAAACAGCGGTGTCAGGTGGATGCTCAGGCCCGCCTGCACCGGCCCGAAACGGCGCACCGCGGCCGCGTAGAACAGCGTCGCCACCACCGAACTGCCCACGGCCACGTAGGCCACGCCCAGCGCGGTCGCGCCGCTCCACGGCGCAAAGCCCTGCGTCGCCAGGCTCCACACGAACACCGGCAGCAGCAGCACCGTCGCCACCAGCATCTGCATGCACACCAGGCTGATGCGGTGCACGCCCGCCGGGAAGTCGCGCAGCCAGATCGAGTACAGCGCAAAGCTCGCGACACCCGTCAGCACCAACAGGTCGCCGTGCGAGAACTGCAGCTGCACCAGTGCCTGCCATTCGCCGCGGCTGACGATGGCCAGCACGCCGCACAGCGACACTCCCAGCCCCAGCAGCTGCCGCGCGCTGGTGCGCTCGCGGAAGAAGACCAGCGCCAGCAGCGCGATCAGCACCGGGATCGCCGAATTGAACAGCAGCGCATTGGTCGCGGCGGTGGACTGCAGGCCGAGATAGATCAGCAGGTTGAACAGCACCATGCCGGTCAGCGAGGTGCGCAGCAGGAACCAGCGGTGGCGCCAGTAGGCGCCGGCATCGCGGCGCATGTGGCGCCAGCAGAACGGCAGCAGGCACAGCAGCGCCAGCAAGTGGCGGATGAAGACCAGCGCGCCGGGCGTGATGTCGTGGCGAATCGCGCGGCCGACGACGAAATTGCCGGCCCACAGCAGCGGCGGCAACATGACGGCCAGCAGCGCCAGCGCGGCAGTGGACTGCGGCAGGCTGCCGCGGCTCGATGGTGTAGCCAACGCAGGCTCCCTGAAATCCGGATGCCGGATTGTCGGCGGCATTCGCGGCGCAGGGATATTGGCTGATTCAAATACTTATTTTTGCATTGTCATTCGATCGAGATCCTGGCGTCCTGGATGATCCGGCGGTAGCGGTCGATCTCGGCGCTGGTGAAGCGCGCGAACTCCTCGCGCGTGCCGCCATTGACGATCGCGCCATAGTCGTTCAGCCGCTTCTTCACCTCGGGGTCCTGCAACACCGCATTGAGTTCCCGGTTGAGCCGGTCGGCGGCAGCCGCCGGGGTTTTGGCCGGTGCATAGAAGCCGTACCAGGCCGACGCCTGCACCCCCTTGTAGCCCAGCTCCTCCAGCGTCTTCACATCGGGCAAGGCCGGCACGCGCTGGCTCCACGCCACGGCCAGCGGCTTGAACTTGTGCCCCTTGATATGCGCCATGGAGCCGGTATCGAACATCAGCGCCACATGGCCCGCCATCAGGTCGGCCGCGGCCGGCCCCGACCCCTTGTAGGGCACATGCATCAGCTGGCTGCCCGTGGCCTTGGAGAAGACCGAGGCCGCGATGTGCTGCGACGAGCCGTTGCCGCCCGAACCATAGGAAATCTTGCCCGGCTCGGCCTTGGCGGCCTTCACGATATCGTCCACCGACTGGTATTTGGAGTTCGCCGAAACCACCAGCACGTTGGGCACCGTGGCCACCAGCACGATGGGCGTGAAATCCCTGACCGGATCGAAAGGCAGGGACTTGTAGAGGCCGGGGTTGACGGCGTTGGTGCTGCTGGTGCCCATCAGCAGCGTGTAGCCGTCGGCCACTTCGCGGATGAAGGACGCGGTGCCGATATTGCCGCCCGCGCCGGCCTTGTTCTCGACAATGACCGGCTGGCCCAGGCGCTCGCCGAGCTTCTGGCCCAGCACGCGCGCGATCACATCGGTGGCGCCACCCGGTGCCCAGGGCACGACGATCTTCACGGGCTTGCTGGGGAAATCCTGCGCCAGCGCCATGCCGGGCGCCGCGAAGGCCAGCGCGGCGGCCAGCGCCACGCCTTTGAGTTGCTTGTTCATGCTTGTCTCCTTTGGTTTTTGTTCAGGCCAGGTGCTGCTTTTCCAGCGTGTCGAAAAGCCACTTCTGGTACACCTGGCCGTTGCTGATTTCCGCCTTGATGCCGCGCTCCTTGTCGGCGGTGGCCAGGGCCTTGGCAATCAGTTGTTCGGCCGACGCGGGCGCAAACGTGACGACGCCGTCCTCGTCGCCGACCACCCAGTCGCCCGGCTGAACCACCTGGCCGCAGAGGTTGACCGGCACATTGATCTGGCCCGGACCGAGCTTGTACGGCCCCTTGTGGTTCAGCGCCCTGGCATGGCAGGGAAAGCCGGCCTCCGCGAACGCCGCACAGTCGCGGATCGCGCCATCGATGACGAAACCGTGGAAGCCGCGCTGGATGGCGTACAGCATGATCAGCTCGCCCACCAGCGCATTCGAGGTTTCGCCATGCCCGTCGACGACCAGCACATCGCCGGGCCGGCCCAGGGTCAGCGCCTTGTAGATCAGCAGGTTGTCGCCGGGGCGAACTTTCACCGTCAATGCGCGGCCGACCAGCTTCTTGCTGCCGTGGTAGCGGTTCAGTCCCGCAATGCCTTGCATCCGGTCGAGGTTGTCGCTCAGGTGGGAAGTGGGAATGGTCTGCAGCGCGGCAAAGATTTCCGTATCGGTCATGGTCAGGCTCGTTGTCTCGGGCGCCTAATCTACCCAGGGGCTGCAATAATAAAAAGTGATATTTATTCGTCGTATTCGACAACCAAAAGTTATACAAAACAGCACCCATGTTTACCTTCAAGCAACTCGAGGCGGTGCACTGGATCGCCAGGACCGGCAGCTTCGTCAGCGCCGCCGAACAGCTCCATACCACGCAGGCCGGCATCTCCAAGCGCATCCGGGAACTCGAGCAGATCGTCGGCGAAAGCCTGTTCGACCGGAGCGCGCGCAAGGTGCGCCTGACCGCCAAGGGCGCGATCCTGGCGCAGGGGGCAGAGCCGCTGCTGCGCCAGCGCCAGGCGCTCATGGATGAACTGGTGGAGCCGAGGTATGTCGACCGAGTGGTCCACATCGGCGTGACCGAACTGGTTTCATCGACTTGGCTGGCGCGCTACCTGATTGCGCTGCAGGAGCGCTTTCCCCGGCTCTCGATCCGGCCGCATGTGGACTTTTCCGATGACCTGCTGGCGAAAGCCGATGCGCAGGCGCTGGACTTGATCGTGATTCCGCGTTTTGCCGAGCAGCCGGGCTTCGTGCGGCGCGAACTCGGCGCTGCGCAATTCGACTGGCTGGCCACCCCCGGCATCAAGGCCCGCTGGGCGGGCCGCGGCGTGGCGACGCCCGGCGCAACGGCGCCCGTTGACATTCCGCTGCTGATGCAGGGCAGCGGTTCGGGCCTGGGCTTCATCACCGAACGCCATCTCCAGCACAGCCAGCAGCTCGGACGCAACCAGGTGCTGCGCACCAACAGCCTGCTGCCGCTGGTCGGCATGACGCTCGCGGGCCAGGGTGTGAGCTTCCTGCCCACCGGCTACCTGCGCGCGGAAATCGCGGCCGGCCGGCTGGTCGCGGTGGATACGGGCCTGAGCGACGAACCCGTGGTCTACGACATCCTGTACCGCCAGGAACTGCGCAGCGCGTTGTTTGACCAGCTCACGCAACTGGCGGGAGAATGCTGCGACTTCAGCACCAGTTTTCTGGCTTGATGGCTGCCTCGCGCACGCTGCATCCACTTGCCGCCGCTCCCGACCTCAGGATCCGCCATGCCCGTCTCCCACCCGTTCTGCACCCGGCTCGACATCCAGCCCATCATCCAGGCGCCCATGGCCGGCGTGTCGACGCCGCAACTCGCGGCCGCGGTCTCGAATGCCGGCGGCCTGGGCTCGCTGGGCCCGGGCGCGGGCACGGCCGCCCAGGGCCGCGAGATGATTGCGCAGGCCCGCGCACTGACCCCGCGCGCGTTCAACGTCAATGTGTTCTGCCATGCCCCCGCAGTGCGCAATGCGCAGGCCGAGAGCGCCTGGCTCGCGCACCTCGCGCCGTTCTTTGCCGAGTTCGGTGCGCAGTTGCCCACAGCCCTGCACGAGATCTACCGCAGCTTCCTGGATGGCTCCGAGATGCTGGAGATGCTCATCGAGGAGAAGCCGGCCGTGGTCAGCTTCCACTTCGGCGTCCCTCCCCGGGAACAGGTCGCGGCGCTGCAGGCCGCGGGCATCTACACCCTGGCGTCGGCCACCAGCCTGCGCGAAGCGCGGCAGGCCGAGGCCGCGGGCGTCGATGCGCTGGTGGCCCAGGGCATCGAAGCTGGCGGGCACCGCGGCATGTTCGATCCCGAAGCCGAGGATGAAAAGCTCAGCACCGCGGTGCTGGTGCGCTGGCTCGTGAAGAACACCGCGCTGCCGGTGATTGCCGCTGGCGGCATCATGGACGGCCAGGGCATACGCGCGGCCCTGGACCTGGGCGCCGCGGCCGCGCAACTGGGCACGGCGTTCATCCTGTGTCCCGAATCCGCCGCCAATGCCGCCTACCGCGCGGCGCTGCAAAGCGAGCGTGCGGCCCATACGCGGCTGACCGCAGCCCTGTCGGGCCGTCCCGCGCGCGGCGTCGTCAACCGCTTCATCGCGCACTGCGAAAACGCCGGCCCGGCGCCCGCCGCCTACCCCCTGGCCTACGATGCCGCCAAGCAGCTCATGGCCGCGGCCGGCGCGCAGGGCAACCATGACTTCGCGGCCTTCTGGGCGGGCCAGGGCGCACCGCTGGCACGCGCAATGCCGGCTGCGCAGTTGATGGCATGCCTGGTGGAGGAACTGGCCGCAACGCGCGCCGCCTAGGGATCACGGTTTCCTGGGATGGCGCCGTCCTGCATCCTCGCGATATATTGCCGGCGTGTCCCTTTGGCGCTTCCAGCCCACCCCATACCATGTCCACGAACGCGCTGCCGGCCACCTCCATCCTTCCCACTCCGGTGCTGCTGGTCGAAGACCAGTTGCCCATCCAGGGCCGCTTGCTCAACATCCTGTTTGACCTTGGCTTTGGCGCCGACACGATCCATGTCGCCGGCACGCTCGCCGATGCCCGCAGGCTCGCGTCGATACGGCCGTTTGCGCTGGCCCTGGTGGACCTGGGCCTGCCCGACGGTAACGGCATCGAACTCATCAGCGAGCTGCGCCAGCGCAACCCCGCGCAGAGCATCCTGGTGATTTCCGCCTGGAGCACGCAGGAGATCATCCTGCGCGCGCTCAAGGCCGGCGCGACCGGTTATCTGCTCAAGGAGCGCGACGACCTTGAAGTGATGCTGTCGATACGCAGCGTGCTGCGCGGCGGTGCCCCCATCGACCCGTTCATCGCCCGGCATATCCTGGCGGAACTGCCCCAGGCAAAGGACAGCGGCGGCGGGTCGGCGGAGAGCGCGCGCAGCCAGCAGCCCAGCGTGTTGACCGCGCGCGAAGCGCAGATCCTGGCGCTGGTCGCCGACGGCAAGTCGAACCGGGAGATTGCCGAGCATCTGTCGATCTCGCGCTACACCGTCGAGTGCCACATCACGCACATCTATCGGAAGCTCGAAGTTTCCTCGCGCACCAAGGCCATCAACGAAGCGCGCCAACGCGGAATTCTTCAGTAGCCTTGCCGGCAATGGCGCCGCCGGCCGGGCCGGCGCCACCCGGACACCCGGCCGGGACTGCCGCGTGCCACGGTGAGATGACGCAACGACTGCGCACGCCACGTCATGTAGTCGTTGGGCCCGGTCACCTCCCACCAACGGCAGTTGGAACGTTTGCCCTCTCTGCGACGGACGGCGGATGCGCAACCGGCTTGCGTCCATGACACCACATTCCCCGCGGCAGATCGCCATGCGGTTGCCACCGGCATTGCTGGCGCAGGGCGCAACGGAATCGGACAATTTTGCTCGAACAACAGCATCGAAACCACTCTTGCGCCGTTTGCCGTAGCGAAGTCAAATCGGGGGCTTACGAAACGTTCGCTATTCTCAGTTACGAAAAAAATTGGTAAGTTACGCGCACTTACCGTCAGCGGAAATTCTTGTCGTGCTCCCGCGCCATTTCACCATCATCGACGAGCGCCCCCCTCCTCCGACGGTGCGGCGGTTTCTCTTCGCCAGGCTGTTGTTCGCTATCCTGCTGCTGACATGCAGCCTGCTGCAGACCGCCTGGGCCCGGGCCTGTTCGCTGCAAACGGCTGCCGTGCATGCCGCCAGGGAAGTGCCCGGCACGGCCGCCCGGCCCACGCAAGGCTGGGAAGAGGTAACGCTGGCCGATACCTGGACCACGCGCTGGCCCGGCTACAGCGGCACGGCCTGGTACCGCATCCAGCTGCGCCAGGATTGCACCGCCGCGCCGGGCAAGGACGAACCGCTTGGGCTGCTCGTCAATTCAATCAACATGGCCGGCGAGATCTATTTGAACGACACGCTGCTGTGGCGCGATGCCAGCCTGCAGGAGCCGCTGTCGCGCAGCTGGAACATGCCGCGCTATTTGATACTCCCCGATGCGGCGCTGCAGGCCACCGACAATGCCGTCTGGATCCGCATCCAGGGCCAGGCGCTGACGCATCCAGGGCTGGGCAAGGTCACCGTCGGTCCCGCCGCCAGGCTGCTTGCAATGCACCAGCAGCGCTCGTGGTCGCTGCGCACGGCCTTCGTGATCAATCTGGTCGCAACGCTGTGCATAGCGGGCCTGTTTGCCGGCATCTGGCTGTTCTACCGCAGGGAAGCCGCGCATGGCCTGTTTGCGCTGATGAACCTGGCGTGGGTGGTGTTCATCTACAACATCGTGGCAACCGACCCCTGGCCCTTTGGCGATACGGTCGGCGTGGTGCGCGGCAACGCGATTGCCTTCATGGTGTTCATCACCTGTTATGCCCTGTTCATCTTCCAGCAAGGGCAGCCCCTGCGGCGCTGGCAGGCGCGCGGCCTGCCGGCGCTGACGCTGTGCCTGTCGCTGCTGGTGCTGCTGGCCCCGGAGAGGCATTTGCAGGGCGCTGTGATGGCGTCCGACATCGTCCACTACCTGGTGTTTGTCGCGGCCTGCATCGTGCCGCTGTACCATGCCTGGCGCCGCCGCAATCCGCAGGATCTGCTCTATGCCTTGCTGGGCCTGGCATCCATTTCCATCGCGGTGCATGATTTGTATGGCTATCTCAGCAACAACTCCCAAGCCTTTGCGCTGACACCCTATGCCAATCTGATCACCATGATCGTGATCACCGCCGTGCTGGGCTCGCGCATTGCAGCCAGCATGCGCCGTACCGAACGCTTCAATGTGGAACTCACGCAGGCCGTCGAGGACGCCTGCCGGGAACTCGAATCCACGCTGGAAAAGGAACACCGGCTGGAGCTGTCGAATTCCCGGCTGCAGGAGCGGCTGGGGTTCATCCACGATCTGCATGACGGCTTCGGCAGCGCGCTGGTGCGCGCCATTGTCCAGGCCGAGCGCCAGGCCGATGGGCATGCGCAGGCAAACCGCCATATCTCCACGCTCAAATCGCTGCGCGACGACCTGCGCAACGTGATGGACAGCGGCCGCGGCGTCGAGGCCGATACGCCGGCGACCCCGGCCGACTGGCTGGCGCCGACACGCCACCGCTTCTCGACGCTGTTCGATGAGCTGGAAATGGATAGCCATTGGTCCTGCCCGCCCGCATGGCCCATGCCGCCCAGCGTCGCGCTGTGCCTGGAACTGACCCGGTTGCTGGAAGAAGCCCTGTCCAATGTGCTCAAGCACAGCCGCGCAACGGAAGTCGACATCACGCTGGCGGCCAATGCGCAAGGCGCGTTGACGCTGGAAGTGCGTGACAACGGCGTCGGCTTCGAGATGGTTTCGGCCAGCGACGACGCCGGCGGGATTGGCCTGCATTCGATGCGGGCCCGGGTACGCAGGCTGGGCGGCAACCTGCACATCGAATCGCGGCCGGGGCACTCCCTGGTAAGCGCCAGCCTTTCCCGGCCTGGCGCGGCCCCGCCTGAGGCGGCCCCGCCCTGATTGGGCTACTGGCCGGTCCCGCAGCTTATTCCACCGTCACCGACTTCGCCAGGTTGCGCGGCTTGTCGACGTCGGTGCCGCGCGCGCAGGCGGTGTGGTAGGCCAGCAGCTGCAGCGGCACGACATGCAGGATGGGGCTCAGCGCGCCATAGTTCTCCGGCATGCGGATCACATGCATGCCTTCGGCACTTTCGATGTGCGTGTCGGCGTCGGCCAGCACATACAGCACGCCGCCGCGCGCGCGCACTTCCTGCATGTTGCTCTTGAGCTTTTCCAGCAGTTCGTCGTTGGGCGCAACGGTCACGACCGGCATGGCGCTGGTCACCAGCGCCAGCGGGCCGTGCTTGAGTTCGCCCGCGGGATAGGCTTCGGCGTGGATGTAGCTGATTTCCTTGAGCTTGAGCGCGCCTTCGAGGGCAATCGGATAGTGGATGCCGCGGCCCAGGAACAGCGCGTTCTCGCGCTGTGCGAATTCCCCTGCCCAGCTGATCAGCTGCGGCTCGAGTGCCAGCACGGCCTGCAGCGCCACGGGCAGGTGGCGCATGGCCGTGAGGTAGCGCGCTTCCTGCTCCTCGCTCAGCCGGCCCTTGCTTTGCGCCAGCGCCAGCGTCAGCAGGAACAGGCCGGCAAGCTGGGTGGTGAAGGCCTTGGTCGAAGCCACGCCGATCTCCACGCCGGCGCGCGTGATGTAGGCCAGTTCGCACTCGCGCACCATGGCGCTGGTGGCGACGTTGCAGACCGTCAGCGTGTGCGTCATGCCCAGGCTCTGCGCATGGCGCAGCGCGGCCAGCGTGTCGGCGGTCTCGCCCGACTGGCTGATGGTCACGACCAGCGTGCGCGGATTGGGCACACTGGTGCGGTAGCGGTATTCACTGGCCACCTCGACCTGGCAGGGAATGCCGGCAAGGCCTTCGAGCCAGTACTTGGCCACGCAGCCGCTGTAGTAGCTGGTGCCGCACGCCAGGATCAGCACGTTGTCGATTTCCTGGAACACGCGCCAGGCCGCGGCGCCGGCCTTGCCATCTGCGGACACGCCGTCGAACAGCTCGGGCACGATGCACAGCACGCCTTCGATGGTGTCGCCGATCGCGCGCGGCTGCTCGAAGATTTCCTTTTGCATGTAGTGGCGGTAAGGGCCCAGTTCGGCCGCGCCGCTGTGCGCATGCACGGTGCGCACCGGGCGCTGCTCGGTGCCCAGGGCCTGGCCGGCCTTGTCCAGCAACCAGTAGCGGCCGCGCTGCAGGTCGACCCTGTCGCCTTCCTCGAGGTAGACGATCTGGTCCGTCACACCGGCCAGCGCCATGGCATCGCTGGCCACGAAATGCTCGCCGCCCTCGCCCAGCCCCAGGATCAGCGGCGAGCCCGCGCGCGCGCTCACCAGGCGTTCGGGTTCGTCCTTGTGCATGACGGCCAGCGCATACGCGCCATGCAGCCGGGCCACGGCAGCCTGGAACGCCTCGAACAGGTCGCCGTCGTAGAGGCTGTCGACCAGATGGGCAATGACTTCGGTATCGGTCTGGCTGACGAACACATAGCCCTTGGCCTGCAGTTCGCGGCGCAGCGCTTCGTAGTTCTCGATGATGCCGTTGTGCACCAGCGCGACGCGCGCCGCCTGGCCGGGCTGGATATCGCCCGGGCCGTAGCTGAAATGCGGATGGGCATTGCGCACGGCCGGCTCGCCATGCGTGGCCCAGCGGGTGTGGGCAATGCCGGTGAAGCCCTGCAGGTTCTCGGCCTGCACCTGCTCGAGCAGTTCGGCCACGCGCGCCGTGCTGCGCGCGCGCGTCAGCCCGGAGCTGCGCGTGCCCGTGGCATCCAGTGCATGCACGGCCACGCCGCAGGAGTCATATCCGCGGTATTCGAGCCGCTGCAAGCCCTGCACCAGCACGGGAACGATATTGCGGTAGGAAACGGCGCCAACGATGCCACACATGGAATGCTCCTGAAAATTAAGCCGCAATGCTATGCTGGCCGGAAGGAAATTTCTGATCGTTATCCAACTGAAAATGAACTTTAATTTCTCAAAATGCATTCGAAGAAATTAAATTTCATTAACATCGCTGAAATCAATGATTGACGATACCGATTTGCAACTGCTGGATTTGTTGCAGCGCGACGCCAGCCTGAGTAACCAGGCGCTGGCCGAGCGTGTGAACGTTTCGCCGCCCACCTGCCTGCGGCGCGTGCGGCGCCTGCAGGAGGAAGGGATCATCGAGCGCCAGGTAGCGTTCCTGCAGCCCGAGCGGCTTGCCGCACTGGTCGGCCATGGTCTCACCGCCTGGGTCGAAGTCACGCTGGACCGACAGGATGCGCAGGCGCTCGAGCGCTTCGAAACGCGCGCCGTGGCCGAGGATGCAGTGCAGCAATGCTGGCGCGTCTCACCCGGCCCCGACTTCATGCTGGCCACCTACACCCGCGACATGCCCGAGTATCTGGCGCTGAGCCAGCGGCTGTTCACTCAGGACAGCAATGTGCGCAACGTGCGCGCCTTCTTCGCCACCAAGCGGGCGAAGTTCGAAACCAGGATCCCGCTGGCGCCCCTGCGCGGGGCGCCCGGACGCTGATCCTAGGGCGCCGGCGCGGCAGGCCAGTCCACGGCCACCGTGCAACCCTGGCCCGGGGCACTGTGCAGCGAGAGCTGCGCGCCGTGCTGGCGCGCCACGGTCCGCGCCAGCGCCAGGCCGACGCCGAAACCTTCGAATTCGCTGTCGCGGTGCAAGCGCTGGAACAGCCCGAACGCCTGGGCCGCGCGCGTGCCGTCGCAGCCCACGCCGTTGTCCTCCACCCGCCAGCGCAGCCCGCCATCGGGCAAGGCCTGGGCCAGCAGGCGGATCTGCGGCGCTGCCTGGCCGCGGGAAAACTTGAAGGCGTTGTCGAACAGCGCCGCCAGCAGGATGCGCAGCATTTCGCGGTCGGCCTGCAGCATCAGCGGCGCCACGGGCAGCTGCCACTGCGCCTGCGCCGCCGCAGGTTCGGCGGCCAGCAGCGCGCAGCGTACCTCGCCGGCCAGCTGCGCCAGGTCCAGCGCCTGCACGCGCGCAGGCGTGCGCATCAGCCGCGCCATCTGCAATACGCCGTCCAGCATGCCGTTCAGCCGGCGCGCGGCCTGGTCCATGACGCCGAGGAATTGCTCGGCATCCTGCGCATCCGCGCCCTGCAGCCCCGCTCCATGCAGGGTTTCGCGCAGCAGCGGCGAATACGACGTGATGTGGCGCAGCGGCGCACGCAGGTCGTGCGAGAGTGCGCGCAGCCAGTCCTCCTGGCTGGCGCGCAGCACCGCAAGCTCGCGCTCGCGCTCGGCGAGCAGGGCCAGCGCCTGCGGCAGATCGGCCGGCAGCGGATGCGGCTCGGATGTCATGATTTCGGAAGCTTGCTCGGCCGCTTCCAGTGGGCGAGGATGGCCTGGCGGCCACGCGCCACTCCCAGCGTGCCTGCGGGCACATCCTTGGCAATGGTCGACCCGCCACCCACGGTCGCGCCCGCACCCACGGTGACCGGCGCCACCAGCACGCAATTGCTGCCGATGTGCGCATCTGCCTCGATGACCGTGCGGTGCTTGTTCACGCCGTCATAGTTGGCCGTGATGCTGCCGGCGCCGTAATTCACGCGCTCGCCCACCGTGGCGTCGCCCAGGTAGGCGAGATGGTTGGCCTTGGCGCCGTCGGCCAGCGTGCTGTTCTTGACCTCGACGAAGTTGCCGATATGCACTTCGCGGCCGAGCCGGGCACCCGGGCGCAGGCGCGCAAACGGCCCGATCAGCGCGCCCTCGCCCACCGACACGCCCAGCTTGTCGCCATCGATGTGGGTGTAGGGATGGATGACCGCGCCCGCATCGATGGCGGCATTGGAAATGCAGCAGTACGCGCCGATCGAGGCGCCGGCGCCAATCGCCACCGTGCCGCTGAAGATGCAGCCGACGTCGATCTCCACGTCCTGTCCGCAGGCCAGCGCGGCGCGCGCCCCGCTGCGCGCATCGTCGCGCAGGTCGAAACGCGCGGGATCGGCCAGTCGCACGCCCTGCTCCATCAGCGCGTCGGCCTGGCGCAGCTGGTGCGCGCGCTCGAGCTGCGCCAGCTGCACCGGGCTGTTGACGCCCGCCACCTGCAGCGCGTCTTCGATGCAGTGCGCGACCACGGGCACGCCGTCGGCGACGGCCATGGCAACGATGTCGGTGAGGTAGTACTCGCCCTGGGCATTGTCATTGGTCAGGCGCGCCAGCCAGCCACGCAGCAGCCGCGCGGGCACGGCCATGATGCCGCTGTAGATCTCGTTGATGCGCCGCTGCGCGTCGCTCGCATCCTTGTGCTCGACGATCGCCTGCACCGCGCCATCGGCAGCGCGCACGATGCGGCCGTAGCCGCTCGGGTCGGGCAGAGCCACGGTCAGCAGCGCCAGCCGCTCGCTGCCCGCAGCGGCCACCAGGTCATGCAAGGTCTGCGCCTGGGTCAGCGGCACATCGCCCGAAAGCACCACGGCCACGCCATCGTCCGGCAACAGCGGCGCCGCCTGCTGCACCGCGTGCCCCGTGCCCAGTTGCGGCTCCTGGCGCACGAACTTCAGCGCATAGCCTGCGGGTGCGGCCTGCGCCGCGGCCGTGATCGCCTCCTCGACCTGTTGCGCACCATGGCCGGTCACCACCACCGCGCTGCGCGCGCCCAGTTGCGCGGCCTGGTCGAGCACGTGCTGCAGCAGCGGCCGTCCCGCCAGGCGCTGCAATACCTTGGGAAGGCGGCTTTTCATGCGCGTGCCTTTGCCCGCGGCCATGATGATGAGGTCCAGTGCTGCTGTCATTTGATTGCCTGTCGTATATCGGAAGACTGCGCTTTGGAGGCACAGACACAGGGCGAATTATCGTGCCCCGGCCTTGTGGCGCCCACCACGTTTGCCTCATGCCGGCTGCACGCGGATATCTTTTACATTTCAGCACTACCCATTTGCTGCCTGGAAGCTGCCCATGCCCGCCTCGCCTCCTCCCCCCTCGCCGCCGCTGCGCACGCGCGCCGTGGCTGCGGGCCATCTGCGCGCATTCGTGGCCGCGGCCGAACACCTGAACTTCCGCGCCGCGGCCGATACGCTGGCGCTCACGCCCTCGGCCGTGAGCCGGCAGATCCAGGCACTCGAAGATGAAGTGGGCGTGGCGCTGTTCCTGCGCCACACGCGCGCCGTGGAGCTGACCAGCGCCGGCGTGCATCTGCTGCGCGCCGTGGCGCCCGGGCTCGAGCGCATCGATGCCGCCGTGCGCCAGCTGCGCCAGACCGCGGGGCGCAAGAGCGTGGCCATCACCACCTGGGCGAGTTTTGCCGCGATGTGGCTGATTCCGCGGCTCGAAGCCTTTCAGCGCGAGTTTCCCGACATCGACATCCGCATCGACACTTCGGACACGGTGATGGACATGGAGACCACCGATGTCGACCTGGCGCTGCGCTACAGCCGCGCGCCCGAGTCGCCTGCGGCCGAGCGCCTGTTCGGCGAGCAGCTGGCCGTCGTGGCCAGCCCCTGGCTGCTGCGCAGCCAGCCGGCGATCCGCACGCCGGCCGATGCCGCGCGCTTCACGCTCATCGAAACCGGCGACGCGCAGCGCCTGCCGCAGCTGGCCTGGCTCGGCTGGCAGCGCTGGTTCCATGCGCATGGCTGCGCGCCGCTGCAGCCGCCGCGCTGGCTCTATTTCAATTACGCCCACCAGATGGCGCAGGCCGCGCTCGCCGGCCAGGGCCTGGCCATTGCGCGCCTGCCCCTGGTGGCCGATGCACTGGCCAGCGGCGACCTGGTCGAGGTGCTGCCCGCCCACCGCCTCGACTCGCCCCTGGCCTACTGGCTGCTGCCCGGCCCGCGCAGCGCCCCGCGCCCCGAGGTGCAGGCATTTTGCGAGTGGCTGCGCACCCAGGCGGCGCTGACGCGCGAGGCCATGGGGCTGCCGGAACTCAGCTGAGCGTCACCCGCGCGAATTTGCGCTTGCCCACCTGCACCACCCAGGTGCCGGCGTCGATCTTCAAGCCGCGGTCGCTGACCACCGCACCATCGATGCGCACGCCGCCGCCATCGATCAGGCGGTTGGCTTCGCTGGTCGAGGGCGCCAGGTTGGCCTGCTTGAGCAGCGCGCCAATGCCCAGCGGCGCGCCGGACAGCTGGACTTCGGGAATCTCGTCGGGCACGCCGCCCTTGCTGCGGTTGATGAAATCCTGCTCGGCGGCATCGGCCGCGGCGGCCGAGTGGAAGCGCGCGGTGATTTCCTTGGCCAGCATGACCTTCGCGTCCTTGGGATTGCGCCCGCCCGCGACTTCGGCCTTGAGCGCGGCAATCTCGGCCAGGCTCTTGAACGACAGCAGCGTGTACCAGTCCCACATCAGCGTGTCCGAGATCGACAGCACCTTGGCGAACATGGTGTTGGCGTCTTCGGTGATGCCGATGTAATTGTTCTTCGACTTCGACATCTTCTCGACGCCGTCGAGGCCCACCAGCAGCGGCATGGTGAGCACGCACTGCGGCTCCTGGCCGTATTCCTGCTGCAGGTGGCGGCCCATCAGCAGGTTGAATTTCTGGTCGGTGCCGCCGAGTTCGAGGTCGGCCTTGAGCGCCACCGAGTCATAGCCCTGCAGCAGCGGGTAGAGGAATTCATGCAGCGAGATCGACTGGCCGCCATGGAAGCGCTTGTGGAAGTCGTCGCGCTCCATCATGCGCGCCACGGTGTACTTGGCCGACAGCTCGATCATGCCGCGCGCGCCCAGCTGGTCGCACCATTCGCTGTTGTAGCGCACCTCGGTGCGTGCCGGGTCGAGCACCATGGCCGCCTGGCGGTAGTAGGTTTCGGCGTTGACCTTGATCTGCTCGGCGGTCAGCGGCGGGCGTGTCGAGTTGCGTCCCGACGGGTCGCCGATCAGCGTGGTGAAATCGCCGATCAGGAAAATCACCTGGTGGCCCAGATCTTGCAACTGGCGCATCTTGTTGAGGACCACCGTATGACCGATATGAATATCCGGCGCCGTAGGATCGAGACCGAGCTTCACCCGCAGGGGCACGCCCGTGGCTTCGGAGCGCGCCAGCTTGCGTGTCCACTCTTCCTGCGGCAGCAGCTCATCGACTCCGCGCAACGTGGTTTCGAGCGCTTGTCCTACGCCATCAGTGACCGGATATGTTGTAACAACAGGTTGATTCATAAGGGTTTTTTTCGATGCCCGGGGAGTGACCCCCGCTATAATTCGTCGCTTATCGCTGTGGCGAATTCTAGTAGGGTCCCCGTATCGGCATGTGCCGAATGGCTTCCACCCCCTGGACCGCGCGTCCTGCCACATCTTCTCATGACCGCCCGCCTGACTTGACGCGCACCGACACGGGAACTCATTTTGAAATCTGGCCTGATCCTCGCTGGCACTTCGGTGCTCGCCCAGCTTCGCAATACCCTGCAACGCCACCCCAAGCGTGTCACTGCCGCAGTGGCCGCCGTGCTGCTTTCCGGCGGTGGCGGCGCCTTTGCCGTGGCCTCGCTCGGTCCTGATCCAGCCGACCTGCCGGTGCGCACCCTGACCCAACAGGTCGCTTCGCTGGCCGACGACACCCCCCTGGTCGAGCTGACCGAACTGCAGGATTTCGCGCTCTATCGCTCCGACCTGTCGCGCGCCAATGACAGCGCCGAAGCCCTGCTGCAGCGCCTGGGCGTTGCCGACCCCGAAGCTTCGGCCTACCTGCGCAGCAACGAGCAGGTGCGTCAGAACCTGCTGGCCCGCGGCGGCCGCCTGATCTCTGCCGAAGCCACCAACGACCACCAGCTGACGCGACTGACGGCGCGCTGGGCGCCCGACGAAGAAAGCAGCAAGTTCCAGCGCCTGGTCGTCGAGCGCCAGGGCAAGGGTTTCGTGACGCGCCTGGAAACCGGCGACCTGGTGGCCAACCAGCGCCTCGCCGGCGGCACCATCCAGAGTTCGCTGTTTGCCGCCACCGATGCGTCCAACATTCCCGACTCCGTGGCATCGCAACTGGCCGAGGTGTTCAACGGCAAGATCGATTTCCGCCGCTCGCTGCGCAAGAACGACCGCTTCACGCTGGTCTATGAAACGCTCGAAGCCGATGGCGAACCGCTGCGCAGCGGCCGCCTGCTGAGCGCCGAATTCAACAACAACGGCAGCATTCACCAGGCCATGTGGTTCCAGGAACCCGGCACCAAGGGCGCGTACTACGGCCTCGACGGCTCAAGCCTGGAGCGCTCCTACCTGTCGGCACCGCTCGCGTTCTCGCGCGTCAGCAGCGGTTTTGCCATGCGCTTCCACCCGATCCAGAAGACCTGGCGCGCGCATGCGGGCACCGACTTCGCCGCGCCCACGGGCACGGCAGTGCGCACCGTGGCCGATGGCGTCGTCGAATTCGCCGGCGTGCAAAACGGCTATGGCAACGTGATCTTCGTCAAGCACCCCGACAACAACGTCACGGTCTACGCCCACCTGAGCCGCATCGATGTGCGCCGCGGTGCCAGCGTCGCGCAGGGCACAACCCTGGGCGCCGTGGGCTCGACCGGCTGGGCGACCGGCCCGCACCTGCACTTCGAAGTGCGCGTCAACGGCAAGGCCCAGGACCCCATGACCGTCATCGGCCAGGCCCAAGCGGCCCGCCCGGTTTCGGCTGCAGCCCGCGCCAGCTTCAACCGCCAGGCCGCGCAGATGCGCCTTGCGCTCGAATCCGCCCAGCAGACCCTGGCCAGCGCCGAATAAACTGCCGCCCGCTTCTGCCCGAAAAGCCGCTGCCCAGCGGCTTTTTTCATGCCTGTCCCGATGTCCTGCCGCTACCATTGCCTGCATGCCTGCTGCCTCCACCACTCCTGATCTGTATATCGGCCTGATGTCGGGCACCTCGCTGGATGGCGTCGACGGGGTGCTGGTTGATTTCCAGGGCCGCTTGAAGGTATTGCAGCATGCGAGCTGCGGCTTCGATGTCGGACTGCGCGCCGAGCTCCTGGCACTCAATGCGCCGTGCGACAACGAGTTGCACCGCGCAGCGCTGGCCGCCAACGCGCTCGTGGGCTGCTATGCGCAGGTCGTGCAACGGCTGCTCGAGCGCTCGGGTCTGCCGGCCAGCGCGGTGCGTGCCGTGGGCGCGCATGGACAAACCGTGCGCCACCGCCCGCAGATGTTCGGCGGCACCGGCTACACGCTGCAGCTCAACAACCCGGCGCTGCTGGCCGAACGCTGCGGCATCTGCGTCGTTGCCGATTTCCGCAGCCGCGACGTGGCCGCGGGCGGCCAGGGCGCGCCGCTGGTACCGGCCTTCCACCAGAGCGTGTTCGGCCATACCGGACAGACGCTGCTGGTGCTCAATATCGGCGGCATCTCCAACCTGAGCGTGCTGGCGGCCGATGGCGCCGTGGGCGGCTTCGACTGCGGCCCGGGCAATGCGCTGATGGATGCCTGGTGCCAGCGCCACACGGGCCAGGCCTATGACGACAACGGCGCCTGGGCCGCGAGCGGCAAGGTGCTGCCGGCGCTGCTGCAGCGGCTGCTGGACGAACCCTTCCTGCAGCAGTTGCCGCCCAAGAGCACGGGCCGCGATCTTTTCAGCGCGCGCTGGCTGCAGGAGCAGCTGGCCGGCCTGCCATCCGGCACGCGCGCCGAGGACGTACAGGCCACGCTGACCGAGTTCACGGCGCGCGCCTGCGCCGACGCTGCCGGGCGCTGGGGCATGGGCGCGCAGCAACTGCTGGTCTGCGGCGGCGGCGCGCTCAACGGATACCTGCTGTCACGGCTTGCGGCGCTGCTGCCCGGGGTCGACGTGCAGACGACCAGCGCGGCCGGCCTGCCGCCACTGCAGGTCGAAGCCGCGGCCTTTGCCTGGCTTGCGCGCCAGACCCTGCTGGGCCTGCCCGGCAACCTGGCCCGCGTGACCGGTGCCCACGGACCGCGCGTGCTGGGCGCGATTTACCCCGCCTGAGGCTCAACTGCCCCGTTCGAGCCGGGCAAAGACCGTGGCCGAGAACAGCGTCAGCACGCCCATGCAGACAAAGGTTGCCTGGAAGGCATGCAGCACGTCTTCGGGCCGCGCCTGGCCCCACAGGCCGTGGAATCCCGCCAGCACGGCCCCGGCGATGCCCACGCCCAGGCCCATGGCCAGCATCTGCACCATCGACAGCAGGCTGGTGCCGCTGCTCGCATGGTGGGCTTCAAGGTCTTTGAGCGTGACGGTGTTCATGGCCGTGAACTGCATGGAGTTGGTGGCGCCAAACACCAGCAGCTGCAGGATGCGCAGCCACTGCGGCTGATCGGGCGATACCAGCGCGAAACTGGCGATCATCAGCGCCAGCAGCAGCGTGTTGCCCACCAGCGTGCGCCGGTAGCCCCAGCGGCCGATCAGCGCCGATGCCACGCGCTTGACGGTCATGCTGGCAATGACCGTGGGCAGCATCATCATGCCGGCCTGCATGGGCGAAAAGCCCAGGCAGACCTGCAGCACCAGCGGAATCAGGAACGGGATGCAGGATCCGCCCAGGCGTGAGAACAGGTTGCCCAGCAAGCCGATGCGCAGGCTGCGCACCGCGAACAGCGTGGGCGCAAACAGCGGATCGGGCCGGCGCGGCGCATGCCACCAGTAGGCGAGCAGGCTGGCCACGCCCGCGCCCAGCAAGGCGGCCGACCCGATCGCGCCCAGCAGCGCATGGCCTTCGAGCGCCATCGATACCGCGACCATGGCGAACGCCAGCATGCCATAGCCCAGGCCGTCGAAGCGCCGGCTCGGGATGGGTTCGGCATCGCGCATATGGCGCAGCGTGGCCAGCAGGCCGAGCACGCCCACCGGCACATTGACCAGGAAGATCCAGTGCCATGAGGCGTATTCGACCATCCAGCCCCCCAGCGTCGGCCCGATCAACGGACCCACCAGGCCCGGCAGCGTGACGAAGCTCATCGCCTTGAGGAACTGCTCGCGCGGAAACGCGCGCAGCACCGCCAGCCGCCCCACGGGCAGCAGCAGCGCGCCGCCGCAGCCCTGCACGATGCGCGCCAGCACCAGCTGGTTCAGGCTCGCGGCAATCGCGCACAACAGCGAACCGAGCACGAACAGCGTGATCGCCGTCAGATACACGCGGCGCGTGCCGAAGCGGTCCGCGACCCAGCCCGAGGCCGGAATGACCAGCGCCATGGTCAATGAATAGGACACGATCACCGACTGCATGCGCAGCGGGCTTTCGCCCAGCGCCAGCGCCATGGCCGGCAGCGCGGTGTTGACGATGGTGGCATCCAGCGTCTGCATGAAGAAGCCCAGCGCCACCAGCCACAGCAGCACCGAATTCGAGCGAACAAGCGTCATGGGAAAGGGTCGGACTCGCCTACCGACGTAAAAAAACCGCCTGAAACAGGCGGTTGGGCAGAGGGCCCTGCAGCATGCAGGGCCAGCTGGAGTGTTGTGGGGCTCAAGCCGAGAAGCTCGAGCCGCAGCCGCAAGTGGTGGTCGCGTTCGGATTCTTGATCACGAACTGCGCGCCCTGCAGGTCTTCCTTGTAGTCGATCTCGGCGCCGACCAGGTACTGGTAGCTCATCGCGTCGATCAGCAGCGACACGCCGTTCTTGGTCATGGTGGTGTCGTCTTCATTGGTGATTTCATCGAATGTGAAACCATACTGGAAGCCCGAGCAGCCGCCGCCTTGCACGAACACGCGCAGCTTCAGCTCGGGGTTGCCCTCTTCGGCAATCAGGTCTGCCACCTTGGCCGCAGCGCTGTCGGTGAAGATGATGGGAGAGGGCATTTCGCTCTGGATGTTTTCTGCAACGGCGCTCATGTGGGTACTCCGGTATTCAGGTTTGAGGGGAATGGTAATGCAAACCGCTCGGGAATTCCGGCCGCCGCCACTTGCCTCCAAGGCAAGTGGGGCCTTTATCCCGCGGCTGCCGCCCAAAAGCAAAAAGCCACCCGAAGGTGGCTTTTCTTGCGCCTGCCGCAAAGGCTGCGGCAGACTGCAGGACTTGTCGGCTTAACGCTTCGAGAACTGCTTGGCGCGGCGAGCAGAGCGCAGGCCGACCTTCTTACGTTCGACTTCACGGGCATCGCGCGTCACGAAGCCGGCTTGGCTCAGGACGGGCTTCAGGCCTGCGTCATAGTCGATCAGGGCACGGGTGATGCCGTGACGGGCAGCACCGGCCTGGCCGGATTCGCCGCCGCCGTGCACATTGATCTGCACGTCGAAGGCTTCGAGGTTTTCCGTGAGTGCCAGCGGTTGCTTAGCAATCATGATGGAAGTTTCGCGGCCGAAGTACTGCTGAATGTCTTTGCCATTCACAGTGATCTTGCCGGAACCCTTCTTCAGAAACACGCGGGCGACGCTGGACTTGCGACGGCCGGTGCCATTGTTCCAATCACCAATCATCTCAAGGCTCCTTAGATTTCCAGCGCTTTGGGCTGCTGTGCGGTGTGGGGATGCTCAGCACCGCCATACACCTTGAGTTTCTTGATCATGGCATAGCCCAGGGGACCCTTGGGCAGCATGCCCTTGACGGCCTTTTCCAGGGCGCGACCGGGGTGCTTCGACTGCATGTCACGGAAGTTCGTGGCAGTGATGCCGCCGGGGAAGCCGGAATGACGGTAGTACACCTTGTCCAGGGACTTGGTGCCGGTCACTTTGAGCTGGGCAGCGTTGATGATGACGATGAAGTCGCCGGTATCAACGTGAGGTGTGTAAATGGCTTTGTGTTTGCCGCGCAGACGGAGGGCAACTTCGCTGGCTACCCGGCCGAGCACCTTGTCGGTGGCGTCAATCACAAACCACTCGTGTTGCACCTCAGCGGGTTTTGCGCTGAATGTAGACATGAGATTTCTCTTTTCGATAAGAGGGTTTGACGGTCCTTTTCCACGGTCGGCGCTTCTCTGAAGGAAGCCTCTTAGGTGGCGATGCACCCGGCATTGCATGCCCGATTGCACTCCGCCGCGGGACCTGAAAATCGCTGCGAAGCCCGCCATTATACGAAATGCCGCAACCCTTGTCCTGCATGTCCCTCGGCCGGCATGTAAAAATACCCGCCCATTCCCAAAGACCTGCGCGCTTGCCTCCTGGCGGCGGCTGGTTACCATTGCTCCATGTTCAGTTACCGCCACGCCTTCCATGCGGGCAACCACGCCGACGTGCTCAAGCACGCGGTGCTGATTGCCACCTTGCAATACCTCACGCAGAAAGACGCGGCGCTGACCGTTCTGGACACGCACGCCGGCGCCGGCCTGTACCGCCTCGACGGCGACTACGCCAGCAAGAGCGGCGAAGCCAGCGAAGGCGTGCTCAAGCTCGCAGCCACGCCGGCTGAAGAACTCGCGCCCATCCTGCAGGAATACCTGGCGATGGTGCGCTCCTTCAACCAGGGCGCCAACATCCGCAACTACCCGGGCTCGCCCTTCATCAGCCAGGCCCTGCTGCGCCCGCACGACAAGCTCAAGCTGTTCGAGCTGCACCCGACCGACATGCGCTCGCTGGCCGGCAACGTGACCCAGCTCGAAGCCGGCCGCCAGTTGGCGGTGCTGCACGAGGATGGTTTCGAAGGCGTGAAGAAGTTCCTGCCGCCGGTGTCGCGCCGCGCGCTGCTGCTGTGCGACCCGAGCTATGAATTGAAGACCGACTACGGCCGCGTGCTCGACATGGTGGCCGACAGCCTCAAGCGCTTCCCCACCGGCACCTACGCCGTGTGGTACCCGATCATTCCGCGCCCCGAAGCGCACGACCTTCCGCGCCGCCTCAAGACCATGGCCGTCAAGGCCGGCAAGAGCTGGCTGCATGTCACGCTCACCGTGAAGAGCAACAAGACCTCGGAGCGCGGCGGCCTCCCGGCCAGCGGCATGTTCATCATCAGCCCGCCGTTCCAGCTCAAGGAACAGCTCAAGCCCGCCATGCCGCAGCTGGTCAAGCTGCTGGGCCAGGACGGCAACGCCACCTTCTCGCTCGAGTCGGGCGGCTGACCCACCGGCGTACCGGTCGAAGGGCTGCCGAGCACCCTGAGCCTGTCGAAGGGCCTGAGCTTGGCGAAGGGCACGCTGTCGAAGGATGACGGGCCTGCCGTCAAGCGACAGATGGCATGCCGCCCGTTCAGCGCCGGCGCACCGGCTTCTTCGCCGGCGCCTTCCTGCTCGCCAGCGCGCGCGCGGCCTGCGGCGCCGGTTGGTCCTCGGCGGCCACGCGCGTATCGTCGCCTTCGTCGAACATTTCCGGGCACTCCTCCTCGTCCTTGTCGAGCTGCCACAGCTCGACCGGCTTGATGCCCAGGCCCACCATGCCCAGCGCCTCGGCCGCGCCCTGGCTCAGGTCGATCACCCGGTTGTGGGAAAACGGGCCACGGTCGTTGATGCGCACCACCACCGCCTTGCCCGTGACGGAGCTGCGCACGCATACGCGCGTGCCGAACGCCAGCGTGCGGTGCGCGGCCGTGAGGTCCTGGCTGTCGAAACGCTCGCCGCTGGCGGTACGCCGGCCATGGAAGCGCGGGCCGTACCAGGAGGCAAGTCCTTGCTGGTCGCTTTCGCGCGGCGGCGACAGTTCGTAGGGCGAGGAAGCTGCCGGCTCTGCGGGCACTGCGGGCTCGGCCACGGGCGACGGGATGGCGCGGGGCAGGCGCGGCTTGCGCGGCGGGGGCGGCGCGGGTTGCTCGAAAGGCTCCAGCGGCTGGAGCGAAGTGGAAGCCTCCGGGCAGGGCTGGGTCGTGGTGTCGCCCTCGCCACCGCCCACGGGCACGCGGCAGGTGGCCAGCGCGTCCTCGACTTCATTGGCCACGGGCAAGGGCGCACAGGCCGCGAGCCACATCGACATGCCGATCAGCCCGCACCAGCGGCGCCATCGCCCCGGTTCACGCCGCATCAAGCGGCTCTTGCTTTCATCCATTGGTCTTCCTGGAGAAGCGGCCCAGCGCCGCAACGCCCGACCGCAATGGTCATAACCCCAGCCGCTCGCTGATGGCCAGCACGGCCGCGCTCTGGTTCATGGTGTAGAAGTGCAGGCTCGGCGCGCCCTGACGGCGCAGACGCTCGCACAACTCGGTCACGACATCGAGGCCGAAAGCCTTGATGGAGGCAGTGTCGTCGCCATAGCCTTGCAGCTGCAGGCGGATCCAGCGCGGGATCTCGGCGCCGCAGGCATCCGAAAAACGCAGCAGCTGGGTCGAACTCGTGATCGGCATGATGCCAGGGACCACGGGAACATCCAACCCCATCGCGCGCACGCTGTCGACAAAGCGGAAGTAGGCATCGGCATTGTAGAAATACTGCGTGATGGCCGAGTCGGCGCCGGCCTGCACCTTGGCGGCAAACGCCTGCAGGTCGGCCTGGGGCGAGCGCGCCTGGGGGTGCATCTCGGGGTAGGCGGCCACTTCGATATGGAAGGCGTCGCCGAATTCCGCACGGATGAAGGCCACCAGATCGCTCGCGTACTGGAACTCGCCGCCCAGGCCGTAGCCGCTGGGCAGGTCGCCACGCAGCGCGACCAGGCGCGAAATGCCCATCGCCTGCAATTGGCGCAGCTCGGCGCGCACGCTTTCGCGCGTCGCGCCGACGCACGAGAAGTGCGAGGCCGCGCTCATGCCTTCCTGCTGGATTTCCTGTACCAGGCTGAAGGTGCCCGACTGGGTCGAGCCGCCTGCGCCGTAGGTCACCGAGCAGAACTCGGCGCGGCGCACGGCCAGTTGCCGGCGCACGGCGCGCAGCTTTTCCGCGCCTTCGGGGGTCTTGGGCGGGAAGAATTCGTAGCTGATGGGTAATGCGTTGCCGTGGATCATGCGCCCCTCCGCGCGTGCACGAAGAATTCGCGGTTGCCGTCGCCGCCGGTGATCGGGCTGTCGATCCAGCCGCGCACTGCGAGGCCGAGTTCGGCCAGGCACTCGCGGATGCGCTTCTCGACCACGGCATACGAGGCCGGATCACGCACCAGGCCGCCCTTGCCGATGTGCTCGGGCTGCAGCTCGAACTGCGGCTTGACCAGCATCAGCAGGTCGCCTTCGGGCGCGAGAAACGGCACCACGGCCGGCAGCACCAGCGTCTGCGAAATGAAAGACAGGTCGCCGACAATCAGCCCGAACTGCTGGCTGTCGTCGGGCGCGCCCTCGAAGGCGCCGGCGTCCAGCAGCGTGTCGATGTCGAGCGTGCGCGCATTGACGCGCTCGACGCAGACGATCTTCTCGTGGCCGCGCAATGCCAGGTTCAGCTGGTCATGGCCCACATCCACGCCAACCACGCGCTCGGCCCCCTGCTGCAGCAGGCAATCGGTGAAGCCGCCGGTCGATTGGCCGACATCGAGGCACCACTTGCCCTGCGCCGACACCTTGAACGACGCCAGCGCGGCTTCGAGCTTGAGGCCGCCGCGCGACACGTAGCGCGCCTCGGCCACATCCAGCAGCCGCAGCTCGGCATCGCCGGCGAGGTCTTCGCTGTTCTTCTTGATGCCCTGCCATACGCCGGTGGCCGCGGTGCGCCATTCGACGCCCGAGGCAATCAGGCGCTGGGCCTGTGCACGCGAAGCGGCAAGGCCCTGGTCTACTAGCAATTGATCGGCACGCATGGAGAAAATCCGTCTCAAAAAAGAAATCGCCGCCGAGGGTCACCGACCACCGGCAAAGCCGCCCCCTAGGACGCGAAAACTTTCATAGAGCTTGCAAGACGCATGGCCTATGAACTGGCGCGGCCCAGCATGGAGGCAGCGAGGAAGGGCCGCCCCGCACCGAGGCTGCCGTCCCCCTCCACCGAAGGATGAGAGGGGGAAGCGACGTAAGTCGCTCAGGGGGTGCATCAATACCTGTATGTGTCAGGCTTGTACGGGCCCTGCTTTTGCACGCCGATGTAGGCGGCCTGGCTGTCGGTCAGCTCGGTCAGCATCGCGCCGACCTTCTTCAGGTGCAGGCGTGCGACCTTCTCATCGAGGTGCTTGGGCAGCACGTAGACCTTGCCGACGGCATACACGTCCTGCTTGGTGAACAGCTCGATCTGGGCAATCGTCTGGTTGGCAAACGAGGCGCTCATCACGAAGCTGGGGTGGCCGGTGGCGCAGCCCAGATTCACCAGGCGGCCCTTGGCAAGCAGGATGATCTTCTTGCCGTCGGGGAAGGTGATGTGGTCGACCTGGGGCTTGATCTCTTCCCACTCGTACTGCTCGATCGACGCGACGTCGATCTCGTTGTCGAAGTGGCCGATGTTGCAGACGATGGCCTCGTCCTTCATCGCGACCATGTGCTCGTGGCGGATGATGTCGCGGTTGCCGGTGGTGGTCACGAAGATGTCGGCCTTGTCAGCCGCCCACTCCATGGTCACGACCTTGTAGCCTTCCATCGCCGCCTGCAGCGCGTTGATCGGGTCGATTTCCGTGACCCAGACCTGGGCGCTGAGCGCGCGCAGCGCCTGGGCGCAGCCCTTGCCCACGTCGCCATAGCCAGCGACCACGGCCACCTTGCCGGCGATCATCACGTCGGTGGCGCGCTTGATGCCGTCGACCAGCGATTCGCGGCAGCCGTAGAGGTTGTCGAACTTGCTCTTGGTGACCGAGTCGTTGACGTTGATGGCGCGGAACAGCAGCGTGCCCTTGGCCGACATTTCATTGAGGCGGTGCACGCCGGTCGTGGTTTCCTCGGTCACGCCGATGATCTCGGCCGACTTGCGCGTGTACCAGCTGCCGTCTTCGGCGAGCTTGGCCTTGATCGCCGCGAACAGGATGGTTTCCTCTTCGCTGCCGGGGTTGGCCAGCACCGACAGGTCCTTCTCGGCCTTCTGGCCCAGATGCATCAGCATGGTGGCATCGCCGCCATCGTCGAGGATCATGTTCGGGCCTTCTCCGGGCGTGCCCTTGGCGCCGAACTCAAAGATGCGGTGCGTGTAGTCCCAGTAGTCGGCCAGGGTCTCGCCCTTGATGGCGAACACCGGCGTGCCGCTGGCGGCGATGGCCGCGGCCGCATGGTCCTGCGTCGAGAAGATGTTGCACGAGGCCCAGCGCACCTGCGCGCCCAGCGCCTGCAGCGTCTCGATCAGCACGGCGGTCTGGATCGTCATGTGCAGCGAGCCGGTGATGCGCGCGCCCTTGAGCGGCTGGGCCGCGGCGAATTCTTCGCGGATCGCCATCAGGCCCGGCATTTCGGTCTCGGCAATCTTGATTTCCTTGCGGCCCCAGGCGGCAAGGGAAATATCGGCAATGACCGAATCAACAGGGGTCAGGGGAACAGCTGCGTTCATGGTTTTCTCCGTTACGGATGGCAAAACCACGCTCTGGGGGGAAGGCACTCACCGCACAGACGACGTGGGTGAGCGTCGTTGCGAACGCCGGGCCGGGGGCCGCTGGCGGGTTCCGAGCCTCACGCACCGCCGGGCACCGGATGGTGCGGGGGTGCGCTGCAACGCTCCTCGGAAAACCGCCATTCTACAAAATTTCCCAATCCCGCGAAGCGCGGGCGGAAGTTAGGCCCCGGCCTTCGCGAGCTGGCGCACCCGCAATGCCATTGCCAGCACCGCCGCCAGCAACACCAGCATGAAGGCCACCAGCCCGGACCAGCCGGTGTTCTGCATGAACCAGCCGCTGCCCGCGCCCAGCAGGCTCGAGCCCAGGTAATAGCCCAGCAGATAAAGCGACGACGCATGGCCCTTGGCTTCGCGCGCGATCCGCCCGACCCAGCCGCTGGCCACCGAATGCGCAGTGAAGAAGCCGATGGTCATCAGCACGATGCCGGCAACGATCGCGGCCAGCGCCGGCGCGAGGGTCAGCAGCACGCCCAGCGCCATCAGCGCCACGCCGGCCAGCAGCACCGGCGCGCGCCCGAAGCGGTCGGCCAGCGCACCGGCGACCGGCGAGGCAATGGCGCCGAACAGATAGGCATAGAACACATGGCTGACCTGCAGCGGGCTCAGCGAATAGGGCGTGCCGGCGAGCAGAAAACCCAGGTAGTTGTACATGCCGACGAACACGCCCATCAGCCCGAACGCAATCACGAACAGGCCCAGCAGCCCGGGCTGCGCCAGGTGCCGGCCCCAGGCGCGCAGGTGATAGGCCGCACCCAGGCCGGTCTTGCGCACGAAGTTGCGCGAGACCGGCAGCAACAGGTAGAAGCCGATGGCCGCCAGCAGGTTGACCAGGCTCAGCGCGGCCAGCGCAATGTGCCAGTCGACATATTCGCTCATCACGCCCATGGCCACGCGCCCCAGCATGCCGCCCAGCGCCGAGCCGCCGACATAGAGGCCCATCGCGAAACCCAGGCCGCGCGGCTCGATCTCCTCGGACAGGTAAGCCATCGCCACGGCCGGCACGCCGCCCAGCAGCAGGCCTTCGAGCGCACGCGCCGCGAGCAGCGTCTCCCAGCTGGGCGCGAGGCTGGCGGCGAGATTGCACAGCGCGGCCAGCAGCATCGAGACGAACATCAAGCCGCGCCGCCCCAGTCCCTCGGACAGCGCACCCGCCAGCACGATGGCCACCGCCAGGCAGCCCGTGGTCAGCGACAGCGACAGCGCGCTGCTGGCCGGCGTCACGCCGAAATGCGCCACGAATGCCGGCAGCAGCGGCTGCACGCAATACAGCAGCGAGAACGTCGCGAACCCGGCAAGGAACAGCGCCAGGCTGATGCGGCGGTAGGCCGGCGTTCCGCGCGCGACCCAGGAGGCTTGCGGCGCGGCGCCGCTGGAAGGGGAAGACATGGCCAGAGCAGAGAAAAAAAGCAGACCCCGCGATTGTGCGGTGCAACGCAGCTTGCGCCGCAGCGCGGCTGCCCGCCTCCCCGCCGCAGGCGCTATCGGTGCGGCAGCGACCGCCGCTCCTGCACGACCATGGGCACGCCGCCGCGTGGCCCCAGGCTCAGCGCACGGCGCTCATGCACCGGGGGCTGCTTGTCCAGCAGGCGCAGCCGGTGGCCGCGCACGATGCTGGCCACCACCACCTTCAGCTCATACATCGCAAAGGCCGCGCCCAGGCAGCGGCGCGCACCGCCGCCAAAGGGAATGTATTCAAACGACGAATATTTGCGCTCGGCAAAGCGTTCGGGCCGGAAGCGCTCGGGTTCGGGATAGAGCGCAGGCCGGGCATGCAGCAGCGCGCTCGAAGCGCGCAGCACTTCGCCCGCCGGGATCGTGTAGCCCAGCAAGGCAAATGGCTTGCGCACGACCCGTGCCGAATCGACCACCGGCGGGTACAGGCGCAGGCACTCCTTGCAGACCATTTCAAGATACGGCAGCGCCGCCAGCGCGTCAGGCGCGGGCGCCGGGCCCAGGTCCTTGATTTCCTGCGCGACCCGCGCCAGCACCGCCGGCTCGCGCCCCAGCCAGTGGAAGATCCAGGCCAGCACGGTGGCCGTCGCCTCGTGCCCGGCAAACAGCAGCCCGCGCAGCTGGTCGAGGATTTGCGCGTCGTCCATGCCCGAGCCATCGTCGTAGCGCGCGGCCAGCATGCGGCCCAGCAGATCGGCGCCCGACGCCGCGCCAAGGCGGCGTTCGCGCATCTGCTCGCGCAGCAGCGCACCCAATGCCTCCACCGCGCGCTGGTTCCTGGCCCAGGGCCCCCAGCCGCTCAGCACGCGGCGCGCGGAGGGAAACAGGAAAAGAATGACATGCAGGGACTCGATGAGTTCGAGCACCGCCGCGCGGGTGCGCGCGATCCGCGTCTCGTCCTGCATGCCGAACACCACCCGGATCATGATGTCCAGCGTGATGCGCTGGGTCACGTCGAGCATGCGAAACGGCTGCCCCACCGCGATCTGCGCCATCTTTTCTTCGGCAACAGCCGCCATCACCGCGCCATCGGCGCGCATCGCGGGCCCGCTGAACGCGGGCGCCAGGAGGTTGCGGTCCTGCCGATGCCGGTCGCCTGAGGTCACCACGACCGAAGCCGGGCCGAACACCGGCTCGATGAAGCTCCCGTCCCACACCTCGAAGCAGTCGGGACTGGCGGTGTAGATCGCCCGCAGCGCGTCCGGGTGGCCGGTGAAGGTGACGGGCCGCGAGAGATACGACACCCGGAACGGGTCGCCATGGCGTGCCGCCAGGCGCGCGAGCACCGGCGCCGGGGGCGTCAGCCCGGCCTGGAAGAAACTCAGCGGCCGCAGCCATTGCGGTCCGGGCGGCAGCGGCCCGCGTTTCATGCCGGCCCCAATGCCGCCGTGTCGCGCGTGATGCCGTGGCTGGCGCTGTCGATGCCGAAGAAATCCTGCGTGGCCACGGCGTGCGACAGCGTCAACTGCCGGTCGACGGCGTCAAAGACGGTGTGCACCATGGCGATGGCGATCTGCGTTTCTTCCTCGCCAAGCGGCAGGCTCTTGAACGGATGGCCGCGGGCGGGATGGTCCTCGCCTTCGGGATGCGCCAGGTAATGCCGGTCGGCCAGGTAATCGAGGCGCATGGCCGTGGTGCGCTCGATGGACTGCGCCAGCGCGCGGGTATTGGCAAAGAAGGCCTCGCCGCTGGCTTCGAGCGCCTCGAGCAGCCAGAAACGCAAGGCCGGCGATTCATGTGCAATGGCCAGCTTGGTGAAGCGGGCGATATTGCTGCGGTGCACGTCGGTGCCCGGGTCGAGGAACAGGAATTCCAGCGTGCTGCTGGCGCTCCAGCCCAGCGCGTCGTCCATGCCGAGGGCATCCCAATCGTTGAGAAACAACGCGCTGTGCGTCTCCAGCGCCTGTACCCAGCGGTTGAAGGCCCGCTCGGCGGGGCTGGCCGGCGACTTGAAACGCAGCGCGTAGCGGTTCAGGTCGCGGTAGCCCATGATGTCCATCACCCACATTGGAATGAAGCGCTGCAGGCGGTGCAACGGGGACAGCGGGCCGCTGGCCTGCAGCCACGCATAGAAGGGGTGGCGCGCCGCGCGGGCCTTGCGGCCTTCCAATACGCGTTGCACCTGGATGTTGCGGCCCGTGGCGGCAAGCTCCTGCGCCGGCGCTCCTGCCGGCTTGTGGCGCATCGGCGGCAGCGGCGCGCGCGTGCGCTGCGGCACGATTCCACGCTCGACGTAGTTGCGCGCATAGCCGTGGAAGCAGTCATGCATGCCGAAGAAGATATCGAACATCGCATTGGCCAGCGCCAGGCCTTTCTCGCGCCGCACCGGGTCGAGTTCCTGGCGGTCGAAGATGCCTTCGGACGCAATCACATGTCCGCGTTCACGCTGCAGGTGGTAATCGCCAAAATAGCGGTATTCGACCTGTGTCTGCTGGCGCAGCGCGGCCGTGATCGGGCAGATGGCGCTGAAGAAGGCGTTGCCGCAGGCTTCGCCGGCCTCCGAGTGGGCGAACCTGAGCAAGGGATCACCAGTGTCGTCCATGGCCAGGCGCGCAAAGTCGAACGCATAGCCCCGGAACGGCTCGGTTTCGGCGGCTTGGAACAGCCACCACAGCGTGTCGGATGCGCGCCAGCCCAGCTTCTCGTCGAGATGCAGCTTGCGCCAATCCTCGATGAAAAGCCGCGAGTGGGTTTCATCCTCTTCGGTATTGCCGTTGATCACTTCCTCGAACTGGTTGGATACCCCGGCAAAGCGGATGAACCACAGGTTCATGTCGCGGAAGTTCATGACGAAGTTCGCCATGATCGGCGCAATGTCGAGCTTGATGTGCGCAGGCACGCGGGGGTCGCGGATCCAGCTGAAGAACGGGTGGGCAGCGAGACGCTCCTTGCGTTGCGCGGCCAGCGCCAGAATGGTTTTCATCGCACAGCCTCCTCGTTGGCGGCAGCGCGCGTCGATGGTTCCGCGTTGCATGCCGCCGACTCGATGGTCCCAGAAGCCGGAGCCCGGCCATGCCATCCATGCAGATGTCGGCATGCCATCAACGCCGCATCGCGCATGCCCCATGGCGGCCGCGTTTATTCCCGCCGCGCCCCATTGCTGCGCTGTGGTCGCTAAAATCCTGGTCTTCCCCGGGCCCCGTCTGCCGGCGCTGTACCAGCGCCCCGCACGTATGCGCGCCTGTCCGCCTCCCTGCCGCACGCTTTGCCGCGAGCGGCCACGCACCCGTACCAAAGTGTCCTACGCTTCTGAAACCCGGCGCCGCCGCACGTTCGCCATCATTTCCCACCCGGACGCGGGCAAGACCACGCTGACCGAAAAGCTGTTGCTGTTCTCGGGCGCGATCCAGATCGCGGGCGCCGTCAAGGGCCGCAAGGCCAGCCGCCATGCCACGTCCGACTGGATGGAAATCGAAAAGCAGCGCGGCATCTCGGTGGCCTCGTCGGTCATGCAGATGTCGTACCGCGACCATGTCGTGAACCTGCTCGACACCCCGGGCCACAAGGACTTCTCCGAAGACACCTACCGCGTGCTGACGGCCGTCGACTCGGCACTGATGGTCATCGATGCGGCCAACGGCGTCGAAGCCCAGACGCGCCGGCTGATCGAGGTCTGCCGCCAGCGCGACACGCCCATCATCACCTTCGTCAACAAGATGGACCGCGAAGTGCGCGACCCGCTGGACATCATGGACGAGGTCGAGCGCGAACTCGGCATGCCCTGCTGCCCCATGACCTGGCCCGTGGGCCAGGGCAAGAGCTTCGGCGGCATCATCAACCTGCGCACGCGCACCATGACGGTGTTCGAATCGGGCAGCGAGCGCCGTCCGCAGGATTTCGAGACCATTCCACTGAGCGATGTCGACAAGCTGCGCGCGCGCTTCGGCGACACCTTCGACACCGCGATGGAAAGCATGGAACTGGCCGTGGGCGCATCGCCGGAATGGGACCATGAGGCATTCCTCGCCGGCAAGCTGACGCCGGTGTTCTTCGGCTCCGGCGTGAACAACTTCGGCGTGATGGAAGTGCTCGATGCACTGGTCGACATGTCGCCCCCGCCGGGTCCGCGCACCAGCACGCTGGTGGTCAACAAGCAGCCCGTGGTCAAGACCATCGAGCCCGACGACAAGGGCTTCTCGGGCGTGGTGTTCAAGGTCCAGGCCAACATGGACGCCAACCACCGCGACCGCATCGCGTTCGTGCGCGTGGCCTCGGGCCGCTATGTGCCGGGCATGAAGCTGCGCGTGCAGCGCACCGGCAAGGACATGCGCCCGACCTCGGTCGTGACCTTCATGAGCCAGCGCCGCGAAGCCGTCGAGGAAGCCTATGCGGGCGACATCATCGGCTTCACCATCCATGGCGGCGTGCAGCTCGGCGACACCATCACCGATGGCGCGGCGCTGCAGTTCACCGGCCTGCCGTTCTTCGCACCCGAAATGTTCATGACCGTGGTGCTGAAGAACCCGCTGCGCACCAAGCAGCTGCAGCAGGGCCTGGCCCAGCTCGGCGAGGAAGGCGCGATCCAGGTGTTCAAGCCCGATGCCGGCGGCAACATGCTGCTGGGCGCGATCGGCCAGCTGCAGTTCGAAGTCGTGCAGCACCGCCTCAAGGCCGAGTACGACGCCGACATCCGCCTCGAAGCCTGCCAGTACACGGGCGCGCGCTGGATCACCGCCGACACCCCGGCCGAGCTGCGCGAATTCGAGAACGCCTATGTGCTACGCATGGCGCACGACGCTGCCGGCACCCTGGCCTACCTGTGCACCTCGCCCTACGACGTGCGCCTGGCCCAGGAGCGTTTCCCCAAGATCCACTTCCATCCGCTGCGCGAGCACGCGGGCTTGTCGCTGAGCAACAGCTGATTGAGATTGCCGTTTTGATGTCCCAGGAAAATTTGCTGCCTTTGGCGCAGTGGCCCCGCCCTGCTGCGGGCCAGTTGCTCGGTGTGCTCACCGATATCGACGACACGCTGACCACCGAGGGCGAAGTGCCCGAACATGTGGTCGCATCGATGGCCGCGCTGCACGCCGCCGGCCTGAAGATCGTGCCCATCACCGGCCGCCCGGTGGGCTGGAGCGAGCCGTTCGCGCGCGTCTGGCCGGTCGATGCGATCGTGGCCGAAAACGGTGCCGTGGCGCTGCGCCGCAACGCGCAAGGCGGCCTCGACAAGCTGTACCAACAGGATGAAGCCACGCGCCGCGCGAACTACGCGCGCATGCAGCAGGTGCTCGAACAGATCGAGGCTCAGGTACCCGGTGCGCGCCGCGCCACCGACTCGGCCGGCCGCGAATGCGACATTGCCGTCGACCACAGCGAGTTCACCCATCTGCCCCAGGCACAGATCGACGAATGCGTGGCCATCATGCGCGCCGCCGGCATGAATGCCACCGTGAGCTCGATCCACATCAACGGCTGGTTTGGCGCGCACAACAAGTGGGAAGGCGCGCAGTGGATCGTGCGCACGCTGTTCGGCCGCGACCTGGCCGGCGAACTCGACCGCTGGGTCTACATCGGGGACTCCACCAATGACCAGCTGATGTTCGAGCGTTTCGGCCACAGCTTTGGCGTGGCGAACATCGCACGCTTCGTGCCCCAGCTCACCCACCTGCCGCGCTACGTAACGCCCAGCGAGCGCGGCGACGGTTTCGTCGAACTCTCCAGGGCGATCCTGGCCACCGCCAACGCTTGACGCAGACCATAGCCCGCGCCATTGGCGATGGCATCCATCGCCAATGGCGCATGGGCTGTCGCACGAATGTCGGCAATGTCCGACAACGCCCGTGCAATGGCCTCTTGTTCCAAGGCAACAGCACCTAAAATGCGCCAGCATTCCCGTTCCTATTCCTTACCCACAAGAGACAATGCCATGCGCCTGATTCGCCGTTCCTTTGTTGCCACCTGCGTTGCGGCCGCCGCTGCTGCCGCTGCCATGCCGGCCCTTGCCCAGTCCAAGGAAGTCAAGATCGGTTACGCGCTGGCAATCAACTCGCACTATGGCGCGGCCGCCCAGGCCTGGGCCGACTCGGTGGAAAAGAGCACCAGCAACGCGTTCAAGTTCAAGCAGTTCCCGGCCTCGGCCCTGGGCGGCGAGCGCGAGCTGATCGAAGGCCTGCAGCTGGGCACGGTCGAGGCGGTGATCGTCTCCACCGGCGCGCTGAGCAACTTCGTGCCCGACGTCGGCGTGGTCGACATCCCCTTCCTGTTCCGCGACACCGCCCATGCGCGTGCCGTGCTGGACGGCGCCTTCGGCCAGGACCTGCTGGGCAAGTTCCACAAGCGCGGCCTGATCGCGCTGGCCTGGGGCGAACAGGGCTTTCGCCACCTGACCAACAACAAGCACGCGGTGCAGAACGTGGCCGACCTCAAGGGCCTGAAGATCCGCGTGACGGAAAACCCGGTGCACATCACCGCCTTCCGCACCCTGGGCGCTTCGCCCACGCCCATGTCCTGGCCCGAAGTGATCGGCGCGCTGCAGCAGGGCACCATCGACGGCCAGGAAAACCCGATCTCGGTGCTGTCGTCGGCCAAGCTGTGGCAAGTGCAAAAGCACCTGACGCTGAGCGCGCATGTCTACGCGCCCGTGGCGCTGATCGTCTCGCCCAGCTTCTGGGGCAGCCTGAACGACGCGCAGAAGGCCGCGTTCACGCAAGGCGCCAAGAGCGGTGCGATGGCCTCGCGCGCGTTTGTCGACGCCGTCGAGAAGAAGGGTGTCGAGGAAGCCAAGTCGCACGGCATGCAGGTCGTGGAAAAAGTCGACCAGGCCGCATTCCGCAAGGCCCTCGAGCCGGCCTACAAGCAATACGCCACCAAGTTCGGCCAGAAGACCCTGGACGCGATCTCGAATACCAAGTGAGCCTCGGCGCAGCCGGGCCCGCCGCGGCCCGCGCTGTGCATCGCACCTGCCGGAGCGTTCCGGCGGGCGCGCACCCCCAGGGGTGATTCCTTTTCAGAAAGCGGCTGCGCCTGTGCCTCCCGGCACGCGCCATGACAGCCGATATGCCTATGCTTGAACGAATCGAACGCGCTCTGGTCGCCTGCAACCGCTGGCTGCTCATCGTGCTGCTGCTGGCCATGGCCTGCATTGTCTTTGCCAACGTGGTGCTGCGCTACACCACCGGCGACTCCATCGTCTGGGCCGAAGAAGTCGCGCGCCACATGATGATCTGGGTCACCTTCCTGGGCTCGGGCCTGGTGCTGCGCTTTGGCGGCCATGTCGCCATCGACAACCTGCACCGCGCCGTGAGCACCCGCAGCGCGCGCTTCCTGCGCGCCGTCGTGGTGCTTGGCATTGCGGGCTTCTGCGTGTTCATGACCTATTTCTCGGTGCTCTACGTCTGGGCCACACGCTTCCAGACCACGGCCGCCACCGACATCCCGATTTCCTATATCTATCTCGCGATGCCCGTGGGCTTCGTGCTGATGCTGGTGCACCTGCTGTTTGTCGCCCGCAACTACATCACGGCCGGCGATTACGCCCAGTCCGACGAGATGAATGCGGACGCTGCCGCGTCCATCTGAAGACCCATCAAAAGAGGTTCAAGCACCATGGGTATCACCCTTTTCATTGCCATCATCGTCCTGCTCGTGCTGGGCTTTCCGGTGGCCTTCGCGCTGGCCATCTCGGCCGCGCTGGCCGTGCTGGTCGGCGGCCGCTATCCGCAGCTGGTCGTGTTCAAGGAAATGTTCACCGGCATCGACAGCTTTCCGCTGATGGCCGTGCCGTTCTTCATCCTCTCGGCAGAACTGATGTCGGGTGGCGCGCTGACGCATGTGCTGCTGCGCTTCGCGGCGCAGTTCGTCGGCCACCTGCGCGGCGGCCTGGGCTATGCCAACGTGCTGTCGCTGACCTTGTTCTCGGGCATTTCCGGCTCGGCCCTGGCCGATGCCGCGGGCCCGGGCTCGATGATGGTCAAGATGATGGACAAGGCCGGCTATGCGCGCCCCTACTCGGCCGCGCTCACCGCCAGCACGGCGGTGGTCGGGCCCATCATTCCTCCTTCGGTGAGCATGATCATCTATGCGATGCAGGACGAGAATGTCTCGGTTGGCGGGCTGTTCATGGCCGGCTTCATTCCCGGCATCCTGATCGCGCTGGCCATGGCCGGCGTCAACTGGTGGGTCTGCAAGAAGCGCAATTACCATTCGTCCGAACCGCGCCCCTCGGCGCGCGAGATGTGGGTCACCAGCTTCAAGGCGATTCCTGCGCTGATGCTCATCGTGCTGATCGTGGTCGGTATCCGCTTCGGCATCTTCACGCCGACGGAAGCCTCGGTGGTCGCGGTGTTCTATGCGCTGGTCTGCGGCAAGTGGATCTACCGCACGCTTGAATGGAAGGCGATTCCCGGCATCACCGCACGCTCGGCGATGCTCACGGCTTCGGTGCTGCTGGTCATGGCCACCTCGGCCGCGTTTGCGTGGGTGCTCACCGTGGAAGGCATACCGCAGTACCTGTCGCAGCTGATCATCAGCTGGGAGCTGTCGCCGGCGCTGTTCCTGGTGGCGGTCAATATCCTGCTGCTGGTGTTCGGCATCTTCATGGAGCCGCTGCCCGGCGTGATGATCCTGGTGCCCATCCTGGCGCCGATTGCCTTCAGCCTGGGCATCGATCCGACGCACTTCGCCATGGTCGTGATCGTCAACCTGACGCTGGGCATGATCACGCCGCCCGTGGGCGGCCTGCTGTTCGTGACCGCGGTCGCGACGCGCGTGTCGATCACCGACCTGACGCGCGAGATGCCGCTGTTCCTGCTGGCCCATCTCGCCGTGCTGATCCTGCTGACGTTCATTCCCGAACTGTCCACCTGGCTGCCGCATTCGCTGGGCTTCCAGTAAGCCGCACGCAAAGCTCGCCCTGCAAGGCCCCGCATGTCGGGGCCTTTTTCATGCCGCATCGCCAGGCGCGAGTGAGCTTGCTTCCGTCTCTGAAATATGGACTTCGGGAGTTGGATTGGCAGTTTCACAATCGCGTCAGGGACACGGCCATTGCGCGCATTGCTGCTGCCCCACCCTCGGCATTTCCTCACGCAGGGAGATGAACATGAAGCAACTTTGGAAATGGGGATGGCCCGGCGTGCTGGTGGTCGCCATGATCTCGGCCTGTAGCGGAGATGGCAAAGGCTCGGACCGCGTTGCCGGCGGCGCGCCAGCGCCTGCCAACTTCAAAGAAGCCTTTACCAAGCTCGAGAATGCGGGGAAATTGCCCATCCTCGACCGCAGCGACAGCCTCGCAGGTCCTGACATCAACGCCAATGGCGTGCGCGACGATATAGACCGCTATATCGACAGCAAGCCCGGCACCCAGGCGCAGAAAAACAGCCTCAAGGCCTTGAGCCGGGTCTTGAACCAGGCCATGACGGTAGATACCAAGGACCCGAACGCGCTGCGAAGTGTGGCCAACAGCCTCAACACTTCGGTAGGTTGCATGTGGAAGGCTTATCCCGCCGGCGCGGCCTCACCCCTAGGGGACGAAATCGAAAAGCTGACGGTAAACACGCGGGCTCGCTATGACGCCTATATGAGATTCAACTCTGCGATGAACGGCTCGGTGATCAGCGAAGACAAGGAGTTGCACTGTGACTAAACACATTTGCGCACGGTCGGTCGCCACCTGTCTTTGGGCCGCCCTGCTGCTGGCCACGACGTTACCTGTTCAGGCTGTCGAAGGCAATATCTGTGAAGCTCGCGGTTATACGGTGGGCTTCTTCAACGGTGTATGGAATACCACTCGGAAGGCCATCAATGGGCGATATTTCCTGAAGGAGTTGCTGGGGAACGATTACAACGGCGAGCACGTTGAATACAAGAACTTCTACAACACCACCGGCACGGAAAACGGCGCCACCATGGCGCAGGACATTGCCGAGGTATTCATCCAGCGCGCCAATGAAATCGACACCAGCGGCGAGCTGGCGCGGCGCTTCGAGTATCTCTGGGATGCCGCCACCGACCCGAAGCGCCCCTTGATGACGCAGCTGCGCGATGCACTGAGCATTCCCGTCGCGCTTCTGGAAAATATCTATACCGCGATTTCCACCAAGCTGGTTGCGGGCCTTGCCACGCTGCTGAGCCACCCGCCGACGGCGCTGGACCAGGCCCAGCACCGCCTGACCGTCGACACGCTGGTCACCGAAGGCCAGAAGATGCTGTTTGTCGCGCATTCGCAAGGCAATCTGTTCCTGAACCCGGCCTACGACTATGCCAAGACCCGGCTTGGCACCAACAGCATCGCCGCCACGCATATCGCGCCAGCCTCGCTCACGCTGCGCGGCCCGCACCTGCTGGCCGATATCGACCTGGTGATCAACGGCCTGCGCCTCTTCGGCTGGAACAGCGTGCCGGAAATCAACCTGGTGCTGCCGACGTCCGATACGGACCCCAGCGGCCACACGCTGTTCAACACCTATCTCGACGCAAGCCGTCCGGGCCGCGAGCGTGTCAAGCAAATGGCCGAACAGGGCCTGGCCTCGCTGGTGACGCCCAACGCGGCGGGCAGCCGCGGATTCTTCACGACGATGCTGACCTGGGATGGTTCCGGCGATGTCGACCTGCACACCTTCGAGCCTGGCGGCGCCCATGTCTACTTTTCGCACCCGGGCGGCCAGGTCGGTGCACTGGACCTCGACAACACCGTCGCCAACGGACCCGAGCATTACTACGCTTCCTGCAACACGGCCCAGCTGCAGGAAGGCAGCTACCGCTTCGGCATCAACAACTACCTTGGCGCCACCGGGCGCACGGCCACGGTGCAGGTCACGTTCGCACAGGGCGGCCAGCCCGTGACTCGGGAGCTCGCGGTCGGCGCGGAACGCGCCACCGGCGGCAACCATGACCCGCTCCCGGTGCTGACGGTGAGCGTCGCCAGGGACGCCAACGGCAAGTTCCAGGCCACGGCGCATTGAACCAGGTCACGGCGGCGACCCAGCAACAGGAAGCTGCCTGCGGGCAGCTTTTTTGCGCGCGCCGGTCATGAAAGATGCTTTTCCATGGCCTCGACAATCAGGTCGGTCACGGTCATGTGGCGGTGCAACGCCGCCTGCTTCCAGTGCTGGCGCGTGGACTTGGGGACATTGAAGGTCAGTTTCACGATGTCGCCTGTGGAGACGCTGTCAGTCTCCGGAGTCTGCGGTGCGGCTGACTCCCGTGGTTTGTCTTTCAGAGCCATTGCATTTCCATTTGATGAGGCCCAGGGGGCGGCTGCGCCGTGCCGGCCGGAACACCGTTCCGCGCTGTCGATGAGTTGGACACGGCTCGAACCAAGTGGTTCCACTCTGAAAAAATGAAATGGGAATGGAAATGGGAATGCAGTTCTTTACATTTCCATGCGCCCCTGCGACACATCCTTACATCTGTATATATGTACCTCGTTAGCATTTCCGGACGTAAGGAGATCGACATGAAGCAACTAAGGAAATGGGGATTGCCAATCCTGGCAGCCGCCATGGTCTCGGCCTGTGGCGGGGATGGCGGGAACAATGACGGCACTGCCGGAGGCGGCGGTGGCGACAACGGCGGTGGCGGTGGCGGTGGCGGTTCCACGGCACCGCTCACGGTCAGCCAGGCCTTTGCCAAGCTCGAGGCATCGGGCGAACTGCCGGTGCTCGACCGCAGTGCCAGCCTGACCGGCACCGACGCGAATGCCGATGGCGTGCGCGACGATATCGAACGCCACATCGACAGCAAGTCGGATACCCAGCCGCAGAAGAACAGCCTCAAGTCCTTCAGCCGCTCGCTGAGCACAGCCATGACGGTCGACACGCAGGACCAGAACGCGCTGCGCAGCGTGGCCAACAGCATGAACACATCGGTGACCTGCATCTGGAAGACCTACCCGTCCGGGTCCGCATCGCCCATGGTGCGCGAGATCGAGAAGCTGACCGTCAATACGCGGGCCCGCTACGAGGCCTACATGAAATTCAACTCTGCCATGGACGGCAGCGTGCTGAAGAACGAAAGGACGGTGAACTGTGATTGAACGCACTTATGCGCGGCTGCGCGCCGCCTGCCTGCCGGCCGTCCTGCTGCTGGCCGCGGCATTCCCGGCGCATGCCGCCAATGAGAACATCTGCGCGGCACGCGGCTATACCGTCGGTTTCTTCAACGGGGTCTGGAACACCTTGCCGCAGGCCATTGACGGCCGCATGGCGCTGCAGGAACTGCTGGACGAGGAGTACAACGGCGAACCCGTGGAGTTCGAGAACTTCTACAACACCACCGGCGCGAGCAACGATGCCACCATGGCCCAGGACATTGCCGAGGTGTTCATGCAGCGCGCCAACGAGTTCGATGCCAGCGGCGAACTGGCCCAGCGCTTCGAGTACCTGTGGGATGCCGCCAGCGACACCCAGCGTCCGCTGCTGACCCGGCTGCGCGACGTCATGAGCGCGCCCGCGGTGCTCGTCGAAGGCATCTACTCGGCGATCTCGCTGAAGGTGGCCGCGACCTGGGCCAGCCTGCTGAGCAACCCGCCCACCGCGCTGAACTACGCCCAGCACCGCCTCACCATCGACACGCTGGCCACCGAAGGCCAGAAGCTGCTGTTTGTCGCGCACTCGCAAGGCAATCTGTTCGTGAACCCGGCCTACGATTACGCCAAGTCGAAGTACGCGACGGACAGCGTCGCGGTCACGCATATCGCACCGGCGTCGCTCACGCTGCGCGGCCCGCACGTGCTCGCGGACATCGACCTGGTGATCAACGGCCTGCGTGCGTTCGGCTGGAGCAGCGTGCCCGAGATCAATCTGACGCTGCCCGCGGCCGACAAGGACCTGAGCGGCCACACGCTGATCGACACCTACCTCGACGCACGTCGCGCCGGCCGTGCGCGCGTGAAGCAGATGGCCGAGCAAAGCCTGTATGCACTGGCCACGCCCACGGCGCTGGGCAGCCGCGGCTTCTTCACGACCATGCTGACCTGGGATGGCGAAGGTGATGTCGACCTGCATACCTTCGAGCCCGGCGGCGCGCATGTCTACTACTCGAACATGCGCGGCCAGGTCGGCATGCTCGATGTCGACAACGTCGTCGCCAATGGTCCGGAGCACTACTATGCGTCCTGCGATCCTGCGGTGCTGCAGGAAGGCACCTACCGCATCGGCATCAACAACTATGCGCGCGCCACCGGCCGCACGGCCACGGTGCAGGTGACCTTTGCGCAGGGCGGCCAGCCCGTGACCCGGGTGCTGGGCGTGGGCGCGGAGCGCGGCAACGGCGGCAACAGCACGCCGATCCCGGTGCTGACCGTGAATGTGGCCAAGGACGCCAACGGCAAGCTCGTCGCGACGGCGCAGTAAGCGCTGCCGGCACGCAAAAAGGCGGTCCCGAGGGACCGCCTTTTTTTCGTTTCAGGCTCAGGCGCCGACGATCGCCGACACATCCAGCACATACATCTGGCGCTGCCCCTCATGCACCGAGTCGATGCAGACCTGGCGCCCGTCGCGGCTCCAGCGCGGGTGCAGGTCGCAGCGGTTTTCCTTGCTCAGGTCGGGCGTGGCGTAGAAGCTGCCCAGGTTGCGGCGCGCGCCGGTGTGCATGTCGAACAGGAACAGGAAGCGCTCGTGCGTCTGGTCGTCAGGGTAGGTGTCGCTGAGCAGCCAGCGCGTGCTCACCGGCGAGAAGCTCATATGGCCGTTCTCGACCAGCACCTCGCGCCCGATGACCTCGACCGCGCCGCCCTCGATGTCATGGTAGAGGTGGTAGTGGATCTCGCCCGCATGCGGGCCCCAGACGATGATGTGGCTGTCGTCCTGCCACAGCGGGTGCGAGATCTGATATTCGGATTTCTCGTAGTCGAACGTACCCACGGCGCCCGGGTCGAAGTCGGCGGCAAGCTGCGGCAGCGGGTGGTCCGAGCATTCGAGCAGGCGCATTTCCGAGCCGTCGGGGTTCATGGTGATCAGGCGGTGCAGGAAGCAGGTTTCATCCTTCACGCGCTCGGTCCAGCGGTGCAGGAACAGGATGCGCGACGAAGCCGGATTGACTTCGATGTGGCTGACCCAGTGGATGGCTTTCTCCATCGACTTCCGGGGGTGGAAGGCTTTCAGGCCCGCATAGCTGACCAGCAGCGCGGCCGCGCCCGTGGCCAGGTCCATGCGCCAGATGCCGTCGTCCGCGGGCGCGAGCGGCAGCGCGAACGGGCCGCCGGTTTCGCTGTAGCCAATCGTCTCGTGCGTCACATACAGGCGCCGGTAGTCGACCGACAGCGCCCACTGGCTGCTGGGCGCGGCCACGTAGACCGGCATGGGCAGCACGCGGCGCGCGAGCGTGTCGACATCGACCACCACGGCGCCAAAGCCCGGGTAGCGCGCCGCGCTGTCGCCCGTCCGGTCGTTGTAGACCAGTTGCCGCCCCGGAGCGCCGTCGAGCCACTGCAGCTGGCTACCCATCTGCCAGTTCCAGGCGCCGGTCTCGCCCAAGGCATGGAAGCGGTCGCCGTCCAGCGTGTCGAAATAGCCTACGGTCGCCTTGGCGTCGGGCGTGAGGTACTGGTCCATGGCCGGGGTGCGCTGGCCTGCGATCAGGCGGTTGGTCCGGTCCCAGTTCGACTTGTTGTAGTAGCCAAAGAAATGGTGCTGGTGGCCGTCGCCCACGCGGCGGCAGGAGACATAGGAAGCGGGATTGGCGGACTCGGTCATGCGGGAAGTGGAAGGCTGGAAGGAAGCGGGCCGGGGGCCCGGACAGGGAAATGCAGGCGTGCGCCGGTCCGGCCTCAGTCGGCCGAGACCTTGCCCTCGAGAATCACGCGGTCCCAGCGGACTTTCTCCTGGGCCACGAAGCGCTGTGCATCGGGCAGGCTGTTGGCCACGGCCGTCATGCCCTGCTCCTCAAGACCCTTGCGGAACTCGGGCGTGTTGATGACCTTGCGCACGTCGGCGCTGATCTTCTCGACAATCGCTGGCGGCACTTTGGCCGATACCGCCACCGTGGTCCACGACGTGGCTTCGAAGCCCTGGATGCCGGCTTCGGCAGCGGTGGGCACATCGGGCAGTGCCGCCAGCCGCTGCTTGCCGGTCACGGCCAGCGCCTTCATCTTGCCGGCGCGGATGTGGCCCAGCACCGTCGGCGGGTTCTCGAACATCAGCTGGATCTGGTTGCCCAGCAGGTCATTGAGCGCGGCCGAGCTGCCGCGGTAAGGCACATGCACGATGGGCGCGCCCGACTGCAGCTTGTAGAGTTCGCCCATCATGTGCACCGACGAGCCCACGCCGGCGGAACCGAAGTTCACCGTGCCCGGCGCCTTCTTGGCCAATGCCGTCAATTGCTGCATGTCGCTGGCCGGCAGCGCTGGCGCGGCAACGACCACATGCGGCATTTCGGCCAGCACCGTCACCACCCGCAGATCGGTGGCCGGGTTGTACGGCAGTTTCTTGTAGATGCCATAGGCCGCGTGCAGGCCGATCGAGCCGACCATCAGCGTATAGCCGTCGGCGGGCTGGTCCGCGACATAGCGTCCGCCCAGGTGGCCGCCCGCGCCGGGCTTGTTTTCGACCACGACCGGCTGGTCCCAGAGACGGCCGAGCTTGTCGGCGAGCATGCGCGCCTGCACATCCGAGCTGCCGCCCGCGGTGAACGGCACGATGATGCGCACCTGGCGCGCGGGATTCGGATAGGCCGCGTCGCTGGACCAGGCGCTGGCCGAGCAGCCGATGAGGGTGGCGGCAAGTGCCGTCAGGCCGAAGTGGCGGCGCGCGATGTGTGTCATGTGCAGGTCCTTGGAAAATGCTGTGGCCTGGGGCGGCCTTGTCTCGTATGAAGCGAGTGTAGGGAGCTCAACCTACGCAGCAAAATGCATTTTTCCGCTCTGTCCATACAGGATTGGTATACCCTTCGCGCCATGCCCCGCCCTCTGAGTTTTCGCGAAATCGAAGCCTTCCGTGCCGTGATGCAGGCCGGAACCACCACTGCCGCGGCGCAACTGCTGCATACCACCCAGCCTTCGGTGAGTCGCCTGCTATCGCAGATGCAGGCCGGTGCCGGACTCAAGCTTTTCGACATGCACAAGGGCCGGCTGCGCCCCACGCCCGAAGCACTGGACCTGCATGCCACGGTGCAACAGCATTTCGTCGGCCTGGAGCGCATCGAGCGCGAGCTGCAGGGCCTGCGGATGTCGGGCGCGGGCACGCTGCGCATCGGCTGCACGCCCGCGCTGGGCCTGTCGGTGCTGCCGGCCGTGGTGCATGCATTCGTGCAGCAGCACCCGGGCACGCCCATCAGCCTGCAAACCCTGGGCACCGCGCATCTGCGCGAAGGCCTGCAGCTGGGACAATTCGATCTCGTGGTCAGCACCATGGCCATCGATGCGCCCGACCTGAGCGCCAGCGTGCTGCACCATAGCCAGGCGGTCTGCGTCATGCATCCCGCCCACCCGCTGGCGCAGCGCGGGCAATTGCATGTGAGCGATCTCGCCGATCAGTTGCTGCTCACGCTCAACGCCGACGACGACATCTGCCGGCAACTGCAGCAGACCATGCAGCGCCATGGCGTACAGGCGCGCTCGACCATCGAGACCACCTATTCATCGACGATTTGCTGTCTCGCCGCGGAAGGCACGGGCATAGGCGTGGTCAATCCCTACGTGGCCCACAAGTTCGCCGCGGAGCTGGCAGTGCGGCCGCTGCTGCCGCAATGCCCGGTCGAGATCGCGCTGGCCCTGCCGCTGCACCGTGCGCCCTCGGCGCGCGCCGATTCCTTCGTGCAACTGCTGCAGCAGCAGTTGCAGGAGCGCTAGGCTTTCTCCACCTGCAGATCGGCATCGCAGCCCACGCCGGCCGCAATCCAGCGCCTTGCGGCGCGCAGCCAAAGTCGCCCGCGCCAGCGCTGCCAGCGGCCGGGCGATGCAGCCAGGGCCTTCGCATCCTCGAGCACGCCGCAGCGGTAATGCGCGCCGGTCTCGTCCCAGCGCAGCGCGCTGCACGCGCCTTGCCGCCGGCGCGAGACCAGCATGCCCATGGGGCAGGGTTCGGCCAGGCAACACAGGCCGCAGCCATTGCAGGGCGCGCCCAGCGCCGGCTTGGCCGGCGCCTGCGCATGCCAATGGACAGCGTATTCGCGCATCAGGCCGGCGCCGTTGCGTCGGGCGCCGTTGCGTCGGGCGTCGCCACGCCGGGCGTCGCTACGCCGGGCGTCGCCACGCCGCGCGCCAGCACCGGCGCAATCGCGTTGCCGGTATGCGTGCCCTGCTCCACCAGCGTCTCGGGCGTGCCCGCGGCGACGATGCGGCCGCCGCCGTTGCCGCCTTCCGGGCCCAGGTCGATGACCCAGTCGGCTTCGGCAATCACATCCAGGTCGTGTTCGATGACGATCACCGAATGCCCGGCATCGACCAAACGGTGCAGCACCTCAATGAGCTTTTGCACGTCGGCCATGTGCAGGCCCACCGTGGGCTCATCGAGCACATACAGCGTATGCGGCGCCTTGTTGCCGCGGCGCGCGATGTCGTCGCGCACCTTGGTGAGTTCGGTCACGAGCTTGATGCGCTGGGCTTCGCCGCCGCTGAGCGTGGGCGAGGGCTGGCCCAGCGTCAGATAGCCCAGGCCCACATCCTTGAGCAGCTGCAGCGGGTGCGCAATGCCGGGCATGCTGGCAAAGAAGTCCACGGCTTCGTCGACCTCCATCTGCAGCACGTCGCCGATGCTCTTGCCGCGCCAGGTCACGGCCAGCGTCTCGGGATTGAAGCGCGCGCCGTGGCAGGTATCGCATGGCACCTTGACGTCGGGCAGGAAGCTCATCTCGATGGTGCGCACGCCCTGGCCTTCGCAGGTCGGGCAGCGGCCTTCGCCGGTATTGAACGAGAACCGGCCCGGACCGTAGCCGCGCGCACGCGCTTCGAGCGTATCGGCAAACAGCTTGCGGATGGTGTCCCAGAAACCGATGTAGGTGGCCGGGCAGGAGCGCGGCGTCTTGCCGATCGGCGTCTGGTCGACTTCCAGCACCCGGTCGATCGTCTCGAAACCGCGCAGGCCGGCGCAACCGACCAGCGCCGGCGCCTGGCCCGCATCCATGGCTTCGCGCCCGGCAAAGGTGCTGCGCTGGCCGACCCAGGCCGCGACATTGGTCCAGAGCACGTCGCGCGCCAGCGTCGATTTGCCCGAGCCGCTGACGCCGGTGATCGCCACCAGGCGCTTGAACGGCACATGCGCATCGACGCGCTGCAGGTTGTGCAGATCGGCGCCCAGCACCGTGAGCCAGCGCTGCGGCCCACTGCCGCCGCGCACGGCCGGCTGGGTCAGCGCCGCGTTGGCGGCCGCGCTGTCGGCCTCGCGCGCGGCCAGTGCATCGGCCGCCTGCTGCTTTTTCGTGCGCTTCTTCGGTGCTTCGACGGCTTCGGCCACGGCGGCCTGCGCCACAGGCGGCCAGACCACGGGACGGCGCGGCTGGAACGGATGGCGCATTGCATGCAGCAGATAGCGGCCGGTCAATGATTCCTCGGACTGCATCACGTCCTCGGGCGTGCCCTGGGCGACCAGCCGGCCGCCGCGCTTGCCCGCGCTCGGGCCGATGTCGATCACATGGTCGGCACGGCGAATGGTGTCCTCGTCATGCTCGACCACGACCAGCGTGTTGCCCTTGTCGCCGAGCTTGTGCAGCGCGTTGAGCAGGATCTGGTTGTCGCGCGCATGCAGGCCGATGGTGGGCTCGTCGAGCACATAGCACACGCCCTGCAGGTTGCTGCCGAGCTGCGCGGCCAGGCGGATGCGCTGGGCCTCGCCGCCGCTGAGCGTGGGCGCGCCGCGGTCCAGCGTCAGGTAGCCCAGGCCGACCTCCTCGAGGAATTCAAGCCGGCCCTGGATCTCGGGCAGCAGGTCGCGCGCGATGCCGGCCTCGCGACCGCTCAAGCTCAGCGCCTGCGCCCACACGCGCACGTCGGTGACCGAGAGCCGCGCGATGTCGGTGATGCCCACGTCGTGGAAGCGCACGGCACGCGCCGTGGCGTTGAGCCGCGTGCCCGCGCAGCAGGGACAGGTGACCTCGGCGATCTCCTCGACCTCCTGGCCTTCGAACTTGACCTCGCGGCCGCGGTTGTCCTCGGCCAGCAGCGTGTCGTCATAGACCTGGCGCTGGTCCTTGGTCAGCTGCACGCCCGTGCCCACGCAGTCGGGGCACCAGCCATGCTTGCTGTTGTACGAGAACAGCCGCGGATCGAGCTCGGCATAGCTGGTCGCGCAGACCGGGCAGGCACGCTGCGTGGAAAACGCCTGCAGCTTGCCGACGCCGGCCGTGCTCTGGCCGCCGGCCATGGCCGCGGCCAGGTCGTCGATGCCGCTGAGCACATGCACCACGCCCTTGCCCAGCTCGAGCGCCTGCGCCAGATGCAGGCGCAGCTCGGCTTCGTTGCGCGGCGAGACCTCGATGCTGGCGATCGGCAGGTCGATGCTGTGCTCCTTGAAGCGGTCGAGCCGCGGGAAGCCCGTGGTCGGCAGGAATTCGCCATCGACGCGCAGATGGGTGTAGCCGCGCGGACGCGCCCAGTCGGCCAGCTCGGTGTAGACGCCCTTGCGGTTGACCACCAGCGGCGACAGCAGGCCGATATGCTGGCCGCGGAACTGCGTCATCAGCTGGGCGGCAATGCTGTCGGGGGTCTGCGGCTGCACCGCCGCGCCATCATGGATGCAATGCTGCACGCCCAGCTTCACGTAGAGCAGGCGCAGGAAATGCCAGACTTCGGTGGTCGTGCCGACGGTGGACTTGCGCCCGCCGCGCGACAGCCGCTGCTCGATGGCCACCGTGGGCGGGATGCCGTAGACCGCGTCGACCTCGGGACGGCCCGCGGGCTGCACGATGGAGCGCGCATAGGCGTTGAGCGATTCGAGGTAGCGGCGCTGGCCTTCGTTGAACAGGATGTCGAACGCCAGCGTCGACTTGCCCGAGCCGCTCACGCCCGTGACCACGTTGAACTTGCCACGAGGAATCTCGACCGACAGCTGCTTGAGGTTGTGCTCGCGTGCGTTGACGATCTCGATCACGTCCTTCTCGGGCTGCGTATGCGCCTTGTGGCCCGCGCTCGGGTAAAGCATGGGCGCGACCTCGGTGACCAACTGGCCGCCCACGCCCATCGCCAGGTCGTACTCGCGCAGCGCCTGCGCGGTATGCGAGCCCGGGTGCTGGCGCACGTCCTCGGGCGTGCCTTGTGCGACGACCAGGCCGCCGCCCTCGCCGCCTTCCGGGCCGAGGTCGATGAGCCAGTCGCTGGCGCGGATCACGTCGAGGTTGTGCTCGATGACGATCAGCGAATGCCCGGCTTCGAGCAGCTTGCGCAGCGCGCGCATCAGCTTGGCGATGTCGTCGAAATGCAGCCCCGTGGTCGGCTCGTCGAACAGGAACAGCGTGCCCTTGCGTGCCAGCGCCTGGCGCGACTTGGCCGCGGTCTTGGCGGCCTCGGCCAGGAAACCCGCCAGCTTGAGGCGCTGGGCCTCGCCGCCGCTGAGCGTGGGCACGGGCTGGCCCAGCTTCATGTACTCCAGGCCGACATCGACGATGGGCTGCAGCGCGCGCAGCACCTCGCGGTCCTGCGCAAACAGCTGCGCGGCCTCGCTCACCGTGAGTTCCAGCACATCGGCCACGTTCAGGCGGCGCGGCTGCAGCTCGCCCACCGCGTGGCGCTCGATATGCACCTCGAGGATTTCCGGGCGGTAGCGCTGGCCGTCGCAGTCGGGGCAGCGCAGGTAGACATCGGACAGGAACTGCATCTCGACATGCTCGAAGCCCGAGCCGCCGCAGGTCGGGCAGCGGCCGTCGCCGCTGTTGAAGCTGAACTTCGCCGCGGTATAGCCGCGCTGGCGCGCCAGCGGCGCGACCGCGAACAGCTCGCGGATGCTGTCCCAGGCGCCGACATAGCTGGCCGGGTTGGAGCGCGCGGTCTTGCCGATCGGCGACTGGTCGACGAACACGACATCGCTCAGATGGTCCGCGCCCATCAGGCGGTCGAACGCACCCGCGGCGTCGGTGGGCTTGCCGAAGTGGCGCAGCAGCGCGGGCGCGAGCACGTCCTGGATCAGCGTGGACTTGCCCGAGCCGCTGACGCCGGTGATGGTGACCAGGCGCTGCAGCGGGAAATCGACATCGAGGTGGCGCAGGTTGTGCTCGCGTGCGCCCTCGAGAATCAGCCGCGGCGTGGATTCGGTGACCATGCGCTTGAAGCCGAAGCCGACCTGCTTGCGCCCGCCGAGGTAGGCGCCGGTCAGCGTGTCGGCATGGCGCAGCGCATCGGGCGTGCCGTCGAACACGATCTGTCCGCCGCGCGCGCCCGGGCCCGGGCCCATGTCGATCATGCGGTCGGCGGCAAACATCACCGCCGGGTCGTGCTCGACCACGACCAGCGTGTTGCCCGCGTCGCGCAGGCGCTGCATGGCTTCGGTGATGCGCAGCATGTCGCGCGGGTGCAGGCCGATGCTGGGCTCATCCAGCACGAACAGGGTATTGACCAGCGAGGTCCCGAGCGCCGTGGTCAGGTTGATGCGCTGCACCTCGCCGCCGCTGAGCGTGCGGCTTTGCCGGTCCAGCGTGAGATAGCCAATGCCGACGTCCACGAGGTATTTGAGCCGGGTGTCGATTTCGGCGTGCAGCATCTTCAGCGCCTGGGCTTCGCCATCCGACATCTGCGGCTGCTCGCTGGGAATCAGCGTCGCAAAGAACTGCTGCAGCCGGTGGATCGACAAGCGCATCAGATCATGCAGGCACAGCCCGGGCAGGGCCTCGAGCTGTTCGCGGCTCCACGACACGCCCGCGGGCATGAAGCGCTGCGCCGGCGGCAGCACCGCATCCGCGCCCTGCTTGGTGCCCAGGCGCCACAGCAGGCTCTCGGTCTTGAGGCGCGCGCCGCGGCAGGTCGGGCACTCGGTATAGCTGCGGTATTTGGACAAGAGCACGCGGATGTGCATCTTGTAGGCCTTGCTCTCAAGGTACTCGAAGAAGCGCTTGATGCCGTACCAGGTCTGGTTCCACTTGCCGTTCCACTTCGGCGAGCCGTCCAGCACCCAGGCCTGCTGCTCGGCGCTCATCTTGGCCCAGGCGGTGTCGCGCGGGATGCCTTCGGCTTCGGCATGGCGCATCAGGTCGTCCTGGATTTCCTTCCATGCCGGCGTCTGGATGGCCTTCACGGCGCCGGTGCGCAGCGTGAGCTTCTCGTTGGGAATCACCAGGCCCCAGTCGACGCCGATCACGCGCCCGAAACCGCGGCAGGCCTCGCAGGCGCCCACGGCGGAGTTGAACGAGAACAGCGATGGCATGGGCGCGGTATAGGAAAGCCCGCTTTCCGGGCAGTGCAGCCCCAGCGAGAAGCGCCACAGCTCGGGCTCGCCGCCTTCTTCGGGCAGGCTGTAGACGGTCATATGGCCGCTGCCGCGCTTGAGCGCCACCTCGATGGCCTCGATCACGCGCGCGCGCTCGGTGCGGCTGAAGCGGAAACGGTCGGCCACCACATCGAGGAGCTTGACGCGCGTCGGTGCGGCCGCGCCCTTCTTGCCCTTGCCCTTCGCGGCTTCGGCTGCGGCATGCTCGACCTCGCGCTCGGCCTGGACCTTGGTGAAGCCGCTGGCCGACAGCCACTGCTCGACCTCCTCGGCCGTGGTGTTGACCGGCAGCTCGACCGCGAACGTGACCACCAGCCGCGGATCGCCCGCGGCCGCGCTGCGCTGCGCCAACTCCTCATAGATCGATTCCGGCGTGTCGTGGCGCACCGGCAGCGCCGTGACCTGGTCGTGCAGATGCGCTGCACGCGCGAACAACAGCTTCAGATGGTCGTTGAGCTCGGTCATCGTGCCGACCGTGGAGCGCGAATTGCGCACCGGGTTGGTCTGGTCGATGGCAATGGCCGGCGGCACGCCGTCGATGCGGTCGACGGCGGGTTTGTCCATGCGGTCGAGAAACTGGCGCGCATAGGCGCTGAAGGTCTCGACATAGCGGCGCTGGCCTTCCGCATACAGCGTATCGAACACCAGGCTCGACTTGCCCGAACCGCTGGGCCCCGTGACGACCGTCAATTCACCGGTGCGGATATCGAGGTCGACGTTCTGGAGATTGTGCTGGCGCGCGCCGCGGATGCGGATCAGTCCCTGGGACATACAGGCAGTCTTTCTGAATGGTGGCGGACCATTCTAGGACTGGACCCGAGGGGCCTGCTGTCGGACAAAACATTGCCTGGCAATCACTGTGTATTTATTCAGTAACGGCTGCGCCAAGGCAAAAAAAAACCTCCCGGCACCGAAGCGCAGGGAGGTTGCAGCTTGCAAGCCCCGACCCGGGGGCCGGGCTCAGGCCGTCAGGCGATCAGAAGTTGTGGCGAACGCCCACAGCCAGCGAGCTGAAGTCGGCACCGATGGGGCCGCCGACGTAGCTGATGTTCGAACCGTTGTCGATCTTGGTGTAGTAGCCGTAGACCTTGGTGCGCTTGCTCAGGTTGTAGTTGTAGCCCAGGGTCCACTGGTTGGCAGCGGTGCCGTCCAGGGTGTTGCCACCGACCTTGATCTTTTCGGCACGGCCGAAGTTGGCGTGGAATTCCGAAGCGCCCAGGGTGTACATGCCGGCCAGGCGGTAGGCGTGGCGCTTGGCATCGGCGGTCGTGCCGTTGACGTTGTCCAGCGTGGCGTACTGGTAGTACGCGCCCAGGGTGAAGGCACCCACAGCATAGGAACCGCGCAGGGCGATCTGCTCGGCTTCGCCGGAGAAGGCACCGAACACGCCTTCAACGGCCTTGTTGCTGGTGTAGCCCAGGCCCAGGCCCAGGGGACCGGCGTTGTAGTTGGCCGACAGGTCGAAAGCGTTCTTCGCGCCGGGCGCCTTTTCGCTCAGCGAGACAGCGCCTTCGGCGCTGAAGCCGCCGAACTTGGGCGAGCGGTAGCCGATCTTGTTCACATCGCGCATCACGTAGGCATACAGCGCGTCGGCCGAAGTACCGGTGTCGTGGTTGTGCATGCTGATGTAGTCAGCGGTGGCGTAGTACGAATCGGAGATGAAGTTACCCAGACGCACGGCACCGAAAGCGCCCGACAGGTTCACTTCGCTCTGGCGGCCGAAGAACTGGGGCGAGGTCACACCCGTGTCGGAAGCGAAACCGCTCTCGAGCTGGAAACCGGCCTTGAGACCGCCGCCCAGGTCTTCCGAACCCACGATGCCCCAACGCGAGGCGTTGTTTTCCATGGCGGAGCGCGTGACGTCGCCGAGCTTTTGGCGTTCGACCGTAGTGTTCACGCGGCCGTAGATGGTGACGCTGCTTTGGGCCATGGCGGCCGAGGTGCCAGCGATGGCCAGGACGGCCAGCAATGCGCGTTGAGTGTTGTTCATGGGAGTTCCTAGATTTTGAATTCAGTTCGAAGTAATCAAGCAAGACTCGTAGGAGTCGACCTACTTCGACCATAGGCAAAATTCTAGGATGCCCATCTGCGAGAAAAAAGCTTCAGGCCCATGACAGCCATCATTTGATGCTTTTTTGCAACATATTGGTGCATGTACGGCCCCTGCACCGCAAGAGTGCACAGGGGCCGCGACGCCCAGGGTCAATCGCCGGCGTAGATATCGATGTCCTTGGTCTCACGCACGAACAGCGTGCCGACGATCGCCGTCATGCCGGCAATGATGATCGGATACCAGAGGCCGCTGTACATGTTGCCGGTCTGCGCCACGATGGCAAACGACATCGTCGGCAGCAGGCCGCCGAACCAGCCGTTGCCGATGTGGTACGGCAGGCTCATCGAGGTGTAGCGGATGCGCGTCGGGAACAGCTCGACCAGCATCGCGGCAATGGGACCATAGACCATGGTCACCAGCAGAACCAGGTAGGTCAGGATCACGACCATCATCACCTTGTTCATCTTCGCCGGGTCCGCCTTGGCCGGATAGCCGTCGGCCTTGAGCACATCGGCGACCGACTTCTTGAACGCCACGTCCTTTGCCTTGGCTTCCTCCGCTGTCAGACCCTTGGCCGAGAAGCTGGGGATCTCGGTCGTGCCGATCTTGATCACCGCCGGGGTGCCCGCAGGCGCATCGACGGCGTCATAGCTGACCGAAGCCGAAGCCAGCACCTGCTTGGCCACGTCGCACGAGCTGGTGAACTTGGCGGTACCGGTCGGATTGAACTGGAACGAGCATTCGGCCGGGTCGGCAACGATCACCACCTTGTTGCGCTCCTGCGCCGCGGCCAGGTCGGGGTTGGCGGCAGCAGTCAGCGCCTTGAACACCGGGAAGTAGGTCAGCACGGCCAGCACGCAGCCCAGCATGATGATGGGCTTGCGGCCAATCCGGTCCGACAGCGTGCCGAACACCACGAAGAACGGGGTGGCGATCAGCAGCGCAGCGGCAATCATCAGGTTGGCGGTGACCGCGTCGACCTTGAGTTGCTGCGTCAGGAAGAACAGCGAATAGAACTGGCCCGTGTACCAGACCACGGCCTGGCCGGCGGTGAGGCCGAACAGCGCCAGCAGCACGATCTTCAGGTTCTTCCACTGGCCAAACGACTCGGCCAGCGGCGCCTTGGAGGTCTTGCCCTCGGCCTTCATCTTCTGGAACGCCGGCGATTCGGACAGCGTCATGCGGATCCAGACCGAAATGCCCAGCAGCAGGATCGACACCAGGAAGGGAATGCGCCAGCCCCAGTCGACGAAGGCGGCCTCGCCCACCGAGGTGCGCACGCCCAGGATCACCAGCAGCGACAGGAACAGGCCCAGCGTCGCCGTGGTCTGGATCCACGAGGTGTAGGCGCCGCGGCGGCCATGCGGCGCGTGCTCGGCGACATAGGTGGCAGCGCCGCCGTACTCGCCGCCCAGTGCCAGGCCCTGCAGCATGCGCAGGATGATCAGGATCACGGGCGCGGCCACGCCAATCGACGCATAGGTCGGCAGGATACCGACGATGAAGGTCGACAGGCCCATGATCAGGATCGTCACCAGGAAGGTGTACTTGCGTCCGATCATGTCGCCGAGCCGGCCGAACACCAGCGCGCCGAACGGACGCACGATGAAGCCCGCGGCAAACGCCAGCAGCGCGAAGATGAAGGCCGAACCTTCGTCGAGGCCGCTGAAGAACTGCTTGGCAATGATGGCCGCCAACGAACCGTAAAGGTAGAAGTCATACCACTCGAAAACCGTGCCGAGGGATGATGCAAAGATCACTTTGCGCTCTTCGGATGTCATCGGGCGCGGTGCCGCGCCCTTGACACCCGCGCCGGGTGAAGCGTTGATGGCCATGCTGTTGTCTCCTGTTGGTTATGGGTGCCGCCTGCGGCGGTCACCCCCATTCTTGGAGACGCCACTGACCCCTCTCTGACACCAAACCAACAGGAGCTTGCGCCAAACTGACGCAGCGCTGACATTCTCGGGTCCAACCCTTGGCCCGCGTTTTGGGATATGAAAATTGCGGCGTTGCGGCCCGCCTCAGCCTTTGAGCCCTGACGGCGTGCGCGGCAGTTCCTCCCAATGCGCGGCATCGAACCAGGGCGCCTGCGCCAGGTAGTCGCGCAGCATGGGAAGACCGTCAAGCCCCCAGAAAATCCTGCCATCCACCTCCCATGCGGGCACGCCAAACACGCCCGCCGCTGCGGCCGCGTCGGTATTGGCGCGCAGCCAGTCCTTGGCGCGCTGTGCGGCTTGGTCGTCGGTGCGCAGCTGGCCCTGCAATTGCTGTTGCAACCCCTCGAGGCGCTGTGCGTCGAGCGCCGGCTGCCCGCCCTGCCAGACATGGCGCAGCAGCGTGCCGGCGACAAAGCGGTTGATGCTGCCGTCATCGCTGCATTGCAGCGCCAGCCGCAGCAGCGGCAGGGGGTTGAACGGATGCTCCGCCGGCATGTCCAGCGGCACGCCCAGCGACTGGCCAAGCCAATGCACATGGCGATAGGTCCATTCCCGCTTGGCCGCAATGCCCGCCGGCCCGGGATTGCCATCGCGCTGGAGCAGCGCGCCCAGCAGCACCGGGCGGTATTGCACCGTGTAGCTCAGGCCCTCGAGCACTTCGGGCATGCGCTCGAAGGCCAGCCACGCATAGGGGGAAACGAAATCGAGGTGGAAGGTGATGTGTTTCATGTTCGGTCCTAATTGCGAGGCCGGCCGTCCATGCTTCGGCCCTTCGACAGGCCCAGGGCTCAGCACGAACGGTTGAACCCTCGTGCCAAGGCTGTCGACGGCTCCCATGGCTTTTATCGTTCGTCCTGAGCTTGTCGAAGGATGAAGGGCCAATCTCTAGCTGGAAACCACCTGCGCCGGATGCGCCACCCCCGCCCGCTCCAGCAGCTTGACCCAGATCGCCTGCCGCGTCGCCGCATCCGCCTTGCCCCAGGCGCGCAGTTCTTCCAGCGTGCGAAAGCACCCCTGGCAATGGCTGCGGTCGGCCGTCATGCGGCAGACGCTGATGCAGGGCGAGGTGACCACGCCGTCGAAGTCCGCGGCAAAGCCGCCTTCGGCCGCGACCTGCGCCGCGCGCCGTGCCAGCGCGACCGGAATGTCGATCAGCGGCTTGTCCGCCACGGCCGGTGCCGCGACGACCGGAATGTCAGACAGCGTCACAGACACTCGCCTCCCGTTTCGCCAGCAAGGCCTTGGCCACGCGCGACTGCGTCGGGCGGCCCAGGAAATCGCTGATGTACTGGCCCGCGTCGATCAGCGCATCGAGGTCGATGCCGGTGTCGATGCCCATGCCGTGCAGCATGTAGACCACGTCTTCGGTGGCGACATTGCCGGTCGCACCCTTGGCGTAGGGGCAGCCGCCCAGGCCGGCCACCGAGGTGTCGTACTGCCACACGCCCATCTCGAGCGAGGCCAGCGTGTTGGCCAATGCCTGGCCGTAGGTGTCGTGGAAATGGCCCGAAACATCGTCCAGCGCGAAATGCGCGAGCGTGGCCTCGAGCGCGCGCTGCACCTTGAGCGGCGTGCCCACGCCAATCGTGTCGGCCACGCCCACATGCTGCACGCCAATGCCCTTCATCAGCCCCGCGAGGTAAGCGACGCGCTCGGGCGCGATCTCGCCTTCATAGGGGCAGCCCACGGTACAGGACATCGCGCCGCGCACGTAGATGCCGGCCGCGCGCGCGGCCTCGACCACGGGGGCGAAGCGCTCGATGCTCTCGGCAATGGAGCAGTTGATGTTGCGCTGGCTGAAGGCCTCGCTGGCCGCGCCGAACACCACGATCTCGTCGGGGCGGCTGGCCAGCGCGGACTCGAAGCCGCGCAGGTTGGGGGTCAGCACCGAATAGCGCACGCCGGGCTGGCGCTCGATGCCGGCCATGACTTCGGCGTTGTCGCCCATCTGCGGCACCCATTTCGGGCTGACGAAGCTCGTCACCTCGATCTCGCGCAGGCCCGCGGCCTGCAGCCGGTGCACCAGTTCGATCTTCACGGCCGCGGGCACCGTCTGTTTTTCATTCTGCAGCCCGTCGCGCGGGCCGACATCCACCAGTTTGACGCGGGAGGGATAGGGCATGGTTTTGTTTCCGTAGGTAGTTGTTGTGATGCGGCGGCGAGGCGTCCGGGGTCAATAGCCGCGCGTGCCTTCGACCACGCCGGTCAGCGCCTCGCCGCGCTCGAGCGCGGCGATCTTGCCGACGATCTGCGCCAGGCAGTCCTCGCGCAGCGTGCGCGCCGAGGTGTGCGGCGTGAGCGTGATGCGCGGATCGCGCCGGAAGGCGTGGTCGGCCGGCAGCGGCTCGGTGCGGAACACGTCGAGCGTGGCGCCCGCGACATGGCCCGATTCCAGCTGGGCCAGCAGGTCTTCCTCGACCAGGTGCGCGCCGCGCGCGACGTTGATCACATAGGCGCCGGGCTGCAATCGCGACAGCGTTGCGGCATTGAGGATATCGCGGGTATCGGGGGTCAGCGGCAGCAGATTGACAAGCACCCGGCTCGCGCCGAGGAATTCCTCCAGGCTCTCGGCGCCGCTGTAGGTCGTGACGCCCGCCAGCTGGCGCGGCGAACGGCTCCAGCCGTTGACCGGGAACTCGAAATGCGCAAGCGCCTGCGCCACGCGCTGGCCCAGCACGCCCAGACCCATCACGCCGACCGGAAAGTCGCGCCGCTGGCGCGGCTTGCGAAAGGTCCATTCGCCACGCGCCATGTCGGCCGCATAGGCATCGAGTTCGCGGAAGTGGCGGATCACCGCATGGCACACATACTCGGCCATCTGCACCGCCATACCCGCATCCTCGATGCGCACCACCGGCACGCCCGCGGGCAGCTTCAGCCGCAGCAGGCCGTCGACCCCTGCGCCCAGGTTGAACATGGCCTGGAGGCCGGGCTGCTCGTCCATGAATTGCTGCGGCGGCGTCCAGACCACGGCGTAGTCGGCCTGCGGGTCGCCGGGCTGCCAGACCGACAGTTCGGCCAAGGGCAGCGCGGCGCGCAGCCCCTCGATCCAGGCACGGGGATGGGTGTCGGCGCAGCAAAAGGTGATCTTCATGGACGTGGAGCGTAACGCGGCTTGCCGCCGCGCCCGCCAAAAGCCCTGGTTTTGTGCATTTACGCGCGCGCCAGCCGCAGCAGTTCGGCGCCATCGCCGATCTGGTCGCCAGGCTGGTACAGCAGTTCCTCGACCACGCCGTCATGCGGCGCGGCAATGGTGTGCTCCATCTTCATCGCCTCCATCACCGCGAGGGCCTGTCCGGCCACCACGCTGTCGCCGGCCTTGACGGCAAACGACACCAGCTTGCCCGGCATCGGCGCGGTGAGGCGCCCGCCTTCGGCGTGCTCCTCGCCCGCATGCGCCAGCAGGTCGATGCCGGTCAGCGTCTGCGCGCCGCGCGGCGTGAACACGTGGAACTGCTCGCCCAGGCGGTGCACCTGCGCGCGCGTGCGCTGGCCCGCGAACTCCAGGTCCAGCACGCCGTCGGCCAAGGAGAACACCAGCGGTGCCTCCACCGCCGGCAGGTCCTCCTGCGCTTCCAGCGCCAGCACCAGCGCGCCGCCGGGCAGGTAGCGCAGGCGCGCATTCACGGTCGCGCCCTCGATCACCCAGGACCAGGCACGCCCGGTCGTGCCATGCGACTGCCAGCCATCGCGCCGGCTGAACGGATCGGCGCCCTGCTGCGCCTGCTCGCCCAGCAGCGCGCTGGCGGTGGCCGCGGCCACGGCCAGCGGCACGCCCACCGGGTCCTGGTGGAACAGCACGTCCTTCTCGCGCTCGATCAGCGCGGTATCGAGCCGCGCCTGCGCAAACGAGGGCGAGCGCAGCACCTGGCGCAGGAACTGCACGTTGGTGGCCAGGCCGACGATCTGCGTCTGCGCCAGCGCCGCATCGAGCCGCGCCAGCGCCTGCGCGCGGTTGTCGCCGCGCACGATCAGCTTGGCGATCATCGAGTCGTAGAACGGGCTGATGGCATCGCCTTCGCGCACGCCGTCGTCGATGCGCACATCGGCCACGCTGAAGCTGCTGGCCGCGGGCTTGCGGTAGACCTGCAGCGTGCCGGTGGACGGCAGGAACTGGTTGTCGGGGTTCTCGGCGCAGATGCGCGCCTCGATCGCATGGCCGATGATGCGCAGCTCGTCTTGGCGCTTGGGCAGCGGCTCGCCGCTGGCCACGCGCAGCTGCCACTCGACCAGGTCCTCGCCGGTGATGGCTTCGGTGACCGGGTGCTCGACCTGCAGCCGGGTGTTCATCTCCATGAAGAAGAAGTCCATCGCGCCGCCTTCGCGCTGCTCGACGATGAACTCCACCGTGCCCGCGCCGACGTAGTTGACGGCGCGTGCCGCGGCCACGGCGGCTGCGCCCATCTGCGCGCGCAGCGCCTCGGTCATGCCGGGCGCAGGTGCTTCCTCCAGCACCTTCTGGTGGCGCCGCTGCACCGAGCAGTCGCGCTCGAACAGATAGACGTAATTGCCCAGGGTGTCGCCAAACACCTGGATCTCGATGTGGCGCGGGCGCTGCACGTATTTCTCGATCAGCACTGCATCGTCGCCGAAACTGTTGATCGCCTCGCGCTGGCAGCTGGCCAGCGCGGCGGCGAAGTCCTCGCTGCGGTCCACGGCACGCATGCCCTTGCCGCCGCCGCCGGCGCTGGCCTTGATCAGCACCGGATAGCCGATGCGGTCGGCCTCGGCCTGCAGCCGCGCCGGGTCCTGGTCGCTGCCGTGGTAGCCCGGCACCAACGGGACGCCGGCCTTTTCCATCAGCTGCTTGGAGCCGGCCTTCAGGCCCATCGACTCGATGGCCGACGGCGGCGGGCCGATGAACACCAGGCCGGCGTCGGCGCAGGCCTGGGCGAACTCCTCGTTCTCGCTGAGAAAGCCATAGCCCGGGTGCACGGCCTGCGCGCCCGTGGCCTGGGCCGCGGCCAGGATGCGCTCCCAGCGCAGGTAGCTGTCCTTGGGCGCGCTGCCGCCGATGTGCACGGCCTCGTCGCAGGCCGCGACATGCTTGGCGCGCGCGTCGGCATCGGAGTACACGGCCACCGTGCGCACGCCCAGGCGCCGCGCCGTCGCGGCCACGCGGCAGGCGATTTCACCGCGGTTGGCAATCAAGATCTTGCTGAACATTCTGTCTCCCGGAATTTCGTTGTCTGCGCTCATGCGAGCCAGGAAGGCTTGCGCTTGGAGAGAAAGGCCTGCACGCCTTCCTTGCCCTCGGCGCTGGCGCGGATGGTGGCGATGCCCTCCACGGTGGCGGCAATCAGCCCGGGCTCGATCTCGCGTTCGGCCACGTCGATCACCAGCTGCTTGCAGGCGCGCACCGCGGCCGGGCCGGCACTCAGCAGCGGCTTGAGCATGGCGTCGACCTTTTCATCCAGCGCGCCCGCGCCGGCGACCTCATGCACGAAGCCGATGCGATGCGCCTCGGCCGCGTCGAAGCGCTCGCCGGTGAGGAAGTAGCGGTGCGCGGCGCGCGCGCCCATCGCGCGGATCACATACGGACTGATGGTCGCGGGGATCAGGCCGATCTTGACTTCGCTGAGGCAAAAGCCCGCGGTGTCGGCCGCCACCGCCATGTCGCAGGCCGCCACCAGCCCCATGCCGCCGGCGTAGACATCGCCCTGCACGCGTGCCAGCGTCGGCTTGGGGCATTCGTAGATCACGCGCAGCATCTCGGCGAGCTTGCCGGCGTCGTCGCGGTTCTCGTCGCGCGTGTAGTCGGCCATGCGGCGCATCCAGTTCAGGTCGGCGCCGGCGCAGAACGCCGGGCCTTCGGCCGCGAGCACCACGGCCAGCACATCGGCGCGCGCGCCCACCGTCAGGAAGGCCTGGGTGATATCGGCAATCGCGACATCGCTGAAGGCGTTGCGGATCTCGGGGCGCGCCAGCGTGATGCGCGCCACGCCGGCGTCATAGGTGATGTGAAGCGTAGACATGGAGGCTCCTTTACATGCGGAACACGCCAAAGCGCGTGTCCTCGATCGGGGCGTTGCGCGCGGCCGAAAGGCCCAGCGCCAGCACGCGGCGCGTGTCGGCCGGGTCGATCACGCCGTCATCCCAGAGGCGGGCGCTGGCGTAATAGGGGTGGCCCTGGTCTTCGTACTGCTGGCGGATCGGCGCCTTGAACGCTTCTTCCTCCTCGGCGCTCCACTGGCCGCCGCGGCCCTCGATGCCGTCGCGCTTGACCGTCGCCAGCACGCTCGCCGCCTGCTCGCCGCCCATCACCGAGATGCGCGCGTTGGGCCACATCCACAGGAAGCGCGGCGAGAACGCGCGCCCGCACATGCCGTAGTTGCCCGCGCCGAAGCTGCCGCCGATGATGATCGTGAACTTGGGCACGGCCGCCGTCGCCACCGCCGTCACCAGCTTGGCGCCGTGGCGCGCAATGCCTTCGTTCTCGTACTTGCGCCCGACCATGAAGCCGGTGATGTTCTGCAGGAACACCAGCGGGATCTTGCGCTGGCAGCACAGTTCGATGAAATGCGCGCCCTTGACGGCCGACTCGCTGAACAGGATGCCGTTGTTGGCGATGATGCCCACCTGCATGCCCTCGATGCGCGCGAAGCCGCAGACCAGGGTGCTGCCGAAGCGCGCCTTGAACTCGTCGAAGCGGCTGTCGTCGACGATGCGCGCAATGATCTCGCGCACATCGAAGGGCTTGCGCGTATCGACCGGAATCACGCCATACAACTCCTCGGCCGCAAAGCGCGGCGCCACCGGCGCAGCATCGGCGGCGTCGGGCTGCTTGCTGCGGTTGAGGTGCGAGACCGCGGTGCGCGCCAGCGCCAGCGCATGCAGGTCGTTCTGCGCCAGGTGATCGGCCACGCCCGAGAGCCGGGTATGCACGTCGCCGCCGCCCAGGTCCTCGGCACTGACCACCTCGCCGGTGGCCGCCTTGACCAGGGGCGGGCCGCCGAGAAAGATCGTGCCCTGCTCCTTGACGATGATCGACTCGTCGCTCATGGCCGGCACATAGGCGCCGCCGGCCGTGCACGAGCCCATCACCACGGCAATCTGCGCAATGCCCTGCGCGCTCAGGTTGGCCTGGTTGTAGAAGATGCGGCCGAAATGCTCGCGGTCGGGAAACACATCGTCCTGGTTGGGCAGGTTCGCGCCGCCCGAGTCGACGAGGTAGATGCAGGGCAGGCGGTTCTGCGCCGCGATCTCCTGCGCGCGCAGGTGCTTCTTCACGGTCATCGGGTAGTAGGTGCCGCCCTTCACCGTCGCGTCGTTGCACACGATCATGCAATCGATGCCGCTGACCCGGCCGATGCCGACGATCAGGCCCGCGCCCGGCGCGGCGTTGTCGTACATGTCGAGCGCGGCCAGCGGCGCGACTTCGAGGAATGGCGTGCCCGGATCGAGCAATTGCTGCACGCGCTCGCGCGGCAGCAGCTTGCCGCGCGCCAGATGCTTGGCGCGCGCGGCCTCGCCGCCGCCGGCCAGGATCTTGTCGACCTGGCGGCGCAGGTCCTGCACCACGGCTTGCATGGCGGCCGCATTGGCCAGGAAATCCGCCGAGCGGGAGTTGAGTCGAGATTCGAGAATGCCCATGACTTGCCCTGTTTCTGGTTGTGTCTGGTTTGCCCTAGCGGCAAACGGGGTTTTTTTGTCCATTCAACCGTCTGCGCCCATGGCCGCTGGGGACAATGCCTGGATGCACACTGTTGAAACCGTCTTGCTGGTACTGATGCTCGGGGCCCTGACCGGCATCGCGGCCAGATATGTCCGCGCCATTCCGCTGCCCCTGATTCAAATTGCGCTCGGTGCACTGATTGCGTGGCCGCAAAAGGGCTTGCACATTGCGTTCGACCCGGAACTGTTTCTGCTGCTGTTCATTCCGCCGCTGCTGTTTTCCGACGGCGCGCGCATTCCCAAACGCGAGTTCTTCGCGCTCTACAAGCCTATCCTGAAGCTGGCGCTGGTGCTGGTGCTGTTCACGGTGCTGGGCCTGGGCTATCTGATCCACTGGATGATTCCCGTCATGCCGCTCACGGTGGCCTTCGCGCTGGCCGCGGTGATCTCGCCCACCGATGCCGTGGCCGTGTCGGCCATCACGCGCAATCTGGGCATGCCCGAGAAAACCATGCATGTGCTGGAGGGCGAATCGCTGCTCAACGATGCCTCGGGCCTGGTGGCGCTGAAGTTCGCCGTGGCCGCGACCTTGACCGGGTTCTTCTCGTGGGGCGACGTCGCCAAGGAATTCACCTGGATGGCCGTCGGCGGCCTGGGCGTGGGCGCGGCGCTGGGCTGGGGCTTCAGCTATGCGCGCAGCGCCATCACGCGCCGCCTGGGCGACGTGGCCGCCACGCAGATGGTGCTGCTGCTTTTGCTGCTGCCGTTTGCCGCCTACATCGTCGGCGAGCAGATCGGCGTCTCGGGCATCCTGGCCGCCGTGGCCGCGGGCGTGGCCACCAATTTCGCCGACCTCGACCGCGGCAACTTCATCACCGAGCGCATGCAAAGCAGCGCCACCTGGTCGATGGTCGAGGCCGCGTTCAACGGCGCGATCTTCCTGCTGCTGGGCCTGCAGCTGCCGTCCATCATCGGCAGCACGCTGGTGGCAGCGGGTGACGAGTGGTGGATTCTGGTCGGCTATGTCGTGGTGATCTCCACGGCGCTGCTGCTGATGCGCTGGGTCTGGCTGATGCTGGGCGTGCAGGGCAGCCTGCGGCTGGCCCACCACGAGGGCAAGATGGCCGAGAAACCCTCGCGCCTGCTGACGCTGGCCACCACCGTGGCCGGCATCCGCGGCGCGGTGTCGCTGGCCGCCGCGCTGTCCGTGCCGCTGCTGCTGAAGAACGGCCAGCCGTTCCCGGCGCGCGACCTGCTGATCTTCCTGGCCACGGGCACCATCCTGTTCACGCTGGTGCTGGCCAGCATCGCGCTTCCCTGGATACTGCGCCACATGCCGCCGGCGCCCGAGCCCGAGACCGTGCGCGAGGAACGCCTGGCGCGCATTGCCGCCAGCCAGGCCGCCCTGGGCAGCATGATGCTGACCGAGGAACAGGCCGCGCAGCACGACGCCGACTGGCTGGCGCAGCGCCAGGAAGTCGTCGGCCGGCTGGCGCAGGAATACCGCAACCGGCTGAACCTGCTCGACGACAGCAGCACCTCGGCTTCGTCGGTCGAGGCGCAGAGCGAATCGCCCGAACTGGTGCGCCAGCGCAAGCTGCGCTACGTCATGGAACTGGACATGCGCATCCACTGCCTGCAGCGCGAGCGCGAGGTGCTCTACGCCGAACGCCAGGCGCACCGCATCAACGACGAGTCGCTGCGCAGCCTGGTCAATGAAATCGACCTCTCCGAAGTCGCCTTGCGCAAGCGCCTGGCCGTGGCCCGCCGCGCCGCCGGGCTGCCGCTGGCCGACGGCGAGGCGGTCGCAGGGCATTCCGCGCATTGAGCGGCGCAGGGTGGCGGTCGGTGGGCGGGGCATGATGCCAGCATAAGCTTGCAGCTTGCGCCGATCAGGCCACAAAGGTTGCAATAATTGCCAGCACCATGTCCACACCGGCTCTTGTCCGCCCACCCCAGCCCCTGGCCGCCCACGCGGCTGGCGGCCACCCTGCGCTGACGCCCATGGCCTTCGTGCAGGCCGTGGTGCAGGCCTATGCCGACCGCGGCATGAGCGCCGACGCGGCACTGCGCAAGGCACAAATTGCGCCACGCTGCGTTGCCGACCCAGCCGCGCGCATCACCGCCATGCAGATGGAGGCATTGTCGGATGCGGCCATGCGCGAGCTTGACGACGAGGCCCTGGGCTGGTTCAGCCGGCGCCTGCCCTGGGGCAGCTACGGCATGCTGGCGCGCGCCTCGATCAGCAGCGCCACGCTGGGCCTGGCGCTCGCGCGCTGGTGCCGCCACCACGGCCTGCTGGCCGACGACATCGCGCTGCGCCTGCAGACCCAGGGCGACACGGCCGAATTGGCGATCACCGAGCAGCGTCCGCTGGGCGCGATGCGCGAGTTCTGCCTGGTCTCGGTGCTGCGCAACATCCATGGCCTGGCCAGCTGGATGATCGATGCGCGCCTGCCGCTGCTCGAAGCCGGCTTTCCCTTTGCCGCGCCCGCGCATGCCGATGTCTACCCGGTACTGTTTCCCGTGGCCGCGCCCGCGGGCGTTCGCTTTGGCGCGGCCCGGGCCTCGCTGCGCTTCGACGCGCGCTGCCTCGCGCTGCCGCTGGCGCGCGACGAGGCCGCGTTGCAGCAGATGCTGCAGCGCGCGCTGCCGCTCACGGTGCGCCCTTACCGGCGCGAGCGGCGGCTGCTGCAGCGCGTGCGCCGGCTGCTGATCGCGGATGCGCAATCGCTGCACACGGCCGCGACGCTGGCCGGGGAACTCCACCTGTCGGCCCGCAGCCTGCACCGCCAGCTCAAGGACGAAGGCACTTCGCTGCAGGCCCTCAAGGACGGCGTGCGGCGCGAACGCGCGCTGGCGCTGCTGCACCGCACCAGCCAGCCCATCAAGCGCGTGGCGCTGGCCTGCGGCTTTGCCAGCGAGAAAAGCTTCATGCGCGCCTTCCGCCAATGGACCGGGGAGACGCCGGCGCAATACCGGCGCCGCAGCAGCGCCCTGCCCGGCTGAGCAGGCTGGCGCAATCCGCACCCTTTGCGGCGCGCTGTGTGCCCCGCGGCTTTCTAGACTGGGGCATGCCCGCCACCTCCATCCCCTACCAGCTGCACCACTGCGTCAGCGCCCGGTCGTTCCGCGCGCTCTGGATGCTGGAAGAGCTTGAGCAAGCCTATGAACTGCATATGCTGCCGTTTCCGCCGCGCGCGCTGGAACGCAGCTATCTCGCGCTCAATCCCCTGGGCACGGTGCCGCTGCTGCGCCATGGCGCGGCGCAGCTGACCGAATCGGCGGCGATCTGCGAATACCTGGCCGCGCGCCACCCGCAGGCGCAGCTGGCGGTGGGCCCGCACGAGGACGGCTTTGCGGACTATCTCAACTGGCTGCACATGAGCGACGCCACGCTGACCTTCCCGCAGACGCTGGTGCTGCGCTACACCCACTTCGAGCCGCCCGAGCGCCAGCAGCCGCAGGTGGCGCAGGACTATGCACGCTGGTTCCTGGCGCGGCTGCGCGCCGTGGAAGCCGCGGTGGAGCACCACGACTGGCTGTGCGGCGCACGCTTCACCGCCGCCGATGTGGCCGTGGGCTATGCGCTGATGCTGGCCGCGCACCTGGAACTCGCAGCCCAATGGGGACCGGCCACCACGGCGTACTGGCAGCGCCTGCAGGCCCGGCCAGCCTTTGCGCGCGCGCTCGCGGCCGAGCAGGGCGCGGCGCTGGCGCAAGGCGTGCCGGTCACGCCGTCGCCGCTGCTGCGGCCCTGACGCGCTTCAGGCGCCAAGCAAGGCCGGCAACTCGGCCATCGAGCGCATGACGCGCGCCACGCCCGCCTCCTGCAGCATCTGCGGCGTCGCATGCAGGATGGGATCGGGACAATAGCCCCAGACCGTGGCCCCCGCGGCAATGCCGGCCTGGATGCCCGGCATCGAATCCTCGATCACCAGGCAGCGCTCGGGCGCCACGCCCAGCGCCGCGGCCGCGGCCAGGTAGACATCGGGAAACGGCTTGGAGCGTGGCGTCTCATGGCCGCTGAACACCCGGCCCGTGAAGTACGGCGCCATGCCCACCTGCGTCAGCTGCATCTCGACCTTGAAACGGTCGGCGCCCGAAGCCACGGCAATCCGCCCCTGGAGCTGCGCATGCACTGCCTGCACCGCGCCCAGCGCACCGTCGATGGCCACCAGCTGCGCGCGCAGCTGGTCGTTGCGCCGCGCATAGAACGCGGCCATCCACTCATCGGTCAACGGCCGCCCGGTCGCCGCCTCGATGCGCGCGGCCTCGCTGCGCACCGTGCGGCCGATGAAGACCCGCATGCACTCCTCGGCCGAAATCGGCCAGCCCGACTCGTTGAGCATGGTGCACAGCACCGTATTGGTAATGGCTTCACTGTCGACGAGCACGCCGTCGCAGTCAAAAAGAATCGCGTCAAATTGCATTGCTTGCGCCGGCTGAGACCGGCCTTTTCCATGGAGATTCAAAATTCCCAACCGTGCGTGTTGCGCCCGTATCCCGTTCGTCCTGAGCCCGTCGAAGGATGAACGGCCTGTCCTGAAGCAGTCAGCACGGCCCGCTCAAAACTGCTCCCCATCCACATAGAACCAGCGCCCCTGCTCGCGCACGAAACGGCTGCGCTCATGCAGCCGCACCGCCCGCCCGGCCACGCGGTAACGCGCAACGAACTCGACTTCGGCGCGGTCCTCGCCCGTGACCTGAAAATGCTTCACACTGAGCCCCAGCCAACGCACGCCCGGCTCGAAATCCAGCGTCGCCGGCCGTTCGCTCGCATGCCAGGTGGCCTGCAGATAATCCGCCTCCTCCAGCACGAACGCGCTATAGCGCGAACGCATCAGATGCTCGGCATCGGGCGCGGGCGTGGTCTCGAAATGCGCCACAAAGCGCGCGCAGCAATCCGCATAAGACAACGCACGCTTCTTGCCGTCGAGCCGCCCGCAGGGACAGGCAGCTGCCATCCGCTGGTCCATCAACGCGCCCCGAACACTTTCTGCAGCAGCGCGCTGCCCGTGCCCACCGGGTCCCTGCGGATCTTGCGCTCTTCCTCGCCAATCATCAGGAACAGGCCGTCGAGCGTCTTGCCGGTCACATACTGCGGCAGATCGGCATCCTGGGCGCTGATCAGGCCGAGGCCCGCGGCCTTGCCCGCGAACTGGTTGTATTGCTGTATCAAGCCCACGTCGTCGGTGGCCTTTTTCACCACCGGCAGAAAACGCGTGTTCAGCGGCGCCCGGGTCTTTTCGGCAAAGAACGCCGTCACCGAGTTGTCGCCCCCCGCCAGAATTTTCCTGGCATCGGTGACGCTCATGGACTGCACCGCATTGACCAGCAGGTCCTTGCCCATGGGCACGGCGGCTTCGGCCGCGCGGTTGATGGCCGTCTCGAGTTCGGTGATGCGCTTGCCCTGGCCAAAGCGCTTCATCAGCTTGGCCGCATCGTCGAGATAGCCGGGCAGCGGAATGCGCACCTGGGGGTTGCCAAGAAAGCCATCGGGCCGTCCGAGCAGCGCCACCGCCGTTTCGGCGCCCTTGCTCAGCGCCAGCTTGATGCCATTGTTCGCATCGGTGGTCGACAACTGCGCCAGCGACAGCGCCTGGGCCTGCTGCCAGCTACCCAGCAGTAGCGCCGCTGTCGCGCCAGCGCTCCAGCGATGGCAGGTGCGGCGCGTCACGAGAACAGGGGAGATATGCATGCTGGAACCTTCTTCAAATTGCGGCCTGGCCCGGCCTGGCCGGGCTCTGCCAGTCCAGCCGCCATTTTGCCTGCGCGCATGCGACCCCGTTCGCCAAGGCGTCACGCCCTGCGCTTACAGCGCGCGCTGGATGATGATCTTCTGCACATCGCTCGTGCCTTCATAGATCTGGCACACGCGCACATCGCGGTAGATGCGCTCGACCGGAAAGTCGCTGACCACGCCATAGCCGCCCAGCGTCTGGATGGCCGCGCTGCACACGCGCTCGGCCATTTCGCTCGCAAACAGCTTGGCCATGGCCGCCTCCTGCAGGCACGGCCGGCCCGCATCGCGCAGGCTGGCCGCATGCCAGATCAGCTGCCGCGCGGCTTCGAGCTGCGTGGCACAGTCGGCCAGCCGGAAACCCACGGCCTGGTGCTGCAGGATGGGCTGGCCGAAGCTTTCGCGCTCCTTGGCGTACTGCACCGCCACCTCGAAGGCGCTGCGCGCCATGCCCAGACTTTGCGCCGCAATGCCGATGCGCCCGCCTTCGAGCGCCGACAGCGCGATCTTGTAGCCTTCGCCTTCCTCGCCAATCCGGTTGGCAGCGGGAATGCGGCAGCCCTCGAAGCGGATCTGCGCGGTATCGCTGCTGTGCTGGCCCAGCTTGTCCTCGAGACGTGCCACCACATAGCCCGGCGCGCTGGTCGGCACGAGAAACGCGCTCATCCCCTTCTTGCCCGCGGCCTTGTCGGTGACCGCGATCACGATCGCCACCTGGCCGTTCTTGCCGCTGGTGATGAACTGCTTGTCGCCGTCGATGAGATAGTCGTCGCCGTCGCGGCGCGCCGTGGTGCGCAGCGACGAGGCATCGGAGCCCGCATGCGGCTCGGTCAGGCAGAACGCGCCCAGCATTTCGCCGCGCGCCAGCGGCACCAGCCACTGCTGCTTCTGCGCTTCGCTGCCGTAGCGCATCAGGATGGCATTGACCGGGCAGTTGGTCACGCTGATCGCCGTGCTGGTGCCGCCGTCGCCGGCCGCGATTTCCTCGAGCACCAGCGCCAGGCTCAGCGTGTCGAGCCCGGCGCCGCCATAGGCCTCGGGCACGCAGATGCCATAGGCGCCCAGCGCGGCCAGGCCCTGGTGCATTTCCTTGGGAAAGTGGTGCTCCTTGTCCCAGCGTGCCGCATGCGGCCAGATTTCGGTCTGCGCGAAATCGCGCACCGCATCGCGGATCATTTCCTGGTCGGGGGTCAGCAGCATGTCGTTCGTCTCCGTTATGTGTCTTGTGTTGTTTCAGCTCCGCCGTGCTTCACCAGCTGTCGGCGCGCGTTCCGTTGTGGTGCAGCAGCCGGCCCGCATCGGCTGGCTGTGCGCCAGCCAGCGTGGCGCGCAGGCCCTGCACGCTTTCCTCGACCGACAGCGGCGCGCTGTCGCCGCCCATCGCGGTGCGCACCCAGCCCGGGTCCAGGGTCAGCAGCAGCGCGCCGGGCCAGCCGTGCTGGGCCGTGGCCACGGCCATGTTGAGCGCCGCCTTGCTGCAGCGATAAAGCCAGGAATGGTCGTTGTCCACATGGCCGATCTGGGCCATGCTGCTGGAGATGAACGCGAACTTGCCGCCCGCCGCCTCGACCATGGGCGCGACCTGCGGCAAGGCCTGCATCGCACCCAGCAGATTGGTGTGCATGACGCGGTCGAATTCCTGCTGCGTCGGCGGATTGGCCGAGCGCTGATGGTCCAGCACCCCGGCCACATACCAGGCATAGTCGAACTTCTCGCCGTCGAGCAGCCAGGCCAGTCCGCTGACCGACTGCGGCTGCGCCACATCGACCAGATGCACCGCCGCCGCGCCCAGCGCCAGCAGCCCGTCGCGGTCCTCGGCGCGGCGCACGGTCGCAATCACGCGGTCGCCGTTGTCGATGTACTGCCGCGCCAGCTCGTGACCAATGCCGCGCGACGCTCCAATCACCAATACCTGCGCCATGGCGCCCTCCCTGTAAAAAACGCCTGCGCCTCAGCGCGCTTCGCTGGCCTCGCCCAGCTGTGCAGGACCCTGCTCCTGCGCGATCTGATGGGCATAGCGCGCCACCATGACTTCCTGCGCTTCGGCCGGCGCCTGCAGGCCCACCTGTGCATGCACCATCTGGTTCATGCTGGGCATCGCCGTGCGCGCCACCTGCGCCTGCGGGCTCCACAGGCGCGAGCGCATCAGCGCCTTGGCACAGTGCAGGTAGGCTTCCTGCACGCTCACTTCGATCACCAGCCGCGTGCGCGCGCTGTCGCTGCGAAACAGCGCCGTGTAATGCGCCTCGTCGCGCAGCCGCGCCGTGCCGTTGACGCGCAGCGTCTCGTCGAACCCGGGCACCAGAAACAGCAGGCCGATGCGCGGGTCGCGCAGCAGATTGCTCAGGCTGTCGAGCCGGTTGTTGCCGCCGGCATCGGGCAGCAGCAGCGTGTTCTTGTCCGGCGCCTTGACGAAACCGGGCTTGCCGCCACGCGGCGACGCATCGAGCAGCGCGCCGTCGCTGCCCGCGGTCGACAAGATGCACAGCGGCGACAGCGCGATGAAACGCAGGCAGTAGCGGTCCAGATCCACCTGCTGCTTGAGCAGGGCCCGCTCCGTCGGCGCGTCATACAGCGCGCGCAGCTGCTCCTCATTGGTGATCACGTCGTGTTTCCTCTCTACGGCCCGCGGTGCGCGGGCCCGCGGCCAGCTTAAACCAGTTCGATGGCCATCGCCGTGGCTTCGCCGCCGCCGATGCACAGCGTGGCCAGGCCACGCTTCTTGCCGCGCGTCTGCAGCGCATGCAGCAGCGTGACCAGGATGCGCGCGCCGCTCGCGCCGATCGGGTGGCCCAGCGCGCAGGCGCCGCCATGCACGTTGACGATGTCATGCGGCACGTTCAGCTCGGCCATCAGCGCCAGCGGCACGACGGCAAACGCCTCGTTGATTTCCCACAGGTCGACATCGGCCACGCTCCAGCCGGCCTTCTTCAGCGCCTTCTGCGTCGCGCCCACGGGGGCCGTGGTGAACCATTCGGGCGCCTGCGCAAAGCTCGCATGCGACACGATGCGCGCCAGCGGCTTGCAGCCCAGCTCCTTGGCCGTCGATTCGCGCATCAGCACAAGCGCCGCGGCACCGTCGTTGATGCTGGAACTCGAGGCCGCGGTGATCGTGCCGTCCTTCTTGAACGCCGGCTTGAGGCTGGCGATCTTGTCCAGGCGCGCCTTGGCCGGGCCTTCGTCGACGCTCACCACCACCTCGCCCTTGCGCGTGGCGACGGTGACCGGCGTGATCTCGGCATCGAATGCCCCGCTTTGCGCCGCCGCCTGGGCCCGCTGCACGCTGGCGATGGCAAACGCATCCTGCTGCTCGCGCGTGAACTGGTACTTGGCCGCGCAGTCCTCGCCAAACGTGCCCATCGAGCGGCCCGGCTCGTAGGCATCCTCGAGGCCGTCGAGCATCATGTGGTCGAAGATCTTGTCATGGCCCATGCGGTAGCCGCCGCGCGCCTTCTTCAGCAGATAGGGCGCGTTGGTCATGCTTTCCATGCCGCCGGCGACCATCACGTCGCGGCTGCCGGCCACGAGCTGGTCATGCGCCAGGATCGTCGCCTCCATGCCCGCGCCGCACATCTTCGACAGCGTCACCGCGCCGGTGCTTTGCGGCAGCCCGCCCTTGAAGCCGGCCTGGCGCGCGGGCGCCTGGCCCTGGCCCGCCATCAGGCAGTTGCCGAACAGCACTTCCTCGACCTTCTCGGGCGCGACGCCGGCGCGCTCGACGGCCGCACGGATCGCCGCGCCGCCCAGGTCATGCGCCGCGAGATCGGAAAAATCGCCCTGGAAGGCGCCCATGGGGGTGCGGGCAGCGCCCACGATCACAATGGCTTCGGTCATCTCTCTTGTCTCCTCTTGGTTTGAAAATCGGATGGGTCGGGGCCGCGCTCAGTGCGCGGGAAGTTCGGCTTCGGCATTCCACGCGAAGCGCCGTTCGCGCTCATAGGGAAAGACATCGTGCACATGGCCCGCGCGGATGCGCTGCTGGTGCGCCTGCCAGAAAGCCGGCTCGAGCAGGTCGGCATGGTGCTGCATGAACACCTCGCGCACCGCCGGGTGGCCCAGCAGGAAGGGTGCAAAGCTCTGCGGGAAGACATCGCGCGGGCCGACCGGATACCAGATCTCGCCGCTCATCTCGTCCTCTTCGTTGCGCGGCTTGGGCACCTCGCGGAAGTTGCAGTCCGTGAGGTACTCGATCTCGTCGTAGTCGTAGAACACCACCTTGCCGTGGCGCGTCACGCCGAAGTTCTTCCAGAGCATGTCGCCGGGAAAGATATTGGCCGCGACCAGATCCTTGATCGCATTGCCGTACTCGACCACGCTGCGCGCGAGCTGCGCCTGCGCGCGCTCGTCCTGCGGCCCGGCTTCGAGCGCTTCCTGCAGGTACAGGTTGAGCGGCAGCATGCGCCGCTCGATATAGAGGTGGCGGATGATGACCTCGCAGCGGCCGTCGCCGTCGCGGTCGCTGATCTCGAGCTGGCTGGGCGCGAACTTCTCGATCTCGGCAATCAGCGCGTCGCCGAAGCGCTCGCGCGGGAAGGCCACCAGGCTGTACTCGAGCGTATCGGCCATGCGCCCGACGCGGTCGTGCTGCTTGACCAGCTGGTATTTGGCCTTGACCTGCTCGCGCGTGGTCTCCTTCTGCGGCGGGAAGTGGTCCTTGATCAGCTTGAACACATAGGGAAAGCTTGGCAGGTCGAACACCAGCATCACCATGCCCTTGATGCCGGGCGCAATGCGGAACTGGTCGCTGGAAAAGCGCAGGTGGTGCAGGAAGTCGCGGTAGAACAGCGTCTTGCCCTGCTTGGCCAGGCCCAGCGCGGTATAGATCTCGGCGCGCGGCTTGCGCGGCATCAGGCTGCGCAGGAAATGCACATAGCCGCTGGGAATCTCCATGTCGACCATGAAATAGGCGCGCGCGAAGCTGAACAGCGCCTGCAGGTCGTCCTCGCCGAACAGCGCCGCATCGATCACCAGCCCGCCGCGCGGCCCGTGCAGCAGCGGCAGCACCAGCGGCAGCTCGGCATAGCCGTTGATCAGCTTGGCGACCAGGTACGCGCCCTTGTTGCGGAAGAACAGGCTCGACAGCACCTGGATCTGGAAATTCGTGCGCTGGCGCTCCAGGATGCCCTGCGCGGCAATCGCCTGCTGCACGGCCGCCAGGTCGCGCGGCAGGTCTTCGAACGCGCGCTGCAAGCCGAAATCCTCGACCATCTGCCGCAGCGCCCCGGCCAGCGTCTGCTGCGCGGGATAGTAGGCGCGATAGGTGGGCCGCGCGCCCGGGTCATCGTTTTCGATGTACTCGGTGCTCATCGCGGGCCGCACGAAAATGAAATCGTTGTGGAAATGCGTGCGGTGCAGGATGCGCGTGGTCACCGAGTTGAAGAAGGTCTCGGCCAGTTCCGGCTGGAAATGGCCGACCAGCAGCCCGATGTAATGCAGCTTGACCTGCTGCCACACCGCCATCGGCAGCCCGCCCGCGGCAAACTCCTTTTCCAGGCGCCGCGTGCATTCCTTGACGCGCAGGTCATAGAACTCGATGCGCTCACGCTGCGCGCGCTGCTGGCCATGCCAGTCGGCGGTCTCGAAGCGGTGCTTGGCACGCGCCGACTCCGAACGGAACAGGCGGTAATGGCGGTTGAAACCATCCATCATCGCCTGGGCAATGCCAAACGCCTGCGGCGCATCGAGACGCTGGGGAAACATGGCGCAGGCTGCCTTTTGGCAGGATCAGCCGCGCTCGCGGCTGGCCACCAGGGCCACCGCCTGCCGATAAGCCGCCTCGGCGCCCTCGACCCCCGGCAGCGTCATCTGCAGGTTGTTGATCAGGCCGTCCTTGAGGCCATAGCACCAGCCATGCAGCGTGACCTTCTGGCCGCGCGCCCAGGCGTCCTGCATGACCGTGCTGTGCGAGATGTTCATCACCTGTTCGATGGCGTTCAGTTCGCACAGCGCATCGTGGCGCCAGGCCGCGGGCACCGACTCGAGCAGCTCGCGGTGCTTGTCGCGCACATCCTTCACATGGCGGATCCAGTTGTCGACCAGCCCCATGCGCAGGTCGTTGAGCGCGGCCAGCACGCCGCCGCAGCCGTAATGCCCGACCACCATCAAGTGCTCGACATGCAACTGATCGACGGCGTACTGGATGGTCGACAGGCAGTTCAGATCGCTGGGCACCACCACATTGGCCACGTTGCGGTGCACGAACACCTCCCCGGGCTCGAGGCCGGTGATCTGGTTGGCCGGCACACGGCTGTCCGAGCAGCCGATCCACATGTAGCGCGGCTTCTGCTGGGCCATCAGCCCGGTGAAGAAGCCGGGCCGTTCGTGTTCCACCTGGGCTGCCCATGCGCGGTTGTGGGCAAAGAGTTCGTCGATGGAAGTGGTCGTCATGTGGAATTCCTGTTAAACAAAAAGACAGGCGCGGGCCGCTCAGCAGGTCTCGGAAAACAATTCGCGGCCGATGAGCATGCGGCGGATTTCGCTGGTACCCGCGCCGATTTCATAGAGTTTCGCATCCCGCCACAGCCGGCCCAGGGGGTAGTCGTTGATATACCCATTGCCGCCATAGATTTGGACGCCTTCGCCCGCCATCCAGGTGGCCTTCTCGGCACACCACAGGATCACGCTGGCGCAATCCTTGCGCACCTGGCGCACATGCTCGCTTCCGAGGAGATCGAGGTTTTTAGCGACCGTATAGGCAAAGGAACGTCCTGCTTGCAGCACGGTGTACATGTCCGCGACCTTGCCCTGGATGAGCTGGAACTCGCCGATGCTCTGGCCGAACTGCTTGCGGTCGTGGATATACGGAACCACCGCATCCATGACGGACTGCATGATGCCCAGCGGGCCGCCGGTCAGCACGGCGCGCTCGTAGTCGAGCCCGCTCATCAGCACGCGTGCGCCGTTGTTCAGGCCGCCCAGCACGTTTTCCGCGGGCACCTCGACATTCTCGAACACCAGCTCGCCCGTATGGCTGCCGCGCATGCCCAGCTTGTCGAGCTTCTGCGCGACCGAGAAACCGGGCATGCCCTTCTCGATCAGAAACGCCGTGACGCCGCGTGCGCCCATCTGCGGCTCGGTCTTGGCATAGACCACCAGCGTGTCGGCATCGGGGCCGTTGGTGATCCACATCTTGCTGCCGTTGAGCAGGTAGTAGCCGCCCTTGTCCTCGGCCTTGAGCTTCATGCTGATCACGTCCGAACCTGCGCCCGGCTCGCTCATGGCCAGCGCCCCCACGTGCTCGCCGCTGATCAGTCGCGGCAGGTACTTGCGCCGCTGCTCGTCCGTGCCATTGCGGTTGATCTGGTTCACGCACAGGTTGCTGTGCGCGCCATACGACAGGCCCACCGAGGCGCTGGCGCGCGAGATCTCCTCCATGGCCACCATGTGCGCGAGATAGCCCATCTGTGCACCGCCCCAGGTTTCAGGCACGGTGATGCCCAGCACGCCCAGCGCGCCGAACTTTTCCCAAAGGTCCATGGGGAACTGGTCGTTGCGGTCGATCTCGGCGGCACGCGGCGCAATCTCGCGCTGTGCAAACTCGCGCACGGCATCGCGCAGCGCATCGATGTCTTCGCCCAGCTGGAAATTGAGGCCTGGAAGGTCAGCGGTCATGGTTTTGTCTCCGTTGGAATGGCGGTGGCCGGCATGCCGGCGCATCTTATACGTCGTGCATTACGTTTACGTAAACGTCAATTATGGATGATTTTCGCTTTCGACCTTGGCGAGAAGCTGACGGGCCTCTTCCTCATGCTCGCGCACCTCGTCCAGATTCATCTGCAGGTCCGCCATCCGGTCTTCGAGCTGCTGGCGATGCTGCCCCAGCACCTCAAGGAACTTGCGCAACTGGGCGCCCGTATCGCGCGGACTGTCATAGACGTCGATGATGTCCTTGGCCTCGCTCAGCGACAGCCCCAGGCGCTTGGCACGCAGCGTCAGGCGCAGCCGCGCACGGTCGCGCGCGCTGTAGATGCGGTTGCGCCCCGCGGGCCCGCTTCTCTCGGGCTGCAGCAGCCCCATGTCCTCGTAGAAACGCATGGCGCGCGTGGTCAGGTCGAACTCCTTGGCGAGGTCGCTGATGGTGTAGGTGGTGGACATAGAACGGGCGGGAGCCGCGCAAGTGACATGCGCGCGGGCGTGAATCCCTAGAATGCAAAGTTGACGTTTACGTCAACGTTAACATAACTCCCGGCCCGCACCATGAATCTGCTTGAACACGAAATCCACTACCCCCTCGCGGACGTCATGCCGGGCCCGGGCAAGTGCCTGGAGGTGGCGCCGGGCGTCAAATGGATACGCATGGGCCTGCCCTTCGCGCTGAACCACATCAACCTCTGGCTGCTGCGCGACCGCTTCGATGACGGCGCCGGCGCGCGCGACGGCTGGACCGTGATCGACTGCTGCGTGGCCAGCGACAGCAGCCGTGCCCAATGGGAGCAGATCTTTGCCGGGGAGCTCGAAGGCCTGCCGATCGTGCGCGTGATCGTCACCCACATGCACCCCGACCACATCGGGCTCGCGCACTGGATCTGCAGCCGCTGGCAGGTACCGCTGTGGATCAGTGCCACCGACTACCACGCGGCGCTCGTGGCCTGCAAGCCACCTGCAGACCACAATGCCGAGGGCGGCGCACGGTACGCGGCCTTCTATGCACAGCATGGGCTGGACGACGCCGAGTTCCAGCAGCATGTGCTGCAACGCACGGCCTACTATGCGCAACTGGTGCCCGACCTGCCCGGCAGTTACCGCCGCCTGATGGACCGGGAGCGGTTGCAGATCGGCGGCCGCAGTTGGGAATGCATCGTCGGCTACGGCCACGCGCCCGAGCACATGGCCTTTTACTGCGCCGAGTTGAATGTGCTGATCAGCGGCGACATGGTGCTGCCGCGCATTTCCACCAACGTCAGCGTGCATGCCCATGAGCCCCAGGGCGATCCCCTGGGCTGGTTTCTCGACTCCCTGCAGCGCTATCTGCCGCTGCCGGAGGACGCGCTGGTATTGCCGTCGCATGGCAAGCCTTTCCAGGGCCTGCACACGCGCATACGGCAACTCGGCGACCACCACGCCGAGCGGCTCGACGAGGTACGCGCCGCCTGCGCCCAAGGCCCGACCAATGCCGCCCAGGTGATGCATGCCATGTTCCGCCGTCCGCTCAACCCGCACGAACAGACGTTTGCGCTCGGCGAAGCCCTGGCCCACCTGAACTATCTCTGGCGCCGTGGCGAGATCGCGCGCCATGAAGTCGACGGGCGCTGCACATTCACGTTGACGGCTGACTGAGGGGCGGAAAACGCCGTGCCGCTGGCCAGGCACCGGCCGGAAAACCAGGCTCGCCTCCCCTAGAATCATGGGTTCCGCGGCACCGCCGCGCCCAGTGGCCTTGCCGCCATCTGCTTTCTGGAATCGCGATAAAAATGAAAAGATTGCCAACCCTTGTCGAAGGCCTTGACGAGATCCTCAACGGCGGGCTGTTCGAGGGCGGTGTCTATATCTTCGAAGGGCCACCGGGTGCGGGCAAGACCACCTTGGCCAACCAGATCGCCTACACGCTGGCGCGACGCGAGGCGCGCACGCTCTACGTCACCATGCTGGCGGAATCCCATGCGCGCATGCTGCAGCACATGGAGCAGCAGATCTTCTTCGATCAGCAGGAGGTCAGTGCCAAGGTCTTCTACGTCAGTGGCTATCGCGAACTGGAGCAGGGCGGGCTCAAGGCCGTGGTCAGCCTGCTGCGCGGGGAGCTGGTGCGCCACCGCGCCTCCCTGCTGGTCATCGATGGCCTGGTGGTCGGCAGCCTGGAGTCGATGACCAACGACTCGGTGCGCCAATTCGTGCACGAGCTCCAAAGCCTGGTCAGCGCCATGTCCTGCACCGGCCTGGTGCTCACCAGCGGCCATGGCAATGTCCTGAGCGCAGAGCAGACCATGGTGGACGGCATCTTTGCTTTCGAGGACCACAGCTTCCATTGGCGCGCCGAGCGTCGCATGCAGGTGCGCAAATTCCGCGGCAGCCAGGTGATCCGCGGCCAGCATACCTTTTGCATCTCGACGCAGGGGGTGCAGTTCTTTCCGCGCCTGGAAAGCCTGCCTTTGCCCGAAGGCAATGCCAAGCTGGGCACCGACACCCTGTCCACCGGATTTCATGCAATCGATGATGCCCTGCACGGCAGCGGCCTAACATCGGGCAGCGCAACCGCCATCGTCGGCTTCACCGGAACCGGCAAGACCACGCTGGCACTGGCTTTTGCCGCCGCCTCGGAAATCGACGCGCCCGGGCTGATACTTTCTTGCGCGGAATCCAGCGCAGACCTGCGCCGGCTTGGCACCGAGATGGGCCTGCCCATCGAGGCAGCCATGGCTTCGGGTGCACTGTCGATCAAGAATCTCGGACAGGAAGACGAGTCCATGGACGAGATGGGCCACAAACTGCTGCGCCTGGTCGATGAACTGAAGATCCGGCGGCTAGTCGTCGACGGCCTCGCAGGACTGGCCGACACCCTGGCATTCCCCGAGCGCGGTTATCGCTTTCTGGGGCGCCTTCTTGTGGAACTGCGCCGGCGTGGGGTAACCTCTGTTTTTACCGTCGATCCGGGCGCGCTGGCTGCTGCAGCCGGCACGTCCCTGGCCGATGGCGTGACGGGTTGGTTCGACAACGTCTTGAGCTTTGCACCCGAGGATGCTGGCAACAGGAATGTAAACCAGCGTATCCTGACGATTGCCAAGGTCCGGGCCCGTGGAACCGCCCAGAATTCGGTAGATATCTTTGTTTTGCCTTCCCGGGCCAATACGCCCTTCACTGAATAAAGGAAAGAACGTCCCGATGAAATTGATTCTGATCGTCGAGGACGAATATGGAAACGCCGAGATCCTGCAGCTCCTGCTGGAAGCCGAAGGCTACAGGGTGGCTGTGGCATCCAACGGAAAGGAAGCGCTGGAAATTCTCAGGACGGGCGAAAAACCTGCGTTGATACTGTCGGACTTCATGATGCCGATCATGAATGGCGGCGAGTTCGGGCAGGCGGTGGGCCAAGACCCGGCGTTGAACCAGATTCCATTTGTCTTCATGAGTGCCACCAGCCAGGACATTGTGCGGCGCGCGTATGCAGGCTACGACGCCTTCCTGGCCAAGCCTATTGAATTCGACTCGCTGCTGCGTGTCATGAACCGCTTGCTGACCGAGACCAGCCCGGTCAAGCCAGGCACCGTTCAGGTGGAGCAATCCTTGCGGCATTTGCTCAAGGGCATCCACATGCCAAGCGAAGACTGACGGCAGGCAATCCCATCCATGAAAAGAGAGCGCGCAGCGCTCTCTTTTTTTGTCTTCATGGAAGTTCGGCGATTGCGCCGGAAAAAACAAAACCCCCAGGCCTTTGGGGCGCTGGGGGTTTGCTTGCTGTAAGAGCCTGACGATGACCTACTTTCACACGGGAACCCGCACTATCATCGGCGCAAAGTCGTTTCACTGTCCTGTTCGGGATGGGAAGGAGTGGTGCCAACTTGCTATGGTCATCAGGCATAACTTTTTGCTTTGGCGTTCAGTTTGTCGAACGCTTCAGCGAATTCATAGAGCTAGAAATCAGATTATATTTTGATTGCGCCTGGCATAACTGTCTTTGGTCCGCTTTGGGATCAAAGTTATAGGGTCAAGCCTCACGAGCAATTAGTATTGGTTAGCTTAACGCATTGCTGCGCTTCCACACCCAACCTATCAACGTCCTGGTCTCGAACGACTCTTCAGGGGGGTCAAGCCCCCGGCAGATCTCATCTTGAAACGAGTTTCCCGCTTAGATGCTTTCAGCGGTTATCTCTTCCACACTTAGCTACTCGGCAATGCCACTGGCGTGACAACCGATACACCAGAGGTGTGTCCACTCCGGTCCTCTCGTACTAGGAGCAGGCTTCCTCAAATCTGCAGCGCCCACGGAAGATAGGGACCAAACTGTCTCACGACGTTTTAAACCCAGCTCACGTACCTCTTTAAATGGCGAACAGCCATACCCTTGGGACCGACTACAGCCCCAGGATGAGATGAGCCGACATCGAGGTGCCAAACACCGCCGTCGATATGAACTCTTGGGCGGTATCAGCCTGTTATCCCCAGAGTACCTTTTATCCGTTGAGCGATGGCCCTTCCATACAGAACCACCGGATCACTATGTCCTGCTTTCGCATCTGCTCGACTTGTCAGTCTCGCAGTTAAGCACGCTTATGCCATTGCACTATCGTCACGATGTCCGACCGTAACTAGCGTACCTTCGAACTCCTCCGTTACGCTTTGGGAGGAGACCGCCCCAGTCAAACTGCCTACCATGCACTGTCCCCGATCCCGATAAGGGACCTAGGTTAGAACCTCAAACACACCAGGGTGGTATTTCAACGTTGGCTCCACGAGAACTAGCATCCTCGCTTCAAAGCCTCCCACCTATCCTACACAGATCTGTTCAAAGTCCAATACAAAGCTACAGTAAAGGTTCATGGGGTCTTTCCGTCTTTCCGCGGGGAGATTGCATCATCACAAACATTTCAACTTCGCTGAGTCTCTGGAGGAGACAGTGTGGCCATCGTTACGCCATTCGTGCAGGTCGGAACTTACCCGACAAGGAATTTCGCTACCTTAGGACCGTTATAGTTACGGCCGCCGTTTACTGGGACTTCAATCAAGAGCTTGCACCCCATCATTTAATCTTCCAGCACCGGGCAGGCGTCACACCCTATACGTCCACTTTCGTGTTTGCAGAGTGCTGTGTTTTTATTAAACAGTCGCAGCCACCGATTTTTTGCAACCGCTTTGGGCTCCCCTTGTGCAGGATCACCTACTTGCGGCATACCTTCTCCCGAAGTTACGGTATCAATTTGCCGAGTTCCTTCTCCAGAGTTCTCTCAAGCGCCTTAGAATACTCATCTCGCGCACCAGTGTCGGTTTGCGGTACGGTCGTCAATAGCTGAAGCTTAGTGGCTTTTCCTGGAAGCTGGGTATCACTCACTTCGTCTGCAAGCAGACTCGTTATCACCCCTCATCTAAGCCTGGCGGATTTGCCTACCAGGCATGACTACAGGCTTGAACCAACATATCCAACAGTTGGCTGAGCTAACCTTCTCCGTCCCCACATCGCACTATTGATCGGTACAGGAATATTGACCTGTTTCCCATCAGCTACGCATCTCTGCCTCGCCTTAGGGGCCGACTCACTCTACGCCGATGAACGTTGCGTAGAAAACCTTGCGCTTACGGCGAGGGGGCTTTTCACCCCCTTTAACGCTACTCATGTCAGCATTCGCACTTCTGATACCTCCAGCATCCGTTACCAGACACCTTCACAGGCTTACAGAACGCTCTCCTACCACGTGCAATAAATTGCACATCCGCAGCTTCGGTAACTGGCTTAGCCCCGTTACATCTTCCGCGCAGGACGACTCGATCAGTGAGCTATTACGCTTTCTTTAAATGATGGCTGCTTCTAAGCCAACATCCTGACTGTTTTAGCCTTCCCACTTCGTTTCCCACTTAGCCAATTTTAGGGACCTTAGCTGGCGGTCTGGGTTGTTTCCCTCTTGAGTCCGGACGTTAGCACCCGGTGCTCTGTCTCCCAAGCTGTACTCTGCGGTATTCGGAGTTTGCATAGGTTTGGTAAGTCGCCATGACCCCCTAGCCTAAACAGTGCTCTACCCCCGCAGGTAATACTTGAGGCACTACCTAAATAGTTTTCGGAGAGAACCAGCTATTTCCAAGTTTGTTTAGCCTTTCACCCCTATCCACAGCTCATCCGCTAATTTTGCAACATTAGTCGGTTCGGACCTCCAGTACCTGTTACGGCACCTTCATCCTGGCCATGGATAGATCACTTGGTTTCGGGTCTACACCCAGCGACTGATTCGCCCTATTCGGACTCGATTTCTCTACGGCTTCCCTATTCGGTTAACCTTGCCACTGAATGTAAGTCGCTGACCCATTATACAAAAGGTACGCAGTCACCCTTGCGGGCTCCTACTTTTTGTAAGCATGCGGTTTCAGGATCTATTTCACTCCCCTCCGGGGTTCTTTTCGCCTTTCCCTCACGGTACTGGTTCACTATCGGTCGATTACGAGTATTTAGCCTTGGAGGATGGTCCCCCCATATTCAGACAAGGTTTCTCGTGCCCCGCCCTACTTTTCTCTAGCTTAGTACCGCTCGTCTGTTTTCGCATACGGGACTATCACCCACTATGGTCGGCCTTTCCATGCCGCTTTGCTAACAGTCGAGGTATCACTAGAAGGCTGTTCCGATTTCGCTCGCCACTACTTTCGGAATCTCGGTTGATGTCTTTTCCTCGAGCTACTTAGATGTTTCAGTTCACTCGGTTCGCCTCGCATACCTATGAATTCAGTATGCGATACCCTTGCGGGTGGGTTTCCCCATTCAGAAATCTCCGGATCAAAGCTTATTTGCCAGCTCCCCGAAGCTTATCGCAGGCTATCACGTCTTTCGTCGCCTGTAATCGCCAAGGCATCCACCACATGCTCTTAGTCACTTGACCCTATAACTTTGACGTCTCGTTAAAGACAATCGCGGTTGTATCAAAGACTGTGCGAGGTCTCTCACCTCGCGCGTTATGCCGTAATGTGAACATTCTTTTTGCTTCCACCGATTGCTCGGTGGTTGTTAGAGAATGATTCGTCATTACTTAAGAAATAACAGAAGTTAAATCTTGTTTTGACGCAATCAAAAATGTCGTTAGCGGCACGGTCTGCACTAAACCTTTACGAATGTGCAGTTTCCGCTAACAACTCTGATTTCGACTCTATGAATTTTTAAAGAACAGCCGATGATCGTTAGATAACGATCAACAAAAAAGCAGTCTTTTTGAAAACTGCTTTTTTGTTGAGTCAAAAATTATAGCATGCTAAAAGCACGCTAAGAACAAACCCGAATCGAATGGTGGAGGATGACGGGATCGAACCGACGACCCCCTGCTTGCAAAGCAGGTGCTCTCCCAGCTGAGCTAATCCCCCGCTGGTTGTCTATAGCCGGCGTCCTGCGGCGTTGCTCGTCGCTCACACACGAGGTGTGTGCTTCGCTCCTCGCGCCTTGCAGGACTTGGCTCTAGCCAACCATCGTTTCAACCTCTACTTCGTTGGTGCAAATGGTGGGTCTAGTTGGGCTCGAACCAACGACCCCTGCGTTATCAACACAGTGCTCTAACCAGCTGAGCTACAGACCCATTTTGCGGACAGTCACGAGGACTGTTCCAACAACCGATAAGTGTGGGCGTTCAAATTGGATTGCGGTTTTCCAGAAAGGAGGTGATCCAGCCGCACCTTCCGATACGGCTACCTTGTTACGACTTCACCCCAGTCACGAACCCCGCCGTGGTAAGCGCCCTCCTTGCGGTTAGGCTACCTACTTCTGGCGAGACCCGCTCCCATGGTGTGACGGGCGGTGTGTACAAGACCCGGGAACGTATTCACCGCGACATTCTGATCCGCGATTACTAGCGATTCCGACTTCACGCAGTCGAGTTGCAGACTGCGATCCGGACTACGACTGGCTTTATGGGATTGGCTCCCCCTCGCGGGTTGGCAACCCTCTGTACCAGCCATTGTATGACGTGTGTAGCCCCACCTATAAGGGCCATGAGGACTTGACGTCATCCCCACCTTCCTCCGGTTTGTCACCGGCAGTCCCATTAGAGTGCTCAACTGAATGTAGCAACTAATGGCAAGGGTTGCGCTCGTTGCGGGACTTAACCCAACATCTCACGACACGAGCTGACGACAGCCATGCAGCACCTGTGTTACGGTTCTCTTTCGAGCACCAAGCCATCTCTGGCGAGTTCCGTACATGTCAAAGGTGGGTAAGGTTTTTCGCGTTGCATCGAATTAAACCACATCATCCACCGCTTGTGCGGGTCCCCGTCAATTCCTTTGAGTTTCAACCTTGCGGCCGTACTCCCCAGGCGGTCAACTTCACGCGTTAGCTTCGTTACTGAGTCAGTGAAGACCCAACAACCAGTTGACATCGTTTAGGGCGTGGACTACCAGGGTATCTAATCCTGTTTGCTCCCCACGCTTTCGTGCATGAGCGTCAGTACAGGCCCAGGGGATTGCCTTCGCCATCGGTGTTCCTCCGCATATCTACGCATTTCACTGCTACACGCGGAATTCCATCCCCCTCTGCCGTACTCCAGCTATGCAGTCACAAATGCAGTTCCCAGGTTGAGCCCGGGGATTTCACATCTGTCTTACATAACCGCCTGCGCACGCTTTACGCCCAGTAATTCCGATTAACGCTTGCACCCTACGTATTACCGCGGCTGCTGGCACGTAGTTAGCCGGTGCTTATTCTTACGGTACCGTCATGGTCCCGGGGTGTTATCCCGAGACTTTTCGTTCCGTACAAAAGCAGTTTACAACCCGAAGGCCTTCATCCTGCACGCGGCATTGCTGGATCAGGCTTTCGCCCATTGTCCAAAATTCCCCACTGCTGCCTCCCGTAGGAGTCTGGGCCGTGTCTCAGTCCCAGTGTGGCTGGTCGTCCTCTCAGACCAGCTACAGATCGTCGGCTTGGTAAGCTTTTATCCCACCAACTACCTAATCTGCCATCGGCCGCTCCGTTCGCGCAAGGCCCGAGGGTCCCCTGCTTTCATCCGTAGATCGTATGCGGTATTAGCAAAGCTTTCGCTCCGTTATCCCCCACGATCGGGCACGTTCCGATGTATTACTCACCCGTTCGCCACTCGTCAGCCTCCGAAGAGCTGTTACCGTTCGACTTGCATGTGTAAGGCATGCCGCCAGCGTTCAATCTGAGCCAGGATCAAACTCTATAGTTCGATCTTGATTTTTTTGCTCTTTCGAGCGACTCATAAAAGAATTGAAGTGAACTTCACTTCTTCATGAGCATTTGTAGTGCAATGCACTAGTTCCAAAGAACTTGGCAATCGCCTTCAAACGCCCACGCTTATCGGCTGTATATTTTTAATGATCAGTGAAAATTTCTTTTCACCTGGCTCGCTGCGATCAGCGAAGCCTTGAATTCTAGCACAGCTTTCACTGCGCTCAAACGTCTTGCGTTTTCTTTTCACTTCGAAGGCATCAACCAGTTGGTTGTTCCTCTGAAGGGAAGAGAAAACGCCCAGTCGCTCGACTGGGCGTTTCTTGCTGTAAGAGCCTGACGATGACCTACTTTCACACGGGAACCCGCACTATCATCGGCGCAAAGTCGTTTCACTGTCCTGTTCGGGATGGGAAGGAGTGGTGCCAACTTGCTATGGTCATCAGGCATAACTTTTTGCCTTGGCGCTCAGTTTGTCGACGCTTCAGCGAATTCATAGACTAGAAATCAGATTATATTTTGATTGCGCCTGGCATAACTGTCTTCGATCCGCTTTTGGGATCAAAGTTATAGGGTCAAGCCTCACGAGCAATTAGTATTGGTTAGCTTAACGCATTGCTGCGCTTCCACACCCAACCTATCAACGTCCTGGTCTCGAACGACTCTTCAGGGGGGTCAAGCCCCCGGCAGATCTCATCTTGAAACGAGTTTCCCGCTTAGATGCTTTCAGCGGTTATCTCTTCCACACTTAGCTACTCGGCAATGCCACTGGCGTGACAACCGATACACCAGAGGTGTGTCCACTCCGGTCCTCTCGTACTAGGAGCAGGCTTCCTCAAATCTGCAGCGCCCACGGAAGATAGGGACCAAACTGTCTCACGACGTTTTAAACCCAGCTCACGTACCTCTTTAAATGGCGAACAGCCATACCCTTGGGACCGACTACAGCCCCAGGATGAGATGAGCCGACATCGAGGTGCCAAACACCGCCGTCGATATGAACTCTTGGGCGGTATCAGCCTGTTATCCCCAGAGTACCTTTTATCCGTTGAGCGATGGCCCTTCCATACAGAACCACCGGATCACTATGTCCTGCTTTCGCATCTGCTCGACTTGTCAGTCTCGCAGTTAAGCACGCTTATGCCATTGCACTATCGTCACGATGTCCGACCGTAACTAGCGTACCTTCGAACTCCTCCGTTACGCTTTGGGAGGAGACCGCCCCAGTCAAACTGCCTACCATGCACTGTCCCCGATCCCGATAAGGGACCTAGGTTAGAACCTCAAACACACCAGGGTGGTATTTCAACGTTGGCTCCACGAGAACTAGCGTCCTCGCTTCAAAGCCTCCCACCTATCCTACACAGATCTGTTCAAAGTCCAATACAAAGCTACAGTAAAGGTTCATGGGGTCTTTCCGTCTTTCCGCGGGGAGATTGCATCATCACAAACATTTCAACTTCGCTGAGTCTCTGGAGGAGACAGTGTGGCCATCGTTACGCCATTCGTGCAGGTCGGAACTTACCCGACAAGGAATTTCGCTACCTTAGGACCGTTATAGTTACGGCCGCCGTTTACTGGGACTTCAATCAAGAGCTTGCACCCCATCATTTAATCTTCCAGCACCGGGCAGGCGTCACACCCTATACGTCCACTTTCGTGTTTGCAGAGTGCTGTGTTTTATTAAACAGTCGCAGCCACCGATTTTTTGCAACCGCTTTGGGCTCCCCTTGTACAGGATCACCTACTTGCGGCATACCTTCTCCCGAAGTTACGGTATCAATTTGCCGAGTTCCTTCTCCAGAGTTCTCTCAAGCGCCTTAGAATACTCATCTCGCGCACCAGTGTCGGTTTGCGGTACGGTCGTCAATAGCTGAAGCTTAGTGGCTTTTCCTGGAAGCTGGGTATCACTCACTTCGTCTGCAAGCAGACTCGTTATCACCCCTCATCTAAGCCGGCGGATTTGCCTACCAGGCACGACTACAGGCTTGAACCAACATATCCAACAGTTGGCTGAGCTAACCTTCTCCGTCCCCACATCGCACTATTGATCGGTACAGGAATATTGACCTGTTTCCCATCAGCTACGCATCTCTGCCTCGCCTTAGGGGCCGACTCACTCTACGCCGATGAACGTTGCGTAGAAAACCTTGCGCTTACGGCGAGGGGCTTTTCACCCCCTTTAACGCTACTCATGTCAGCATTCGCACTTCTGATACCTCCAGCATCCGTTACCAGACACCTTCACAGGCTTACAGAACGCTCTCCTACCACGTGCAATGAATTGCACATCCGCAGCTTCGGTAACTGGCTTAGCCCCGTTACATCTTCCGCGCAGGACGACTCGATCAGTGAGCTATTACGCTTTCTTTAAATGATGGCTGCTTCTAAGCCAACATCCTGACTGTTTTAGCCTTCCCACTTCGTTTCCCACTTAGCCAATTTTAGGGACCTTAGCTGGCGGTCTGGGTTGTTTCCCTCTTGAGTCCGGACGTTAGCACCCGGTGCTCTGTCTCCCAAGCTGTACTCTGCGGTATTCGGAGTTTGCATAGGTTTGGTAAGTCGCCATGACCCCCTAGCCTAAACAGTGCTCTACCCCCGCAGGTAATACTTGAGGCACTACCTAAATAGTTTTCGGAGAGAACCAGCTATTTCCAAGTTTGTTTAGCCTTTCACCCCTATCCACAGCTCATCCGCTAATTTTGCAACATTAGTCGGTTCGGACCTCCAGTACCTGTTACGGCACCTTCATCCTGGCCATGGATAGATCACTTGGTTTCGGGTCTACACCCAGCGACTGATTCGCCCTATTCGGACTCGATTTCTCTACGGCTTCCCTATTCGGTTAACCTTGCCACTGAATGTAAGTCGCTGACCCATTATACAAAAGGTACGCAGTCACCCTTGCGGGCTCCTACTTTTTGTAAGCATGCGGTTTCAGGATCTATTTCACTCCCCTCCCGGGGTTCTTTTCGCCTTTCCCTCACGGTACTGGTTCACTATCGGTCGATTACGAGTATTTAGCCTTGGAGGATGGTCCCCCCATATTCAGACAAGGTTTCTCGTGCCCCGCCCTACTTTTCTCTAGCTTAGTACCGCTCGTCTGTTTTCGCATACGGGACTATCACCCACTATGGTCGGCCTTTCCATGCCGCTTTGCTAACAGTCGAGGTATCACTAGAAGGCTGTTCCGATTTCGCTCGCCACTACTTTCGGAATCTCGGTTGATGTCTTTTCCTCGAGCTACTTAGATGTTTCAGTTCACTCGGTTCGCCTCGCATACCTATGAATTCAGTATGCGATACCCTTGCGGGTGGGTTTCCCCATTCAGAAATCTCCGGATCAAAGCTTATTTGCCAGCTCCCCGAAGCTTATCGCAGGCTATCACGTCTTTCGTCGCCTGTAATCGCCAAGGCATCCACCACATGCTCTTAGTCACTTGACCCTATAACTTTGACGTCTCGTTAAAGACAATCGCGGTTGTTATCAAAGACTGTGCGAGGTCTCTCACCTCGCGCGTTATGCCGTAATGTGAACTTCTTTTTGCTTCCACCGATTGCTCGGTGGTTGTTAGAGAATGATTCGTCATTACTTAAGAAATTTAAACAGAAGTTAAATCTTGTTTTGACGCAATCAAAATGTCGTTAGCGCACGGTCTGCACTAAACCTTTACGATGTGCAGTTTCCGCTAACAACTCTGATTTCGACTCTATGAATTTTTAAAGAACAGCCGATGATCGTTAGATAACGATCACAAAAAAGCAGTCTTTTTGAAAACTGCTTTTTTGTTGAGTCAAAAATTATAGCATGCTAAAAGCACGCTAAGAACAAACCCGAATCGAATGGTGGAGGATGACGGATCGAACCGACGACCCCCTGCTTGCAAAGCAGGTGCTCTCCCAGCTGAGCTAATCCCCCGCTGATTGTCTATAGCCGCGTCGCGTCGTTGCTGTCGCTCCGACACTCCAGGTGTGCTTCGCCACAGCGCCTAGCGCTGCTTGGCTCTAGCCAATCATGACTGACTTACTCAATCACTCAAACTCGTTGGAAGCAAATGGTGGGTCTAGTTGGCTCGAACCAACGACCCCTGCGTTATCAACACAGTGCTCTAACCAGCTGAGCTACAGACCCTTTGCGGACAGTCACAGGACTGTTCCAACACCGATAAGTGTGGGCGTTCAAATTGGATTGCGGTTTTCCAGAAAGGAGGTGATCCAGCCGCACCTTCCGATACGGCTACCTTGTTACGACTTCACCCCAGTCACGAACCCCGCCGTGGTAAGCGCCCTCCTTACGGTTAGGCTACCTACTTCTGGCGAGACCCGCTCCCATGGTGTGACGGGCGGTGTGTACAAGACCCGGGAACGTATTCACCGCGACATTCTGATCCGCGATTACTAGCGATTCCGACTTCACGCGTCGAGTTGCAGACTGCGATCCGGACTACGACTGGCTTTATGGGATTGCTCCCCCTCGCGGGTTGGCAACCCTCTGTACCAGCCATTGTATGACGTGTGTAGCCCCACCTATAAGGGCCATGAGGACTTGACGTCATCCCCACCTTCCTCCGGTTTGTCACCGGCAGTCCCATTAGAGTGCTCAACTGAATGTAGCAACTAATGGCAAGGGTTGCGCTCGTTGCGGGACTTAACCCAACATCTCACGACACGAGCTGACGACAGCCATGCAGCACCTGTGTTACGATTCTCTTTCGAGCACCAAGCCATCTCTGGCGAGTTCCGTACATGTCAAAGGTGGGTAAGGTTTTTCGCGTTGCATCGAATTAAACCACATCATCCACCGCTTGTGCGGGTCCCCGTCAATTCCTTTGAGTTTCAACCTTGCGGCCGTACTCCCCAGGCGGTCAACTTCACGCGTTAGCTTCGTTACTGAGTCAGTGAAGACCCAACAACCAGTTGACATCGTTAGGGCGTGGACTACCAGGGTATCTAATCCTGTTTGCTCCCACGCTTTCGTGCATGAGCGTCAGTACAGGCCCAGGGGATTGCCTTCGCCATCGGTGTTCCTCCGCATATCTACGCATTTCACTGCTACACGCGGAATTCCATCCCCCTCTGCCGTACTCCAGCTATGCAGTCACAAATGCAGTTCCCAGGTTGAGCCGGGGATTTCACATCTGTCTTACATACCGCCTGCGCACGCTTTACGCCCAGTAATTCCGATTAACGCTTGCACCCTACGTATTACCGCGGCTGCTGGCACGTAGTTAGCCGGTGCTTATTCTACGGTACCGTCATGGTCCCGGGTGTTATCCCGAGACTTTTCGTTCCGTACAAAGCAGTTTACAACCCGAAGGCCTTCATCCTGCACGCGGCATTGCTGGATCAGGCTTTCGCCCATTGTCCAAAATTCCCCACTGCTGCCTCCCGTAGGAGTCTGGGCCGTGTCTCAGTCCCAGTGTGGCTGGTCGTCCTCTCAGACCAGCTACAGATCGTCGGCTTGGTAAGCTTTTATCCCACCAACTACCTAATCTGCCATCGGCCGCTCCGTTCGCGCAAGGCCCGAGGGTCCCCTGCTTTCATCCGTAGATCGTATGCGGTATTAGCAAAGCTTTCGCTCCGTTATCCCCCACGATCGGGCACGTTCCGATGTATTACTCACCCGTTCGCCACTCGTCAGCCTCCGAAGAGCTGTTACCGTTCGACTTGCATTGTAAGGCATGCCGCCAGCGTTCAATCTGAGCCAGGATCAAACTCTATAGTTCGATCTTGATTTTTTGCTCTTTCGAGCGACTCATAAAAGAATTGAAGTGAACTTCACTTCTTCATGAGCATTTGTAGTGCAATGCACTAGTTCCAAAAGAACTTGGCAATCGCCTTCAAACGCCCACGCTTATCGGCTGTATATTTTTAATGATCAGTGAAAATTTCTTTTCACCTGGCTCGCTGCGATCAGCGAAGCCTTGAATTCTAGCACAGCTTTCACTGCACTCAAACGTCTTGCGTTTTCTTTTCACTTCGAAGGCATCAACCAGTTGGTTGTTCCTCTGAAGGGAAGAGAAAACGCCCAGTCGCTCGACTGGGCGTTTCTTGCTGTAAGAGCCTGACGATGACCTACTTTCACACGGGAACCCGCACTATCATCGGCGCAAAGTCGTTTCACTGTCCTGTTCGGGATGGGAAGGAGTGGTGCCAACTTGCTATGGTCATCAGGCATAACTTTTTGCCTTGGCGCTCAGTTTGTCGAACGCTTCAGCGAATTCATAGAGACTGAAATCAGATTATATTTTGATTGCGCCTGGCATAACTGTCTTCGATCCGCTTTTGGGATCAAAGTTATAGGGTCAAGCCTCACGAGCAATTAGTATTGGTTAGCTTAACGCATTGCTGCGCTTCCACACCCAACCTATCAACGTCCTGGTCTCGAACGACTCTTCAGGGGGGTCAAGCCCCCGGCAGATCTCATCTTGAAACGAGTTTCCCGCTTAGATGCTTTCAGCGGTTATCTCTTCCACACTTAGCTACTCGGCAATGCCACTGGCGTGACAACCGATACACCAGAGGTGTGTCCACTCCGGTCCTCTCGTACTAGGAGCAGGCTTCCTCAAATCTGCAGCGCCCACGGAAGATAGGGACCAAACTGTCTCACGACGTTTTAAACCCAGCTCACGTACCTCTTTAAATGGCGAACAGCCATACCCTTGGACCGACTACAGCCCCAGGATGAGATGAGCCGACATCGAGGTGCCAAACACCGCCGTCGATATGAACTCTTGGCGGTATCAGCCTGTTATCCCCAGAGTACCTTTTATCCGTTGAGCGATGGCCCTTCCATACAGAACCACCGGATCACTATGTCCTGCTTTCGCATCTGCTCGACTTGTCAGTCTCGCAGTTAAGCACGCTTATGCCATTGCACTATCGTCACGATGTCCGACCGTAACTAGCGTACCTTCGAACTCCTCCGTTACGCTTTGGGAGGAGACCGCCCCAGTCAAACTGCCTACCATGCACTGTCCCCGATCCCGATAAGGGACCTAGGTTAGAACCTCAAACACACCAGGGTGGTATTTCACGTTGGCTCCACAGAACTAGCGTCCTCGCTTCAAAGCCTCCCACCTATCCTACACAGATCTGTTCAAAGTCCAATACAAAGCTACAGTAAAGGTTCATGGGGTCTTTCCGTCTTTCCGCGGGGAGATTGCATCATCACAAACATTTCAACTTCGCTGAGTCTCTGGAGGAGACAGTGTGGCCATCGTTACGCCATTCGTGCAGGTCGGAACTTACCCGACAAGGAATTTCGCTACCTTAGGACCGTTTAGTTACGGCCGCCGTTTACTGGGACTTCAATCAAGAGCTTGCACCCCATCATTTAATTTCCAGCACCGGGCAGGCGTCACACCCTATACGTCCACTTTCGTGTTTGCAGAGTGCTGTGTTTTTATTAAACAGTCGCAGCCACCGATTTTTTGCAACCGCTTTGGGCTCCCCTTGTACAGGATCACCTACTTGCGGCATACCTTCTCCCGAAGTTACGTATCAATTTGCCGAGTTCCTTCTCCAGAGTTCTCTCAAGCGCCTTAGAATACTCATCTCGCGCACCAGTGTCGGTTTGCGGTACGGTCGTCAATAGCTGAAGCTTAGTGGCTTTTCCTGGAAGCTGGGTATCACTCCACTTCGTCTGCAAGCAGACTCGTTATCACCCCTCATCTAAGCCCGGCGGATTTGCCTACCAGGCACGACTACAGGCTTGAACCAACATATCCAACAGTTTGGCTGAGCTAACCTTCTCCGTCCCCACATCGCACTATTGATCGGTACAGGAATATTGACCTGTTTCCCATCAGCTACGCATCTCTGCCTCGCCTAGGGGCCGACTCACTCTACGCCGATGAACGTTGCGTAGAAACCTTGCGCTTACGGCGAGGGGGCTTTTCACCCCCTTTAACGCTACTCATGTCAGCATTCGCACTTCTGATACCTCCAGCATCCGTTACCAGACACCTTCACAGGCTTACAGAACGCTCTCCTACCACGTGCAATGAATTGCACATCCGCAGCTTCGGTAACTGGCTTAGCCCCGTTACATCTTCCGCGCAGGACGACTCGATCAGTGAGCTATTACGCTTTCTTTAAATGATGGCTGCTTCTAAGCCAACATCCTGACTGTTTTAGCCTTCCCACTTCGTTTCCCACTTAGCCAATTTTAGGGACCTTAGCTGGCGGTCTGGGTTGTTTCCTCTTGAGTCCGGACGTTAGCACCCGGTGCTCTGTCTCCCAAGCTGTACTCTGCGGTATTCGGAGTTTGCATAGGTTTGGTAAGTCGCCATGACCCCTAGCCTAAACAGTGCTCTACCCCCGCAGGTAATACTTGAGGCACTACTAATAGTTTTCGGAGAGAACCAGCTATTTCCAGTTTGTTTTAGCCTTTCACCCCTATCCACAGCTCATCCGCTAATTTGCAACATTAGTCGGTTCGGACCTCCAGTACCTGTTACGGCACCTTCATCCTGGCCATGGATAGATCACTTGGTTCGGGTCTACACCCAGCGACTGATTCGCCCTATTCGGACTCGATTTCTCTACGGCTTCCCTATTCGGTTAACCTTGCCACTGAATGTAAGTCGCTGACCCATTATACAAAAGGTACGCAGTCACCCTTGCGGGCTCCTACTTTTTGTAAGCATGCGGTTTCAGGATCTATTTCACTCCCCTCCCGGGGTTCTTTTCGCCTTTCCCTCACGGTACTGGTTCACTATCGGTCGATTACGAGTATTTAGCCTTGGAGGATGGTCCCCCATATTCAGACAAGGTTTCTCGTGCCCCGCCCTACTTTTCTCTAGCTTAGTACCGCTCGTCTGTTTTCGCATACGGGACTATCACCCACTATGGTCGGCCTTTCCATGCCGCTTTGCTAACAGTCGAGGTATCACTAGAAGGCTGTTCCGATTTCGCTCGCCACTACTTTCGCTCGGTTGATGTCTTTTCCTCGAGCTACTTAGATGTTTCAGTTCACTCGGTTCGCCTCGCATACCTATGAATTCAGTATGCGATACCCTTGCGGGTGGGTTTCCCCATTCAGAAATCTCCGGATCAAAGCTTATTTGCCAGCTCCCCGAAGCTTATCGCAGGCTATCACGTCTTTCGTCGCCTGTAATCGCCAAGGCATCCACCACATGCTCTTAGTCACTTGACCCTATAACTTTGACGTCTCGTTAAAGACAATCGCGGTTGTATCAAAGACTGTGCGAGGTCTCTCACCTCGCGCGTTTATGCCGTAATGTGAACATTCTTTTTGCTTCCACCGATTGCTCGGTGGTTGTTAGAGAATGATTCGTCATTACTTAAGAAATTTAACAAGTTAAATCTTGTTTTGACGCAATCAAAAATGTCGTTAGCGGCACGGTCTGCACTAAACCTTTACGAATGTGCAGTTTCCGCTAACAACTCTGATTTCGACTCTATGAATTTTTAAAGAACAGCCGATGATCGTTAGATAACGATCAACAAAAAAGCAGTCTTTTTGAAAACTGCTTTTTTGTTGAGTCAAAAATTATAGCATGCTAAAAGCACGCTAAGAACAAACCCGAATCGAATGGTGGAGGATGACGGGATCGAACCGACGACCCCCTGCTTGCAAAGCAGGTGCTCTCCCAGCTGAGCTAATCCCCCATGATTATCTATAGCCGGCGCATCGCGTCGTTGCCTGTCGCTCGCACACTCCAGGTGTGCTTCGCGCCAGGCGCCTAGCGCTGCTTGGCTCTAGCCAATCATGACTGACTGGCTACTCAATCACTTCAAACTCGTTGGAAGCAAATGGTGGGTCTAGTTGGGCTCGAACCAACGACCCCTGCGTTATCAACACAGTGCTCTAACCAGCTGAGCTACAGACCCTCTTGCGGACAGTCACAAGGACTGTTCCAACAACCGATAAGTGTGGGCGTTCAAATTGGATTGCGGTTTTCCAGAAAGGAGGTGATCCAGCCGCACCTTCCGATACGGCTACCTTGTTACGACTTCACCCCAGTCACGAACCCCGCCGTGGTAAGCGCCCTCCTTACGGTTAGGCTACCTACTTCTGGCGAGACCCGCTCCCATGGTGTGACGGGCGGTGTGTACAAGACCCGGGAACGTATTCACCGCGACATTCTGATCCGCGATTACTAGCGATTCCGACTTCACGCAGTCGAGTTGCAGACTGCGATCCGGACTACGACTGGCTTTATGGGATTAGCTCCCCCTCGCGGGTTGGCAACCCTCTGTACCAGCCATTGTATGACGTGTGTAGCCCCACCTATAAGGGCCATGAGGACTTGACGTCATCCCCACCTTCCTCCGGTTTGTCACCGGCAGTCCCATTAGAGTGCTCAACTGAATGTAGCAACTAATGGCAAGGGTTGCGCTCGTTGCGGGACTTAACCCAACATCTCACGACACGAGCTGACGACAGCCATGCAGCACCTGTGTTACGATTCTCTTTCGAGCACCAAGCCATCTCTGGCGAGTTCCGTACATGTCAAAGGTGGGTAAGGTTTTTCGCGTTGCATCGAATTAAACCACATCATCCACCGCTTGTGCGGGTCCCCGTCAATTCCTTTGAGTTTCAACCTTGCGGCCGTACTCCCCAGGCGGTCAACTTCACGCGTTAGCTTCGTTACTGAGTCAGTGAAGACCCAACAACCAGTTGACATCGTTTAGGGCGTGGACTACCAGGGTATCTAATCCTGTTTGCTCCCCACGCTTTCGTGCATGAGCGTCAGTACAGGCCAGGGGATTGCCTTCGCCATCGGTGTTCCTCCGCATATCTACGCATTTCACTGCTACACGCGGAATTCCATCCCCTCTGCCGTACTCCAGCTATGCAGTCACAAATGCAGTTCCCAGGTTGAGCCCGGGGATTTCACATCTGTCTTACATAACCGCCTGCGCACGCTTTACGCCCAGTAATTCCGATTAACGCTTGCACCCTACGTATTACCGCGGCTGCTGGCACGTAGTTAGCCGGTGCTTATTCTTACGGTACCGTCATGGTCCGGGGTGTTATCCCGGACTTTTCGTTCCGTACAAAAGCAGTTTACAACCCGAAGGCCTTCATCCTGCACGCGGCATTGCTGGATCAGGCTTTCGCCCATTGTCCAAAATTCCCCACTGCTGCCTCCCGTAGGAGTCTGGGCCGTGTCTCAGTCCCAGTGTGGCTGGTCGTCCTCTCAGACCAGCTACAGATCGTCGGCTTGGTAAGCTTTTATCCCACCAACTACCTAATCTGCCATCGGCCGCTCCGTTCGCGCAAGGCCCGAGGGTCCCCTGCTTTCATCCGTAGATCGTATGCGGTATTAGCAAAGCTTTCGCTCCGTTATCCCCCACGATCGGGCACGTTCCGATGTATTACTCACCCGTTCGCCACTCGTCAGCCTCCGAAGAGCTGTTACCGTTCGACTTGCATGTGTAAGGCATGCCGCCAGCGTTCAATCTGAGCCAGGATCAAACTCTATAGTTCGATCTTGATTTTTTGCTCTTTCGAGCGACTCATAAAAGAATTGAAGTGAACTTCACTTCTTCATGAGCATTTGTAGTGCAATGCACTAGTTCCAAAGAACTTGGCAATCGCCTTCAAACGCCACGCTTATCGGCTGTATATTTTTAATGATCAGTGAAAATTTCTTTCCCTGCTCGCTGCGATCAGCGAAGCCTTGAATTCTAGCACAGCTTTCACTGCACTCAAACGTCTTGCGTTTTCTTTCACTTCGAAGGCATCAACCAGTTGGTTGTTCCTCTGAAGGGAAGAGAAAACGCCCAGTCGCTCGACTGGGCGTTTCTTGCTGTAAGAGCCTGACGAGACCTACTTTCACACGGGAACCCGCACTATCATCGGCGCAAAGTCGTTTCACTGTCCTGTTCGGGATGGGAAGGAGTGGTGCCAACTTGCTATGGTCATCAGGCATAACTTTTTGCCTTGGCGCTCAGTTTGTCGAACGCTTCAGCGAATTCATAGAGACTGAAATCAGATTATATTTTGATTGCGCCTGGCATAACTGTCTTCGTCCGCTTTTGGGATCAAAGTTATAGGGTCAAGCCTCACGAGCAATTAGTTATTGGTTAGCTTAACGCATTGCTGCGCTTCCACACCCAACCTATCAACGTCCTGGTCTCGAACGACTCTTCAGGGGGGTCAAGCCCCCGGCAGATCTCATCTTGAAACGAGTTTCCCGCTTAGATGCTTTCAGCGGTTATCTCTTCCACACTTAGCTACTCGGCAATGCCACTGGCGTGACAACCGATACACCAGAGGTGTGTCCACTCCGGTCCTCTCGTACTAGGAGCAGGCTTCCTCAAATCTGCAGCGCCCACGGAAGATAGGGACCAAACTGTCTCACGACGTTTTAAACCCAGCTCACGTACCTCTTTAAATGGCGAACAGCCATACCCTTGGGACCGACTACAGCCCCAGGATGAGATGAGCCGACATCGAGGTGCCAAACACCGCCGTCGATATGAACTCTTGGGCGGTATCAGCCTGTTATCCCCAGAGTACCTTTTATCCGTTGAGCGATGGCCCTTCCATACAGAACCACCGGATCACTATGTCCTGCTTTCGCATCTGCTCGACTTGTCAGTCTCGCAGTTACACGCTTATGCCATTGCACTATCGTCACGATGTCCGACCGTAACTAGCGTACCTTCGAACTCCTCCGTTACGCTTTGGGAGGAGACCGCCCCAGTCAAAACTGCCTACCATGCACTGTCCCCGATCCCGATAAGGACCTAGGTTAGAACCTCAAACACACCAGGGTGGTATTTCAACGTTGGCTCCACGAGAACTAGCGTCCTCGCTTCAAAGCCTCCCACCTATCCTACACAGATCTGTTCAAAGTCCAATACAAAGCTACAGTAAAGGTTCATGGGGTCTTTCCGTCTTTCCGCGGGGAGATTGCATCATCACAAACATTTCACTTCGCTGAGTCTCTGGAGGAGACAGTGTGGCCATCGTTACGCCATTCGTGCAGGTCGGAACTTACCCGACAAGGAATTTCGCTACCTTAGGACCGTTATAGTTACGGCCGCCGTTTACTGGGACTTCAATCAAGAGCTTGCACCCCATCATTTAATCTTCCAGCACCGGGCAGGCGTCACACCCTATACGTCCACTTTCGTGTTTGCAGAGTGCTGTGTTTTTATTAAACAGTCGCAGCCACCGATTTTTTGCAACCGCTTTGGGCTCCCCTTGTACAGGATCACCTACTTGCGGCATACCTTCTCCCGAAGTTACGGTATCAATTTGCCGAGTTCCTTCTCCAGAGTTCTCTCAAGCGCCTTAGAATACTCATCTCGCGCACCAGTGTCGGTTTGCGGTACGGTCGTCAATAGCTGAAGCTTAGTGGCTTTTCCTGGAAGCTGGGTATCACTCACTTCGTCTGCAAGCAGACTCGTTATCACCCCTCATCTAAGCCCGGCGGATTTGCCTACCAGGCACGACTACAGGCTTGAACCAACATATCCAACAGTTGGCTGAGCTAACCTTCTCCGTCCCCACATCGCACTATTGATCGGTACAGGAATATTGACCTGTTTCCCATCAGCTACGCATCTCTGCCTCGCCTTAGGGGCCGACTCACTCTACGCCGATGAACGTTGCGTAGAAAACCTTGCGCTTACGGCGAGGGGGCTTTTCACCCCCTTTAACGCTACTCATGTCAGCATTCGCACTTCTGATACCTCCAGCATCCGTTACCAGACACCTTCACAGGCTTACAGAACGCTCTCCTACCACGTGCAATGAATTGCACATCCGCAGCTTCGGTAACTGGCTTAGCCCCGTTACATCTTCCGCGCAGGACGACTCGATCAGTGAGCTATTACGCTTTCTTTAAATGATGGCTGCTTCTAAGCCAACATCCTGACTGTTTTAGCCTTCCCACTTCGTTTCCCACTTAGCCAATTTTAGGGACCTTAGCTGGCGGTCTGGGTTGTTTCCCTCTTGAGTCCGGACGTTAGCACCCGGTGCTCTGTCTCCCAAGCTGTACTCTGCGGTATTCGGAGTTTGCATAGGTTTGGTAAGTCGCCATGACCCCCTAGCCTAAACAGTGCTCTACCCCCGCAGGTAATACTTGAGGCACTACCTAAATAGTTTTCGGAGAGAACCAGCTATTTCCAAGTTTGTTTAGCCTTTCACCCCTATCCACAGCTCATCCGCTAATTTTGCAACATTAGTCGGTTCGGACCTCCAGTACCTGTTACGGCACCTTCATCCTGGCCATGGATAGATCACTTGGTTTCGGGTCTACACCAGCGACTGATTCGCCCTATTCGGACTCGATTTCTCTACGGCTTCCCTATTCGGTTAACCTTGCCACTGAATGTAAGTCGCTGACCCATTATACAAAAGGTACGCAGTCACCCTTGCGGGCTCCTACTTTTTGTAAGCATGCGGTTTCAGGATCTATTTCACTCCCCTCCCGGGGTTCTTTTCGCCTTTCCCTCACGGTACTGGTTCACTATCGGTCGATTACGAGTATTTAGCCTTGGAGGATGGTCCCCCCATATTCAGACAAGGTTTCTCGTGCCCCGCCCTACTTTTCTCTAGCTTAGTACCGCTCGTCTGTTTTCGCATACGGGACTATCACCCACTATGGTCGGCCTTTCCATGCCGCTTTGCTAACAGTCGAGGTATCACTAGAAGGCTGTTCCGATTTCGCTCGCCACTACTTTCGGAATCTCGGTTGATGTCTTTTCCTCGAGCTACTTAGATGTTTCAGTTCACTCGGTTCGCCTCGCATACCTATGAATTCAGTATGCGATACCCTTGCGGGTGGGTTTCCCCATTCAGAAATCTCCGGATCAAAGCTTATTTGCCAGCTCCCCGAAGCTTATCGCAGGCTATCACGTCTTTCGTCGCCTGTAATCGCCAAGGCATCCACCACATGCTCTTAGTCACTTGACCCTATAACTTTGACGTCTCGTTAAAGACAATCGCGGTTGTATCAAAGACTGTGCGAGGTCTCTCACCTCGCGCGTTATGCCGTAATGTGAACATTCTTTTTGCTTCCACCGATTGCTCGGTGGTTGTTAGAGAATGATTCGTCATTACTTAAGAATTTAACAAAGTTAAATCTTGTTTTGACGCAATCAAAAATGTCGTTAGCGGCACGGTCTGCACTAAACCTTTACGAATGTGCAGTTTCCGCTAACAACTCTGATTTCGACTCTATGAATTTTTAAAGAACAGCCGATGATCGTTAGATAACGATCAACAAAAAAGCAGTCTTTTTGAAAACTGCTTTTTTGTTGAGTCAAAAATTATAGCATGCTAAAAGCACGCTAAGAACAAACCCGAATCGAATGGTGGAGGATGACGGGATCGAACCGACGACCCCCTGCTTGCAAAGCAGGTGCTCTCCCAGCTGAGCTAATCCCCCATGATTATCTATAGCCGGCGCATGCGTCGTTGCCTGTCGCTCGCACACTCCAGGTGTGCTTCGCTCCAGCGCCTAGCGCTGCTTGGCTCTAGCCAATCATGACTGACTGGCTACTCAATCACTTCACTTCGTTGGAAGCAAATGGTGGGTCTAGTTGGGCTCGAACCAACGACCCCTGCGTTATCAACACAGTGCTCTAACCAGCTGAGCTACAGACCCTTTTGCGGACAGTCACGAGGACTGTTCCAACAACCGATAAGTGTGGGCGTTCAAATTGGATTGCGGTTTTCCAGAAAGGAGGTGATCCAGCCGCACCTTCCGATACGGCTACCTTGTTACGACTTCACCCCAGTCACGAACCCCGCCGTGGTAAGCGCCCTCCTTACGGTTAGGCTACCTACTTCTGGCGAGACCCGCTCCCATGGTGTGACGGGCGGTGTGTACAAGACCCGGGAACGTATTCACCGCGACATTCT
>NZ_CP054840.1:3685000-3687500 GCF_013363755.1 Comamonas antarctica
CACTATCGTCACGATGTCCGACCGTAACTAGCGTACCTTCGAACTCCTCCGTTACGCTTTGGGAGGAGACCGCCCCAGTCAAACTGCCTACCATGCACTGTCCCCGATCCCGATAAGGGACCTAGGTTAGAACCTCAAACACACCAGGGTGGTATTTCAACGTTGGCTCCACGAGAACTAGCGTCCTCGCTTCAAAGCCTCCCACCTATCCTACACAGATCTGTTCAAAGTCCAATACAAAGCTACAGTAAAGGTTCATGGGGTCTTTCCGTCTTTCCGCGGGGAGATTGCATCATCACAAACATTTCAACTTCGCTGAGTCTCTGGAGGAGACAGTGTGGCCATCGTTACGCCATTCGTGCAGGTCGGAACTTACCCGACAAGGAATTTCGCTACCTTAGGACCGTTATAGTTACGGCCGCCGTTTACTGGGACTTCAATCAAGAGCTTGCACCCCATCATTTAATCTTCCAGCACCGGGCAGGCGTCACACCCTATACGTCCACTTTCGTGTTTGCAGAGTGCTGTGTTTTTATTAAACAGTCGCAGCCACCGATTTTTTGCAACCGCTTTGGGCTCCCCTTGTGCAGGATCACCTACTTGCGGCATACCTTCTCCCGAAGTTACGGTATCAATTTGCCGAGTTCCTTCTCCAGAGTTCTCTCAAGCGCCTTAGAATACTCATCTCGCGCACCAGTGTCGGTTTGCGGTACGGTCGTCAATAGCTGAAGCTTAGTGGCTTTTCCTGGAAGCTGGGTATCACTCACTTCGTCTGCAAGCAGACTCGTTATCACCCCTCATCTAAGCCCGGCGGATTTGCCTACCAGGCACGACTACAGGCTTGAACCAACATATCCAACAGTTGGCTGAGCTAACCTTCTCCGTCCCCACATCGCACTATTGATCGGTACAGGAATATTGACCTGTTTCCCATCAGCTACGCATCTCTGCCTCGCCTTAGGGGCCGACTCACTCTACGCCGATGAACGTTGCGTAGAAAACCTTGCGCTTACGGCGAGGGGGCTTTTCACCCCCTTTAACGCTACTCATGTCAGCATTCGCACTTCTGATACCTCCAGCATCCGTTACCAGACACCTTCACAGGCTTACAGAACGCTCTCCTACCACGTGCAATGAATTGCACATCCGCAGCTTCGGTAACTGGCTTAGCCCCGTTACATCTTCCGCGCAGGACGACTCGATCAGTGAGCTATTACGCTTTCTTTAAATGATGGCTGCTTCTAAGCCAACATCCTGACTGTTTTAGCCTTCCCACTTCGTTTCCCACTTAGCCAATTTTAGGGACCTTAGCTGGCGGTCTGGGTTGTTTCCCTCTTGAGTCCGGACGTTAGCACCCGGTGCTCTGTCTCCCAAGCTGTACTCTGCGGTATTCGGAGTTTGCATAGGTTTGGTAAGTCGCCATGACCCCCTAGCCTAAACAGTGCTCTACCCCCGCAGGTAATACTTGAGGCACTACCTAAATAGTTTTCGGAGAGAACCAGCTATTTCCAAGTTTGTTTAGCCTTTCACCCCTATCCACAGCTCATCCGCTAATTTTGCAACATTAGTCGGTTCGGACCTCCAGTACCTGTTACGGCACCTTCATCCTGGCCATGGATAGATCACTTGGTTTCGGGTCTACACCCAGCGACTGATTCGCCCTATTCGGACTCGATTTCTCTACGGCTTCCCTATTCGGTTAACCTTGCCACTGAATGTAAGTCGCTGACCCATTATACAAAAGGTACGCAGTCACCCTTGCGGGCTCCTACTTTTTGTAAGCATGCGGTTTCAGGATCTATTTCACTCCCCTCCCGGGGTTCTTTTCGCCTTTCCCTCACGGTACTGGTTCACTATCGGTCGATTACGAGTATTTAGCCTTGGAGGATGGTCCCCCCATATTCAGACAAGGTTTCTCGTGCCCCGCCCTACTTTTCTCTAGCTTAGTACCGCTCGTCTGTTTTCGCATACGGGACTATCACCCACTATGGTCGGCCTTTCCATGCCGCTTTGCTAACAGTCGAGGTATCACTAGAAGGCTGTTCCGATTTCGCTCGCCACTACTTTCGGAATCTCGGTTGATGTCTTTTCCTCGAGCTACTTAGATGTTTCAGTTCACTCGGTTCGCCTCGCATACCTATGAATTCAGTATGCGATACCCTTGCGGGTGGGTTTCCCCATTCAGAAATCTCCGGATCAAAGCTTATTTGCCAGCTCCCCGAAGCTTATCGCAGGCTATCACGTCTTTCGTCGCCTGTAATCGCCAAGGCATCCACCACATGCTCTTAGTCACTTGACCCTATAACTTTGACGTCTCGTTAAAGACTTCGCGGTTGTATCAAAGACTGTGCGAGGTCTCTCACCTCGCGCGTTATGCCGTAATGTGAACATTCTTTTTGCTTCCACCGATTGCTCGGTGGTTGTTAGAGAATGATTCGTCATTACTTAAGAAATAACAGAAGTTAAATCTTGTTTTGACGCAATCAAAAATGTCGTTAGC
>NZ_CP054840.1:3990000-4206721 GCF_013363755.1 Comamonas antarctica
ACAAAGTCTCGTTCCAATGTGGACTCGTACGGGATAGAACTCTGCGCGCGCCAGCTTACGAAGCCCGTGACGCTACGGCGATTGGTCGGAATCTTGCGCACCGACCGCACAACGGTGGGGTTGTCTCTTCTATTTAGCAAAGTCCTCTCTCCAGTCTCATCTATTTGACATGAAACAGTCTCATCAATTCATGAAAAAATCAGCTAACCCTTTGTGGCGCAACGGAATCAGTCTCATCAATTACATCATCTCACAGGGGCTCGCCGCCGCGCCCGGGCGAGATCTCGCTGGCGCACCATGGCGTGCTGTTTCTCGACGAGTTCCCGGAGTTCAGCCGCGCCGCGCTCGAGGCGCTGCGCGAGCCGCTCGAGACCGGCCGCATCACCATTGCGCGCGCCGCGCAGCGCGCCGAATTTCCGGCACGCTTCCAGCTGATCGCCGCGATGAACCCCTGCCCCTGCGGCTTCTGGGGCTCGGCGCAGCAGCGCTGCCGCTGCACGCCCGACCAGGTGGCGCGCTACCAGCGCAAGCTCAGCGGGCCGCTGCTCGACCGCATCGACCTGCATGTCGAAGTGCCGGCGCTGCCCGCGGCGCAGTTGCTGGCCGCCAGCCGCGCCGATGCGACCCAGGCAGAGTCGACGGCCCAGATCCGCGCCCGCGTGGTGCGCGCGCATGCGCTGGCGTGCGAACGCCAGGGCATCCCCAACCAGGGCCTGCAGGGCCCGGCCATCGACCGCCACCTGCAGCTCGCGCCCGCGGCCAAGACGCTGGTGCAATCGGCGGCCGCGCGCCTGGGCTGGTCGGGCCGCAGCCTGCACCGCGTGCTCAAGGTGGCGCGCACCATTGCCGATCTTGCCGACAGCGCGCACACCGAGACGCCGCATGTGGCCGAGGCAGTGCAGTACCGGCGCGCGCTGCTGGCGCCGCAGTAGCCGCATTAGCCGCATTAGCCGGCTTCGCGCTTCGATTTCCTTCGATCGCCGCCAGCCGGGCGGTGGCGGAAACTCCCACCCTTCGACAGGCTCAGGGCGAACGGTGGGGTCGACAGGCTCAGGACGAACGGGAGGTCGGCAGGGCCAGGACGGACGGGGGTCGACAGACTCAGCGTGAACGGTGGGCGCATCGACAGGTCACGCAGGTAGGCCACGCCCGGTGGAAACCAGCTATTGCGCGCTTGCCCTGGCGCGGCACAATCGCCGCATGCCAAGCGCCAAAACCCTTTCTCCCGCGGTAGCGATCGACATCGTGGATGCCGTCAACACCGACTTCCTGCGCACGCTGGTCGGCTACAACGCGCGGCGTGCATCGCTGTCGATCATCGAGGTCTTCACCGAGCGCATGGCGGTCTACGGGCTCAAGGTCGTGGATTTCTCGCTGCTCAACCTGGTGGCGCACAACGCCGGCATCACCTCGCGCCAGGTCTGCGCCAGCCTCAACATCCTGCCGCCGAACCTGGTGAGCCTGGTGGGCGTGCTGGAAAAGCGCAGCCTGCTGGTGCGCCGCCCCCATCCCTACGATGGGCGTGCCATGGGCCTGTACCTGACCGAGGAAGGCCAGGCGCTGAACGCGCAGGCCGAGCAGACCGTCAGTGCGCTCGAGATCGACGCCACCGACCGGCTCACGGCGCAGGAACGCAAGACGCTGATCCGGCTGCTGCAGAAAATCTACGACTGACCCGGCGCGGGTATATCCCAGGTCCAAAGCTGCTTTTCTCGCTTGATATGGTTATGAAAGATAACCAAAATCAAACGCCAGGAGAGCCCCATGACCCACCCTGACATCCATTTCGAGCTGCGTGGCGACGCGCAGGAGATTGCCGTGATCCGGCTGGCGCGCGACGCCAAGCGCAATGCGCTGAGCGACGGCCTGATCCTGGCCTTGCGCGATATCTTCGAGACCCTGCCGGCCAGCGTGCGCGCCGCGGTGATCGATGGCGAAGGCCCGCATTTCTGCGCCGGGCTGGATCTTGCCGAGCTGCAGGAGCGCGATGCGGCCCAGGGCCTGCACCATTCGCGCATGTGGCATGCGGCGCTCGAGCGCGTGCAGTTCGGGCCGGTGCCGGTGATTGCGGCGCTGCATGGCGCCGTGGTCGGCGGCGGCCTGGAACTTGCCAGCGCCTGCCATATCCGCGTCGCCGATGCCACGACCTTCTATGCACTGCCCGAGGGCTCGCGCGGCATCTTCGTCGGCGGCGGCGGCTCGGTGCGCATCCCGAAGCTGATCGGCGCGGCGCGCATGGCCGACATGATGCTCACCGGCCGTGTCTATGACGCGCAGGAGGGCGAGCGCATCGGCATGGCGCAGTACCTGGTGCCCGAAGGCCAGGCCTTCGACAAGGCCTGCGCGCTCGCTCTGCGCGTGGCGCAGAACGCGCCGCTGACCAATTACGCGCTGGTCCAGGCGCTGCCGCGCATCGCCGAGCAGCCCGCGGACCAGGGCTATTTCACCGAGGCCATGATGGCCGCGATCGCGCAGAGCGCGCCCGAGGCCAAGCAGCGCCTGGGCGACTTTCTCGCGGGCCACGCAGCCAAGGTCGGCAAGTCTTGAGGAGGCGCCATGTCCGCTCTTGCCCTGCCCCGTGAAACCACTGCCGTGCGCTACCGTCCCATGGCCTTTGGCGTGACGCGCGTCACGCTGCGCGAAGGTGCGCCAGGCGTGCGCTATCTCGATGCCGAACTGCCGCTGGGCGACTATGCGCTGCGCGTCACCGACTACCTGCGCCACTGGGCCGCGGCCACGCCCGAAGCCAGCTTTCTCGCGCGCCGCCGCCGGCGCCCCGACGGCAGCAGCGGCGAATGGCAGCATCTGCGCTATGGCGAAGCGCTGGCGGCCGCGCGCCGCATCGGCCAGGCGCTGCTCGATCGCGGCCTCGATGCCGAGCGCCCCGTACTGATCCTGAGCGAGAACAGCCTTGAACACGGCTTGATGGCGCTGGGTTGCATGTATGCGGGCGTGCCCTATTGCCCGGTGTCGACGGCCTATGCCACGGCGAGCCAGGATTTCGCCAAGCTGCAGCATGTGCTGCAGACGCTCACGCCGGGCCTGGTGCTGGCGGCCGACGGCGCGCGCTTCGGCGCGGCCATTGCAGCGACCGTGCCGCGCGATGTCGAAGTGGTGCTGGTCGAAGGACGGCTCGAAGGCCGCGAAACCACGGCATTTGCGCAGCTGCTGGCCACCGAGGCCACGCCGGCCATCGATGCCGCGATGCAGGCCACGGGCCCCGACACCATCGTCAAGTTCCTGTTCACCTCGGGCTCGACCAAGCTGCCCAAGTCGGTGATCAACACCCAGCGCATGTGGTGCGCGAACCTGCAGCAGATCACGCTGTCGCTGCCGGCGCTGGCCGAGGCGCCGCCGGTGCTGGTCGACTGGCTGCCGTGGAACCACACCTTTGGCGGCAACCACAATGTCGGCCTGGTGCTGCAGCATGGCGGCACGCTCTACATCGACGACGGCAAGCCCACGCCGGCGCTGATGTACGAGACGCTGCGCAACCTGCGCGAGATCGCGCCCACGGTGTACTTCAACGTGCCCACGGGCTTCGAGCAGATCGCGCATGCGCTGCAGACCGATGCGCAGCTGCGCGCGACGCTGCTGTCGCGCGTGCGCTTTTTCTTCTACTCGGGCGCGGGCCTGGCGCAGCCGGTGTGGGACAGCCTGCATGCGACGCAGGAAGCCGCGCTGGGCGAACGCATCATCATGGCCACGGGCCTGGGCATGACCGAGTCGGCGCCGTCGGCGCTGTTCGTCAACAGCCACGACGTCACGGCCGGCGACATCGGCAGCCCGGTGCCGGGCACGACGGTGAAGCTGGTCGAGACCGAGGGCAAGACCGAGGTGCGCTACCGCGGCCCCAACATCACGCCCGGCTACTGGCGCAATGCCGAGGCCACGCGCGCCGCGTTCGACGACGAAGGCTTTCTGTGCACCGGCGACGCGGTGCGCTGGATCGATCCGGACAACCTGCACCGCGGCCTGCGCTTCGACGGCCGCATCGCCGAGGATTTCAAGCTGGCCACGGGCACCTTCGTGAGCGTCGGGCCGCTGCGCGCCAGGGTGCTGGCCGCGGGCGCGCCCTATCTGCAGGACGTGGTCGTCACCGGCCTGAACCGCAACGAAGTCGGGCTGCTGATGTTTGCCGCGCCGCGCTGCCGCGAACTGAGCGGGCTGGGCGCCGACGCGCCCTGGGCCGAGGTGCTGGCCAGCGCCGGCGTGCGCGGGCAGATGCAGTCCCTGCTCGATCAGCTCGCGCGCCAGGCGACCGGCAGCGCCAGCCGCGTGGCGCGCGCGCTGCTGCTGGCCGAGCCACCGTCGCTGGACCGCGGCGAGATCACCGACAAGGGTTCAGTCAACCAGCGCGCGGTGCTGAGCCACCGCGCGGCGGTCGTCGACGCGCTGCATGAGGGCAGCGCCGGCGGCATTCTTTTCCCGCAAACCTGAGGCAAGCACAGCATGCAGATCCAAGGACATACCGCACTCGTCACCGGCGGCGCTTCGGGCCTGGGCGAAGCCACGGCACGCGAACTCGCGCGCCTGGGCGCCAAGGTCGCGATTCTCGACCGCAACCTCGAAGCCGCCGAACGCGTGGCCGCCGGGATCAACGCCGCGCATGGCAGCGGCCGCGCCCTCGCCTGCGCCTGCGACATCACAGACACCGCCAGCGTCACGGCCGCGCTGGCCGTGGCCGAGGCGGCGCTGGGCGCGGCGCGCATGCTCATGAACGTGGCCGGCATCGGCAGCGCCAAGCGCATCGTGCAGCGCGACGGCAGCGCCGCGCCGCTCGAGGATTTCACGCGCGTGATCAATGTCAACCTGATCGGCGCCTACAACGTGAGCCGGCTGTTTGCCGCGGCCTGCGCCAGGCTCGCGCCGCTGGACGGCGGCGAACGCGGGGTGATGCTGTTCACGGCCTCGGTCGCGGCCTTCGACGGCCAGGTGGGCCAGCAGGCCTACAGCGCCTCCAAGGCCGGACTGGCGGGCATGACGCTGCCCATGGCGCGCGATCTGGCGCAGCACGGCATCCGTGTCTGCACCATCGCGCCCGGGCTGTTCGCCACGCCGCTGATGCAGGAGTTGCCCGAAAGCGTGCAGCAGTCGCTGGCGGCGAGCATTCCGTTCCCGCCACGCCTGGGCAAGCCCGAGGAGTTCGCGCAGCTCGCCACCCAGGTCGTGACCAACGGCCACCTGAATGGAGAAGTGATACGCCTCGATGGCGCGCTGCGCATGGCGCCGCGCTGAGCCCCCGTTCCCGCCCGTCAATGACAAGCACAAGAGGAGACAACATGACGACACGACGCGAGTTCATCCACACCCTGGGCGCCGGCGCGGCGCTGGCCGCGCTGCAGCCGCTGGCGGCGCAGGCCCAGGCCGTGGAGCAGGTGAAGATCTACTACGGCTTTCCCGCGGGCAGCGCGGGCGACAACGTGGCGCGGCGCGTGGGCGAGAAGCTCGCGGGCACGGCCTATTCGCGGCATGCCGGCATCGTCGAGAACAAGCCCGGCGCGGGCGGGCGCATTGCGCTGGAGACGCTGAAAACCGCGCCGGCCGACGGCTCGGTGCTGGCGCTGGCCCAGGTCTCGGCGCTCGCCAACTACCCGCACATCTACAGCAAGCTGAACTACAGCGCGCAGGACTTCGCGCCGGTATCGATCGGCGCGATCATGCACCACGGCCTGGCCGTCGGGCCGCTGGTGCCGGCCGGCGTCAAGAGCGTCAAGGACTATCTGGCCTGGGCCAAGGCGCACCCCGATCTGGCCAACTACGGCTCGCCCGGCGCGGGCACCACACCGCACTTCCTCGGCGCGCTGCTGGGCATCAACAGCGGCGTGGCGCTCAAGCATGTGCCCTACCGCGGCACCGTGCCGGCCGTGACCGATACCGTGGCCGGGCAGATCGCCTCGGTGGTCGGCCCCTGCGGCGACTTCCTCGCCAACGCCAAGGCCGGCAAGATGCGCATTCTCGCCACCTCGGGCCCGCAGCGCTTCCCCTCGCTGCCCGACGTGCCGACGTTTGCCGAAGCCGGCTTCCCCGAACTCACGACCGAGGAATGGTTCGGCTTCTACGCGCCCGCCAAGACGCCGGCCAGGGTGCTGGCCGAAGCCAATGCCGCGATCAACGCCGCGCTCAAGGAAAAGAGCGTGACCGACAGCCTGGCCATCATGGGCTTGATCCCGCACGGCACCACGGCGGCCGAGATGGAGCGCTGGCAGAAGGCGGAATATGCGCACTGGGGGCCGATCATCAAGAAGATCGGCTTCACCGCCGATTCCTGAGGCCCCGAATGCCGTGCGTTACTGCACGCGCAGGCCCATGCCGCCGGCCTCATAGACCGGGCTGGCGTTCACGCCCGCGGGCAGCTCGATGCGGCCGAACCGGCCCAGCAGCGCGCCGGCCTGGATCACCGGGATGACCTGGCCCGCGCTGGTGCCGGCGCCGAAGTGCACGCGAAGCAGGCTGCCCGTGCCCAGCGTGGCCTTGCCGGCGACCTGCAGCGCCGCGGCGTTGCCGGCCGTGACTTCAAGCACCGCGTCGCCGGCCTGGGTGAAGTCGGCGCCGGCCTTGGCGGCGGTGCCCGCGGCGATCTTCAAGGTGCCCGTGCCATCGAGATGGACCACACCCTGTCCCAGCGCGCCGGCGCTGGCGGCCACCAGCGTGCCGGCCTGGACCTGGGTGCCGCCGCTGTAGGCATTGCTGCCGGCCAGTGTCAGGCTGCCCGTGCCCAGCTTGGTCAGCTTGCCCGCGCCGCCAATGGCATTGCGCCAGGTGTCGGCCGCGTGGAAGCCGCCGCGGCTCGCGTCCATGGTCACGGCCACGTCGCCGTTGAAGGCGCCAAAGCCGTCGGCCGCGGCAAACAGGTTCAGGCGGCCGAAGCCTTCGGCGTCATCCATGGCCGGATAGCCCGACGCAATGGCCGTGGTCTTGAGCACCACGCGGCGCTGCTCGGGGCTCAGATAGGGCAGGCGCGTCTCCAGCAGCACTTCGGCGCCCTTGGGCACCACGGCGGCCTTGCCGGCGGCACCGGTCTGCGCGAAGTCAAAGGTCAGGCGGTGGCGGTAGCTGGCCGCGGCCGCGGCGTGGTCGATACCCGGCACCTGCGCCGCGGCGAGGAATTCGGCGTCCGTCTTCGCGCTGGCTTCGGCGCGCAGCGCCTGCTGCGCCTGCGCGTAGGCGGCAGCGCGCGACTCGGGCGTGGCGGCGTAGATATTGCCCAGCGCCGAAGCCTGGCCCAGCACGCGGCCGCCCATCACGTCCAGCGGCGAGTGCATGCCGGCGACGATGCGGTTCTCGCCCAGCTCCAGCCCGCGCGCCAGCATTTCCTGGAAGCGCTCGGGCACCACGTAGGCCATGGCAATCGCATTGCGCACCGATTCGGCCGTGTGGCCGCTGGGAAAGCCGCCATCGGTGGCGGGCGTGCCGCTGCGCGCGGGCAGCAGCGTCGGCTGGACCACCACGCCGTTGCTCCAGCGCCAGGGCCGCGCGTACTTGTAGAAGCGCTTAGCGGGCTCGGTCGAGGCGTTGCTGCCCATGCTCTGCACGAAGGCAATCACCTGGCCGAACTCGGGGTTGGCCGCGCCGGCCACGCCGGTGTTGTTGCCGCCGTCGTTGTAGACCTGGGTGCTCGCATCCGTGGGGATGTCGTTGATGGTCGTGGTCTGGCGCGCCAGCTTGCGCCAGGCGCCGGTGAACGGGCCCATGCCGTCGGTCACGCTGTAGTTCTTGCCGCGGCGGTCGTCGTAGTAGGCGGCAATCGCCTGCTCGGCCGTGCGCTGCACGGTGATGCGCGTCGAGAAGGCGATGTTTTCCGCGTGCGCGACGGCGTTCACCACCGTGCCGTCGGGCGATGTGCCGGGCACGCCGCTCCAGGCCGAAGCGGTCACGGCGGGGCAGCCATTGGCGGCCGCGAGGTTCACGCCGGCATCGACGATCTGCGTGCTGGGGGTCCAGATGTCGAGAAAGCCGGAGAGCACGCGCACGCCCGCATTCGTCGCCACGCCGACCATGCAGGGGTTGTCGCGCTGGTTGGTGTGGGCGTAGTCGACGAAGGCCGGCACGTCGGGCAGGGGAGCACTGTCGGTATAGCCCAGGCCCGCGGGCGCGGCGGGGATCACCACGGGCGCGGTCTCGACGACGTCTTCGGCCACCGGGGCGTTGTCGCCACCGCAGGCGGAAAGGGCAAGAAGCGTGGCCAGCACGGACGCGCGCAGGGTCCAGACGGCAGGCGCCGCGGCGCCGGAGAAGCTGCTGTGAAGCATTTGATAGGGGTCGCTGACGATGGAAGTGCCGCCACCCTAAGGCGCTTGCATGAAAATTTCATGACGTCCCGTTGGCGCATGTGGGCGCCCAGGCGACAGCCAAGGCTTGCCATTGCGCGCCGGCACGCGCAAGCTTCCACCGCGGCGCCGTACCGCGCATCATCCAGACCCGCCCTGTGATCCAACGCCACGAACTCCCCCTGCTTCTCACCGGCCTGATGGCCACGCTGTGCGGCGTCGGCCTGAGCCGCATGGCCTTCACCGCGCTGATGCCGGCGCTGGTGCAGGCCCACTGGTTCAGTCCCGACCAGGCGGCCTATCTGGGCGCGGCCACGCTGCTGGGCTATCTGGTGGGCGCGCTTGGCGCGCATGGGCTCACCGAGCGCTGGAGCGTGCCGCGCGTGCTGCTGGGCAGCTTCATGGCGGTGACGCTGAGCTTTGCGCTGTCGGCCGTGCCGCAGCCGTTTGCGCTGTTCTTTGCCTGGCGCTGCCTGGCCGGCATGGCTGCGGCGGTGCTGATGGTCATCGGCCCGTCGGCGGCGATGGCGGCGCTGCCGACGGCACGGCGCGCGGCGCTGGGGCCGGTGCTGTTCGCGGGCGTGGGCATGGGCGCGCTGATGTCGGCCACGCTGGTGCCGGCACTGGTGCGGCTCGACCTGTTCTGGACCTGGGTGGCGCTGGCGCTGGTGTCGGCGCTGTGCGGCTGGTGGGGCTGGCGCAGCAGCCAGCGGATTCCCGCAGCGGCCGCGCGGCTGGCCCGGCAGCAGCCCGCGGTGGCGGCGCCGCTGCCCAATGCCGCACCCGGCAAGGCCTGGCTGCTGCCGGTGCTGTGGCTGCTCGCGGCCTATGCCTGCGATGCCGCGGGCTTTGTGCCGCATACCGTGTTCTGGGTCGACTATCTCGCGCGCGAACGCCAGCTGGGCACGGCCTTCGGCGCGCTGCAGTGGGGGCTGTTCGGCCTGGGCGCGCTGCTCGGGCCGATCGCCACGGCCGCCTGCGCCGCGCGCTGGGACTGGCACCGCGCCGTGGTCGGCGGCATGGCGCTCAAGACCCTCGCCGTCTGCATCCCCGTGGTGCTGCCGTGGGCGCTGCTGCACGGGCCAGCGCCCACGCTGCAGCTGGTTGCCTATGGAGTGTCATCGTTCATCGTCGGCGCGCTGTCGCCGGGCATGGCCGCACTGACTTCAGGACGCCTGCTGCAGCTGGTCGGGCCGCTCGCGCACAAGCGCATCTGGGGCTATGCGACGGCAGCGTTCGCGCTGGCCCAGGCGCTGTCGGGCACGGGCATGGCCTGGCTCTACGCGCAGTCGCACATTTACCAGCCGCTGTTCGCGCTGGCCGCGGGCGTGCTGGCGCTGGGTACGCTGCTGGCCTGGGCCAGCCGCTCGCGCTAGATGCCTAGGTAAGCCTTGCGCACCGCCAGGTTGCCCTGCAGCTCCTGCATGCTGCTGGCGTAGCGGATCTGGCCTTTTTCCAGCACATAGGCGCGGTCGGCCACGGCTTCGCAAAACGGCAGGTTCTGCTCCGACAGCAGGATGCCGATGCCCTCGGCCTTGAGCGCCAGGATGGTCTGCGCCATCTGCTCGACGATCAGCGGCGCCACGCCTTCCGAGGGCTCGTCGAGCAGCACCAGCAGCGGCTGGCCCATCAGCGTGCGCGCCACCGACAGCATCTGCTGCTCGCCGCCGCTCATGCGCCCGCCCGCGCGGTCGGGCATTTCGCCGAGGTTGGGAAACAGCGTGAACAGGCGCTCGGGCGTCCAGTGTGGCGCGGCGCGGCCGTCGGGCCAGTGGCGCGGCGCCTGGCGGCCGACCTCGAGGTTCTCGCGCACCGTGAGATCGGTGAAGATGCGCCGGTCCTCGGGCACATAGCCCAGGCCCAGCCGTGCGATGCGGTAGGCCGGCCAGCCGTCGATGGACTGACCCATGCAGCGCACCTGGCCGCTGCGCCGCGCCAGCAGGCCGGCAATGGCCTTGAGCGTGGTCGACTTGCCCGCGCCATTGCGGCCCATCAGCGCCACGACCTCGCCCGGCCCGACATCGAGCGCGATGTCCTGCAGGATCTGCGCCGCGCCATACCAGCCGCCCAGGCCGCTGACTTCGAGAAGCGGTGCCGTCATTGCCTGCGCCTTCCAAGAATCTGTCCATTGCCCAGATAGGCCTGCTGCACGCGCGCATCGCGCTGGATCGCTTCGGGCGTGCCCTCGGCCAGCAGCCGGCCGCGCACCAGCACCAGCACGCGGTCGGCCTGGCCGAATACCACGTCCATGCTGTGCTCGGTGAACAGCACGCCCATCTGCCGCTCCTTGGCCAGCGCGCGCGTGAGCGCCATCAGCGCCAGCCGCTCGGCCGGCGCCATGCCGGCCGTGGGTTCATCCATCAGCAGCAGTTGCGGACCATGCGCCAGCGCCATCGCCAGCTCCACGCGCTTGACGTCGCCATAGGCCAGCGCGCTGCAGGGCCGGTCGGCTTGGTTCCCCATGCCCACGCGCTCGAGCAGCGCCAGCGCATCACCACGCCGGTGGCCCGCGGCGCGGCGCCAGAACGCAAACACCTTGCGGTCGGCCGACAGCAGCGCCATCTGCACGTTCTCGACCACGCTCAGCGAGGCAAACGTCGCGGCGATCTGGAAGGTGCGGCCCACGTCGCGGCGCCAGATCGCGCGCGGCGACAGGCCCGCGATCTCCTGGCCGGCGAGCCGCACCGAACCGCTGTCGGGCGCGAGCTGGCCGCCGACCAGGTTGAAGGTGGTCGACTTGCCCGCGCCGTTCGGCCCGATCAGCGCCAGCAGCTCGCCCTTGCCCAGCGTGAAATCCACGCCGTCGACGGCCTTGACGCCGCCAAAGGCCTTGTTCAGCCCCGTGACCTGCAGCAGGCTCATGCGCGCGCCCTCCGGCGCTGCCACGCACTCTGCAGCTGCTGCGCGAAGCCGGCAAGGCCCTGCGGAAACAGCAGCACCAGCGCCAGCATGACCGCGCCCAGCAGCGCGCGCCAGTAATCGGTCTCGCGCGCAATGGTGTCGTGCAGCCAGGTGAACACGCCCGCGCCGACCAGCGGCCCGGCCAGCGCCTGCACGCCGCCCAGCAGCACCATCACCAGCGCATCGACGGATTTCGTCACCGACAGGCTGTCGGGCGAGATGCTGCCCTTGGAGAACACGAACAGCGCGCCCGCGAGTCCGGCAAACAGCCCGGCGATCACGAAGCCCGCCCACTGCACGCGGCGTACGTCGATGCCTATGGCCTCGGCGCGCAGCGCCGAGTCGCGCGCCGCGCGCAGCGCCAGGCCCAGCGGCGCGAACAGCATGCGCCACAGCGCGAAGACGCCCGCCGCGACCAGCGCCAGCGTGAGCCAGTAATAGGCCGCGCCCTGGCTGGCCCAGTCGCTGGGCCAGACGCCGGTCAGGCCGTTGCTGCCGCCCGTGAGCGCATCCCACTGGAAGCAGATGGCCCAGGTGATCTGCGCGAACGCCAGCGTGAGCATGGTCAGGTAGACACCCGACAGCCGCACGCAGAACCAGCCGAACAGCAGGGCGCCGCCGGCCGCGGCCAGCGGTGCGAGCAGCAGCGCGGCTTCCATGGACAGGCCGCTGCTGCGCACCAGCAGCGCCGCCGCATACGCGCCCAGGCCGAAGTAGGCCGCGTGGCCGAACGAATGCATGCCGCCGGGCCCGAGAATCGCATGCAGGCTCGCGGCAAACAGCGCCATGATCAGGATGTCGGTCAGCAGCACCAGCGCATAGCTGCCCGCGCCGGCCAGCAGCGGCAGCGCCGCGAGCAGCGCCAGCCCGGCCCAGCCCGCGGCTTGCCCGCGCGGCCCGGCGCGGCGCAGCGGGGCTTCTGCTTCGCCCAGCGCGCGCGCCGTGGCCTGCGGCCGGCCCATCAGCCCCCAGGGACGCCAGACCAGCACCACCGCCATCACCACGAATTCCACGACCAGCGTCAGCTTGGAAAACGAGATTTCCACGCCGCCGATCTCCACCAGTCCGAGCCAGATGCAGATCGCCTTGAGTTCGGCGATCAAGAGCGCGGCGACAAACGCGCCCGGAATCGAGCCCATGCCGCCGACCACGACCACGACAAATGCCGCGCCTATCGTCAGCAGGTCCATGTCGAGGTGCGCGGGCTCGCGCGGCAACTGCAGCGCGCCGCCCAGGCCGGCGAGCAGCGTGCCCAGTGCAAACACCGCGGTGAACAGCCAGGCCTGGTTGACGCCCAAAGCGCCGACCATCTCGCGGTCCTGCGTCGCGGCGCGCACCAGCGTGCCCCAGCGCGTGCGCGTCAGCAGCAGCGTGAGCAGGCCCAGCACCACGGGGCCGGCCGCGATCAGCAGCAGGTCATAGACCGGGAACTGCCGCCCCAGGATGTCGACCGCGCCTTCGAGCCCGGGCGCGCGCGGGCCGAACAGCTCCTCCGGCCCCCAGAACCACAGCACGCCGTCCTTGATCACCAGCACCAGCGCAAACGTCGCCAGCAGCTGGAACAGCTCGGGCGCCTGGTAGATGCGCCGCAGCAGCAGCATCTCCACCAGCGCGCCCAGCGCCGCCGTCAACAGCGGCGCGAGCAGCAGCGCGGGCCAGAAGCCGATGCTGTCGCCCAGCACGCCGACCAGCGAATAGGCCGCATACAGGCCCAGCATGTAGAACGAGCCATGGGCGAAGTTGATGGTGCGCGTGACGCCGAAGATCAGCGACAGGCCCACCGAGACCAGGAACAGCGACGAGGCGCTGGCCAGGCCATTGAGCAGTTGCACCAGCAGACCGGACAGGCTCATCGCGCTTGCCGCTGCCGCTCAGCGTGCCGAAGCCGGGCGCAATGCGCGCACGGCTTCGTTCGACGGCTGGTAGTCCTTGCCGTCGGCATAGTGGAAGTCCACCATCACGCCATGCTGCAGGCGCTCGTCGTAGGCGGTCTTGCCGACATAGGCGCCCATGGTCGACTGGTTGTCCTCGGGCCGGTAGAAGATGCGGCCGAACGGAATGTCGACTTCCAGGCCCTTGAACGCCGCGATCAGCTTCTCGCTGTCGGCGCTGCCGCCGGTCTTGCGCAGCCCGGCTTCGAGCGACTTGATCGCGCCGTAGCCAACGATGGTGCCCAGGCGCGGATGCTCCTTGTAGCGCTCCTGGTAGGCCTTGAGGAAGGCCTGGTGCTCGGGGGTCTTGATCGCGTACCAGGGATAGCCAGTGACGATCCAGCCCAGCGGCGCTTCCTTCTTCAGCGGCTCGAGGTATTCGGGCTCGCCGGTCAGCAGGCCGACCACTTCGCGGCCCTTGAACAGGCCGCGCGTGTTGCCTTCGCGCACGAACTTGCCCAGGTCGGCCGAGAACAGCACGTTGAAGATCGCATCGGGCTTGGCATCGGCCAGCGCCTGCACCACGCTGCCGGCATCGATCTTGCCCAGCGCCGGCGCCTGCTCGGCGACGAACTCGACATCGGGTTGCGCCTCCTTGAGCAGCTTCTTGAAGGTCGCCACCGCCGACTGGCCGTACTCGTAGTTGGGATAGACGATGGCCCAGCGCTTTTTCTTCAGCTTCGCGGCCTCGGGCACCAGCATCGCGACCTGCATATAGGTCGATCCGCGCAGGCGGTAGGTGTAGCGGTTGCCCTGGGCCCAGACCACCTTGTCGGTAAGGGTTTCGGAGGCCAGGAAGAAGCGCTTTTTCTGCTGCGCGTAATCGGTCAGCGCCAGGCCCACATGCGACAGGAAGCTGCCGGTGAGCACATCGATCTTCTCGCGCGTGTAGAGCTCCTCGGCCGCGCGCACCGCGTCGCCCGGGTTGCCGTTGTCGTCGCGCGTGACCAGCTCGAGCTTCTTGCCGGCAATGCCGCCACCGGCATTGATCTGTTCGACCGCCAGCTCCATGCCCTTCTTGTAGGGCTCGAGAAAGGCCGGCATGGCCTTGTAGCTGTTGATTTCACCGATCTTGATCACGCCTTGCGCGCCTGCCTGGCCTCCCGCCAGGGCCAGCACCGCCGCCATTGTCCACGCCTGCCTCTTCATGCGATTTCCTTAGGTTTGAATACGGACTGGGAATGAAATGTACCCTTAGCGGCGCATATGCCCGACAATGCCCAGGTTTGCCCGCTTGACAGTTGCCCGCCCCGCAGACGCCACCGGCGCGTTTTGCCAGCCAGCTTTGCCCTGCTGCCTCCCGGGTTCCCGCATCACTTCATCCATTTCACGCCATGAGTGCTTTCAACGAAGAACGCGTGCTGTCCGTCCACCACTGGACCGACCGCCTTTTTTCCTTCACCACCACGCGCGACACCTCGCTGCGGTTCTCCAACGGCCATTTCACGATGATCGGCCTGAAGGTGGACGGCAAGAACCTGCTGCGCGCCTACTCGATCGCCAGCCCGAACTACGAGGAGCACCTCGAGTTCCTGTCGATCAAGGTGGACAACGGCCCGCTGACGTCGAAGCTGCAGCACATCCAGGTCGGCGACACCATCATTGTGGGCAAGAAGCCCACGGGCACGCTGCTGATCGACTATCTGCTGCCTGGCAAGAACCTCTACATGATCGGCACCGGCACCGGCCTCGCGCCCTGGCTGTCGGTCGCGCGCGACCCCGAGACCTATGAGAAGTTCGAGAAGGCCGTCGTGGTGCACGGCGTGCGCCAGGTCGAGGAACTGGCCTACCAGCAGCTGTTCGAGAAGGATCTGGGCGAGCACGAGTTCCTCGGCGAGATCGTGCGCGACAAGCTGATCTACTACCCCACCGTGACGCGCGAGCCGTTCCGCAACCAGGGCCGCATCACCGACCTGATCCAGAGCGGCAAGTTCGCTGCCGACATCGGCCTGCCCGAGCTCAACCCCGAAACCGACCGCGTGATGCTGTGCGGCAGCCCGGCCATGCTCGCCGACCTCAAGCAAATGCTCGAGGAACGCGGCTTCAAGGAAGGCAACACCACGACGCCGGGCGACTTCGTGGTCGAACGCGCGTTTGTCGAGAAGTAAGCAATGACGGGGGCTTTGGCCCCCGTGGCGTCAGATGTTCTCTCCCGCGTAGCTGGGCAGCTTGGCCAGCGGGTTGGCGCCGTCCGGACCATCCTGGGCCGGGCTGGATTCGATGGCGGTTTTGCCGGCCGCGCCTGAGCCGGCCGCGCCTGAGCCGGCCGCACCTGAGCCGGCCGCACCTGAGCCGGCCACTCCCTTGCGATCCGCGTCCCTGGACGCGGATTTTCTTTTGCTGCGCGCATCGCAGACCGCCTTGGCGCTGGCCGCCGCAAACAGCAAGATGGCCGAGGAGAAATAGATCCACATCAGCAGCACGACGATCGAGCCGGCCGCGCCATACGCCGACACCACCGCCGCGGTCGACAGGTAGAAGGCCAGGCCCTGCTTGCCCAGCGTGAACAGGATGGCGCCCATGACGGCGCCGAAGATCAGGAAGCGCAGCGGCGGCTTGGGGCCGCTGCCGATGCGCATCAGCCCGACAAACAGCAGCACCGCGATGCCGAAAGCCACGCTTTCGTTGATCAGGCCGATCACCGGCGCAAAGGACGCGATGCCGATGCGGCTGTCGGCCCAGGTCGTGAACATGTGGACCGCGGTGGACAGCACCATCGAGACCAGCAGCAGAAAGCCCAGCGCCAGCACATAGGCCAGGCCACGCAGCCGCAGCGTCGCCATGCGCCACCAGGCCGCCCTTTGCTCGGCGGGCTCCGTCGAGCCCATCTGCCAGAGCTTCTCCAGCGCCGACTGCAGCTCGACGAACACCCCGGTGGCACCCGACAGCAGCAGCACGAAGGCGATGATCGACGCGATCGTGCCCTCGCTGGGCTTTTGCGCGCTGGCCAGCGCGGCCTTCACGACCTCGGCGCCGCGCTCGCCCATGATGCCCTGCACCTGGGCCAGCAGCGTGGTCTCGATATAGGAACGGTCGAGCCACCAGCCCAGCAGGCCGACCAGCAGCAGCAGCAGTGGCGCCAGGCTCAACAGCCCATAGAACGACATGGCCGCGCTCATGCGCAGCCCATCGGCATTCAGCCAGAGCTGGAACGCATCGATCAACGGTTGGATGGGGCGCGTGAGGACACGCGCGCGGCGCAGCAGGGATTCAAGCTTCGGTGGCATGCGCCTATCTTGAACCAGGATGGGCGCTTGCGCTATCAAAAACGCACCTTCGCCCGCCATCGGAATGCATTGTGCGAAGAAAGCTGACACGGCCGGCAGCCGCTGTCCGGGGGGCAAACGCAGCGAGAATGGATGGGCCGGTGGCGCCACCGGCTTTTTTCATTTGCGCACCGAAAGAATTGCCCTATGTCACGTCCTCCCCGCCTGCTGCAAAACGGCGCCATGCCCCTGGCCGCGCTCAACCAGGAACTCGCTGCCCGCTTCGATATCCACCGCCTCGACCAGGAGCCCGACCGCGCTGCCTTCCTGGCCGCGCAGGGCGCCGAGTTCTGCGGCCTGGTCACCTCGGCCGGCATTGGCGCCGATGCCGCGTTGGTGCGCGCGCTGCCCAAGCTGCAGGTGGTGAGCAGCTTCGGCGTGGGCTACGACGCGCTCGATGAAGCCGCACTGGTGGCGCAGAAAGTGCGCGTGGGCTATACGCCCGACGTGCTCAACGATTGCGTGGCCGACCTGGCGTTCGCGCTGCTGCTCGACGTCTCGCGCGGCGTCAGCGCCGCCGACCGCTTCGTGCGCCGCGGCGACTGGGAAAAAGGCCGCTTCGGCCTGCAGACGAGGGTCTCGGGCAAGCGCCTGGGCATCTTCGGCATGGGCCGCATCGGCTCGACCATCGCGCGCCGCGCGTCGGGCTTCGATATGGAAGTCGGCTACCACAACCGCCGTCCGGTCGAAGGCTCGCCGCACCAGTACATGGACTCGCTGCGCGCGCTGGCCGAGTGGGCCGACTACCTGGTGGTGGTGGCCGCGGGCGGCGCGGGCACGCGCCATCTGGTCAACGCCGAAGTGCTCGACGCGCTGGGCCCGCAGGGCTTCCTGGTGAACGTGGCGCGCGGCAGCGTGGTCGATGAAGCCGCGCTGGTACAGGCGCTGCAGCAAAACCGCATTGCCGGCGCCGGCCTCGATGTGTTCGAGGACGAACCGCGCCCGCTGCCCGCGCTGCTCGCACTCGACAACGTGGTGCTGGCCCCGCACATGGCCAGCGGCACGCACGAGACGCGCCGCGCGATGGGCGATCTGGTGCTGGAGAACCTGGAGACGTTCTTTGCGACCGGACGGCCCAAGGCGGAAGTGCCCTGGTCGGCGGCGCTGTAAAGCAGGCCGCTCATCCTTCGACAAGCTCAGGACGAACGGAAAACCGTTCGTGGTGAGCTTGCCTGGACGGCCCCGTCGCACCATGAACGTCCCGCTCCCAAAAAAGGCATCCGATCCGTTGAAAATTCAGGGATGCCTCCCGCCCTCAAGCCAGATTCGGCGCCAGCAGGCTGCGCAACTCTTCCTCTTGCATCCCGCGCCGCTGCGCCATGTCGATCAGTTGGTCGTCCCCGATCTGCCCCACGTTGAAGTAGCTCGCATCGGGGTGGCCCAGATAGAAGCCGCTGACGCTCGAGGCCGGCATCATGGCCAGGCTTTCGGTCAGCGTCAGGCCGACTTCGGGGCATTGCAGCGTCTCGAACAGCGCGATCTTGGCGGTATGGTCCGGGCAGGCCGGATAACCGGGCGCGGGGCGGATGCCCTGGTACTTTTCCTTGATCAGCTCCTCGTTGCTCAGCGACTCGCCGGGCGCGTAGCCCCAGAGATCGGTGCGCACGCGCTGGTGCAGGCATTCGGCAAAGGCTTCGGCCAGGCGGTCGGCCAGTGACTTGAACAGGATGCCCGAGTAGTCGTCGAGCTGGTCGATGAACTCCTGCTCCTTCTTTTCCATGCCCAGGCCCGCGGTGACCGCGAACAGGCCCGCATAGTCCTTGATGCCGCTGTCCTTGGGCGCGACGAAGTCGGACAGGCAGCGGCTTGGGCGCATCACGCCCTCGACGGCCTGCTTCTCGGTCTGCTGGCGCATGCCGTACCAGGTCAGCAGCACTTCGCTGCGGCTCTCGTCGGTGTAGAACTCGATGTCGTCGCCCACGCTGTTGGCGGGGAACAGGCCGATCACGCCGTTGGCCGACAGCCAGCGGCCGCTGATGATCTTCTGCAGCATGGCCTGGCCGTCGGCCATGACCTTGCGCGCCTCGGCGCCGACGATCTCGTCATCGAGAATCGCCGGGTAGGGGCCGGCCAGGTCCCAGGTCTGGAAGAACGGGCCCCAGTCGATGAAGCGCGCGATCTCGTTCAGGTCGAAGTTCCGGAACACGCGCCGGCCCAGCGCGCGCGGCGCGGGCGGCACGCGCGTGAAGTCCACGCGCGTGGCGTTGGCGCGCGCCTTGGCCAGCGGCCACATCGGCGTCTGCTTGCGGTTGGCATGCTGCTGGCGCACCTTGTCGTAGTCGGCTTCGAGCGTCTGCAGATACTCTTCGAGGCCATCGCCCAAAAGGCTCTGCGCCACGCCCACGCTGCGCGAGGCATCGGGCACGTAGATCACCGGGCCTTCGTACTTCGGCGCGATCTTCACCGCGGTGTGCACGCGCGAGCAGGTCGCGCCGCCGATCAGCAGCGGCGTCTGGCGGCTGCGGAAGTACTCGTCCTTCTGCATCTCGCCGGCCACGTACTGCATCTCTTCGAGGCTGGGCGTGATCAGGCCCGACAGGCCGATGATGTCCGCGCCCTCTTGCTTGGCCTTGGCCAGGATCTCGTGGCAGGGCACCATCACGCCCATGTTCACGACCTCGAAGTTGTTGCACTGCAGGACCACGGTGACGATGTTCTTGCCGATATCGTGCACGTCGCCCTTGACGGTGGCGATCACGATCTTGCCCTTGGAGCGCACGTCCTGGCCCGCGGCCTGCTGCTGGCGCTTTTCTTCCTCGATATAGGGCACGAGATGCGCCACGGCCTGCTTCATCACGCGTGCCGACTTGACCACCTGGGGCAGGAACATCTTGCCCGCGCCAAACAGGTCGCCGACGACGTTCATGCCGGCCATCAGCGGGCCTTCGATCACATGCAGCGGCCGGCCGCCCTTGGCCAGCACCTCCTGGTAGGCCTCCTCGGTGTCCTCGGTGATGAAGTCGGTGATGCCATGCACCAGCGCATGCGCCAGGCGCTGCGACACCGTGACCGGGTGGTCGGGCGTGCCGCGCCATTCGAGCTTCTTGCTTTCGTCCTTGGCGCCGCTCTTGGCGGTTTCGGCGATCTCCACCAGGCGCTCGCCGGCATCGGGCCGGCGGTTGAGCACCACGTCCTCGACGCGTTCGCGCAGCACCGGCTCGAGGTCGTCGTAGACGCCGACCATGCCGGCGTTGACGATGCCCATGTCCATCCCCGCCTGGATGGCGTGGTACAGGAACACGGTGTGGATGGCCTCGCGCACCGGGTCGTTGCCGCGGAACGAGAACGACACGTTGGACACGCCGCCCGAGACCTTGGCGCCGGGCAGGTTCTGCTTGATCCAGCGCACGGCCTCGATGAAATCGACGGCGTAGTTGTTGTGTTCCTCGATGCCGGTGGCGACGGCAAAGATGTTCGGGTCGAAGATGATGTCCTCGGGCGCGAAGCCGACCTCATCGACCAGGATGCGGTAGGCGCGCTCGCAGATCTCGATCTTGCGCGCGAAGGTATCGGCCTGGCCCTGCTCGTCGAAGGCCATGACCACGGCCGACGCGCCATAGCGCTTGACCAGCTTGGCCTGCTGCTTGAAGGGCTCGACGCCCTCCTTCATCGAGATCGAGTTGACGATGCCCTTGCCCTGGATGCAGCGCAGCCCGGCCTCGATCACCGCCCATTTCGACGAGTCGACCATGATGGGCACGCGCGCGATGTCGGGTTCGGAGGCGATCAGGTTCAGGAAGCGCACCATCGCGGCTTCGCTGTCGAGCATGGCTTCGTCCATGTTGACGTCGATGACCTGCGCGCCGTTCTCGACCTGCTGGCGCGCGACGGCCAGCGCATCCTCGAACTGGCCGTTGAGGATCAGCCGCGCAAAGGCCTTGGAACCCGTGACATTGGTGCGCTCGCCAATGTTGACGAACAGCGTGTCCTCGCCGACAAACACCGGCTCGAGGCCCGACAGACGCATCGGAGGAATGGAAACTTCAGACGGCATACAACTCACCTGCACAAAACAAGGGCCAACAGGTGAGCGTCGTTGCGGAGAGCGGAACCCCAAGCCTGACAGTGGGTCCGATGATGGATCGGACCGACCGCTGCAACGCTCCTTGGGGGTTAACCCGGGATTTTAACGGGGTCGCGGCGGGGTTGCCGCCGCTGGGGTTCTGGAAGGGGGGACGTTCATGGTTCGACGCGGCCGGCGAGGCGGGCTCACCACGAACGGCAAAACCGCTCGTCCTGAGCTTGTCGGAGGACGCTGGTGGAAAGCCGAAAACCCGTCCTCACTTCGCCGTCGGCATCACAAACTCCGCGCCCTTGCCGATGCTTTCGGGCCAGCGCTGCATGATGCTCTTTTGCTTGGTGTAGAAGCGCACGCCTTCTTCGCCATAGGCATGCATGTCGCCGAACAGGCTCTTCTTCCAGCCGCCAAAGCCCTGCCAGGCCATGGGCACGGGGATCGGCACATTGATGCCGACCATGCCGACCTGGATGCGGCGGCCGAACTCGCGCGCCACGTTGCCGTCGCGCGTGAAGCAGGACACGCCGTTGCCGAACTCATGCGCGTTGACCAGATCCACCGCCTGGGCGAAGTCGGGCACGCGCACGCAGGCCAGCACCGGGCCGAAGATCTCTTCCTTGTAGATGCGCATTTCCGGCGTGACATGGTCGAACAGCGTGCCGCCGAGCCAGAAGCCGTGGTCGCAGCCCGCACCCGCCGTGGCGCCGTCGAAGCCGCGGCCGTCGACCAGCAGCTGCGCGCCCTCCTGCTCGCCCAGCGCGATGTAGCCGGCAATGCGTTCGCGCGCGGCCTGGGTCACGATCGGGCCCATCTCGGCGGCCAGGTTCTCGCCATCGAGCACCTTGAGCGTGCGCGTGCGCTCGGCCAGCTTCTGCACGACCTGGTCCGCCACGTCGCCGACCAGCACCGCCACGCTGATCGCCATGCAGCGCTCGCCGGCCGAGCCGTAGGCCGCGCCGATCAGCGCATCGACGACCTGGTCGATATCGGCATCGGGCATCACCACCATGTGGTTCTTCGCGCCGCCCAGCGCCTGCACGCGCTTGCCCAGGCGCGCACCGGTCTCATAGATGTAGTTGGCAATAGGCGTCGAGCCGACAAAGCTCACGGCCTTGACTTCGGGGTGCTCGATCAGCGCATCGACGGCTTCCTTGTCGCCCTGCACCACGTTGAACACGCCGTCGGGCAGGCCGGCCTTCTTCAGCAGCTCGGCCATCAGCAGCGAGGCCGTGGGATCGGTCGGGCTGGGCTTGAGCACAAAGCTATTGCCCGCGGCAATCGCCACCGGGAACATCCACATCGGCACCATCACCGGGAAGTTGAACGGCGTGATGCCCGCGACCACGCCCAGCGGCTGGCGCAGCGTCCAGTTGTCCATGCCGGTCGAGACCTGCTCGGTGAAGTCGCCCTTGAGCAGCTGCGGAATGCCGCAGGCGAATTCAATGATGTCGATGCCGCGCGCAACCTCGCCCTGCGCATCGGTGAACACCTTGCCATGTTCGGCGGTGATCGCATGCGCGAGTTCGTCCTTGTGCTGGTTGACCAGCTCGAGGAACTTGAACATCACGCGCGCGCGGCGGATCGGCGGCGTGTCGGCCCAGGCCGGGAAGGCGGCGGCCGCCGAGGCCACGGCGGCATCGACATCGGCGCGGTTGGCCAGCGCCACGGCGCCGGTCACGGCGCCCGTGGCCGGGTTGGTCACGGGCTGCGTGCGCACGCTGGTGCCGGCCACGCGCTGGCCGTGGATGAAGTGGGTGATCGAGGCGGTGGAGATGGCGGCGTTCATGGAATGAATCCTGTGGTGGGTCGCAAGACGATGACCGAAGTGTAGGCAGCCATTCGCGCCCTGCCCAGCCCTGCCAGATGAATTGGTTGTTTAATTTGATGAACAATGGCGCCATGAATTCCAATGATTCACTGAAAACCGAACAGCTCTGGTCGCATCTCTGGTGGCTGGTGGTGCTGGAGCAGCAGGGCAGCTTCACGGCCGCCGCCGCGCGCCTGGGCGTGAGCAAGGCCGCGGTGAGCCAGCACATCGCGGGCCTGGAGCGCGCGGCCGGCGTGCCGCTGGTGCGGCGCACCACGCGCTCGATGCTGCTGACCGAGGCCGGCCAGCATCTGGTGCAGGACACGCGCGACGCGTTTGCGCGCATCGCGGGCAGCTTTGCCCAGGTGCGCGATCTGGCCGATGCGCCGCGCGGCCGCCTGCGCGTCACGGCGCCGGTGGCGCTGGCACGCCAGCATCTGGTGCCGCGCCTGCCCGGATTTCTCGACAAGTACCCCGATATCCAGCTCGAACTCGACCTGTCCGACCAGCTGCGCCCGCTGTCGCAGCAGGGCCTGGACCTGGCCATCCGCCATATCGCCACGCCGCCCGAGAACCATGTCGCCTGGGCGCTGTGCGCCACGCATTCGGTGCTGGTCGCAAGCCAGGCCTATCTGGACCGCCATGGCCCCGCGCCCGCGTCGCCCGACGAGCTGCGCCAGCACCGCTGCCTGCACTACCCGCGCGGCCAGGAGGCCGCCGCCTGGACCCTGCAGCGCCTGGGCCGCGGCGGCGGCGCGCGCGCCACCGTGCCGGTACGCGGCCCCTTGGTCGCCAACAACAGCGAGGCGCTGCGCGACGCGGCCATTGCGGGCCTGGGCATCGCCCTGGTGCCCGACTTCAGCGCCCAGGCCGCGCTGGCTTCAGGCCAGCTGGTGCGGGTGCTGCCGCAATGGCGGCCGATGGGCGCCTTCAGCGACACCATCTACGCCATGCGTCCCTATTCGGCCCATGTGCCGCGCGCGGTGGCGGTGTTCGTGGAGTGGGTGCGGGAGGTGTTTGCCGAGGGGTTTGCGCCGGATTGAAAGGCGGCAGGGCATGAGGACAGGCCGTTCACCCTTCGACGGGCTCAGGGCGGACGGTTACAACCGTTCGTGGTGAGCCTGCCTCGCCGGCCGCGTCGAACCATGAACGGCCGCCCCGCAAAAAAACAGCCCGGCATCCTCTCGGACCCCAGGCTGCACAGGACTCAAGCCGCGATCAGGCCTTGATGCCGAGCTTGTTCACCAGCTGCTTGAAGGTCGCGTTATCCCGCGCAATGACCTCCAGGAATGCCGGCTGGTCCAGATAGCCCTCGCCCATGTTCTGCTTGGCCATGGTGGCGCGCAGTTCGGGCTCCTGCAGCGTGCGCGCCATCACCGTGCGCAGCTGCTGGATGATCTCGGGCGGCGTGTGCTTGGGCGCCGCCAGGCCGCGCCAGCCGCCGATCACCAGGTCGATGCCGCGCTCCTTGAGCGTCGGCACCTGCTCCCAGCCGGCCTGGATGCGCTTGTCGCCCATGATCGCCAGCGGCCGGATCTTGCCCGCGGCCACATAGGTCGCGACTTCCACCGGCGTCACCGCCACGGCCTCGATATGGCCGCCCAGCAGATCGAGCACCGCGGGATTCGCGCCGCGGTAGGGCAAGTGGCTGAACTGCACGCCGGCCTTGTCTTCGAGCGCCGCGGCGGCCAGGTGGCCCAGCGAGCCCGGACCCGCATTGCCGATGCGCACGCTGCCCGCGCTCTTTTTCGCCGCGGCCAGGAACTCCTCGACTGTCTTGAACGGCGAATCGGCGCGCACCGCGATCGTCGCCGGGTCGGCATTGAGGCGCGCGATCGGCAGCACATCGTCCGATGTGATCTTGGTCACGCCCATGTGCGGAATCATGGTCATCTCTACGGTGATGATCGCCAGCTTGTAGCCGTCGGGCTTGGCGGCGGCCAGCTCCTGCCAGCCCACGGCGCCGCTGGCGCCCGCGCGGTTCATGACGATCACGCTTTGCGAAAAATGCCGGCGCATGGTCTCGGCCAGGGCGCGCGCCAGCACATCGGTGCCGCCGCCCGCGGCAAACGGCACGATCAGCTCGACCGGGCGCTGGGGATAGGTGCCCGCGGGCTGGGCCCAGGCCGGCAGGCTGGCAGCAGCCGCCATGGCGGCCAGGCGCTGGCCGAAAACACGGCGATTCGGGATGGTGTTCATGTCTGTCTCCTCAGTCCAGCTGGATCTTTGCCGAGCGGATGACTTCGCTCCAGAGCTTCTGTTCGCTGCGCACGTAGTCGCCGAATTCGCGCGGTGTCATGGTCATCGGCTGGATGCCGATCTCCTCGAACTTGGCGCGCAGCGCGGGCTGGGCCAGCGCCGCGCCCAGGTCCCTGTTGAGGCGCTGCACCACGGCCTCGGGCATCCTGGCCGGCCCGACGAAGCCCTGCCAGGCATAGGCCTCGAAACCGGGCACGCCGGCCTCGGCCATGGTCGGTACATCGGGCAGGATCGCCAGGCGCTGGGGCGTGGCCACGGCCAGCACGCGCAGCTTGCCGCCCTTGATCATCGACAGGCTCGGCGGCAGGTCGACAAACATGGTCTGCACCTGGCCGGCCATCAGGTCCTGCAATGCGGGCGCCGAGCCCTTGTAGGGCACATGCAGCAGGTTGCTGCCGGTGCGCTGCTTGAACAGTTCAAGCGCCACATGCAGCGGCGAGCCCGGGCCCGACGAGCCCGAAGTCACCTGGCCCGGATGGCTGCGCACATGCGCCAGGAACTCGCGCATGTTCTTCGCCGGAAAGTCCGGGTGTACGGCCAGCACCAGCGGCATGCGGCCCAGGCCGCCGATGAAGCTGAAGTCCTTTTGCGCGTCGTAGCTCAGGCTGCGGTACATCGCCGGATTGAACGCCAGCGTGCCCGAATCGGCCGTGCCCACGGTGTAGCCGTCGGGCGCGGAGCGCGCGATCTGCGTTGCGCCGATGATGGTCGCGGCGCCGGGCTTGTTCTCGACCACGACGGTCTGGCCCAGCTCCTTCGACATGCCGATTGCGAGATTGCGCGCAATCACGTCGGTGGTGCCGCCGGGGGCATAGGGCACGACCCATTTGACCGCCTGCTGCGCGGGATAGGCGGTCTGCGCCTGGGCCATTCCCGTGCCCAGCAGGGCCACGCCAATGGCTGCAATGAATTGCCGTTTCTGCATCTCTTGTCTCCTGGTTTTATGTTTTTTCTGCCCTCGCCGGGGCGATTCACGCAGGCGGAGGCTCAGGCCGCCGCCAGCATCCATTCATGCGCCGGATCGTTGCGGAAAGCCCAGCGGCGCTCCGGTCCGGCCATGGTGTTGAGGTAGTACAGGTCGTAGCCATGCGGCGCGACGCAGGGGTGGTAGCCGCGCGGCACCATGACCGTGTCGCGGTGCTCGACGGCCATGGTTTCATCGAGCGAGCGGTCGTCGGTGTAGACGCGCTGGAAGGCAAAGCCCTGCTGCGGGTTGATCTGGTGGTAGTAGGTTTCCTCGAGCACGGTCTCGGCGTTCGGCTGCGCCGGATCGGCGCTGTCATGCTTGTGCGGCGGATAGCTCGATGAATTGCCCGCGGGCGTGACCACTTCGACGACCAGCAGGCTTTCCGCCGCTTCGGACTCGGGCAGGATGTCGCAGACGAAGCGCGTGTTGCTGCCCTTGCCGCGCACGCTGCGCTTCATCTGCTGCGGCGCGATCACGCGCTCCGGGTGCAGGCCCCTCGCGGGCGCCAGGCTCAGCGCGACCTCGGCGTCGCCCGTGGCGCTGATCCGCACCTCGCGCCCCGGCGGCACATACAGCGCGGCCGGCGCGCGTTCCTCGAACACCGAGGCGCGGTTGCCCAGCGCGCTGTAGAGCACGCCGCCCACGCGCACATCGACGCTGCCGGCCAGCACCGTGAGGCACAGCTCGAGCGCGCCGGTGTGCAGCGCCTCTTCCTCGCCGGCCAGCAGGCGCAGCACCTTGAACGTGATGTGGCGCCAGCCCGCCGAGGCCGGCGTGATGTCGGTGACGATGCGGCCCGGCTGGGCTTTGACAAGCAGGGTCATGCCATTGCTCCTTCGCTGGCGCGCTGTTCGGCAGGGCTCTCGGCACGCGCCGCGCGCCAGCCCGCGATCAGCGCGCGGAAATTCGCCGCGACCTGCGCATGCAGGCCGGCATCGTCGATCTCGCCGCGCAGCCAGGCCAGCGCGGGCGCCGACCAGACGCTGCGGCCGATCATGAAACCCTTGACCAGCGATGGCGGGGCTTCGGCAAACGCCGCGATCAGCTGCTCGACGGGCTGCGACAGGCCCAAGATCACCGCGCCGCGGCAATGCGGATCGCGCGCCTGCACCAGCGCTTCGAGCGCCAGCCACTGCGCGCGCGGCATGGCGCCCACCTTCCACCATTCGGGCTTGAAGCCCAGGTCGTAGAAGCGTTCGATGGTCTGCACCACGCATTCGCCGTTATCGTCGGGCGCGAGCTGCGCCTTGGGCGGAATCACTTCCAGCAGCAGCTCATGGCCGCTGGCGCGCGTGGCTTCCCAGACCTGCTGCAGCCATTCCTCCTGCTCGGCGCGCAGCGCGGCTTCGTCCAGCGGGTGGTAGAACACCAGGCACTTGACGGTCTGTTCGCGCGGCCAATGCTGCAGCTGCGAGGCCAGCGAATGCGTGCCGTCGAAGCGCAGCGGGCGCGAGCCCGGGCGCTCGACGGGGCGGCCGACCCACCAGCCGCGTCCCGTGGCATCGTGAAGCGCGGCTTCGCCGATGCGACCGTCGATCAGCACGCCCATGCGGCCCTTGCAGCCCGGGTCGTTCTCCACGTCCTCGACCACGCGGTTGATCAGGCGCTTGAGTTGCGGCAGGCGCGCACGCTCGGCGCCCGCCTGGTCGGCCAGTTCCTCGAACTGCGAACGGTGGTCATAGGCCAGCACGTACAGCTCGGGCCAGGCCGGGCGCGCGGCCGTCACGCGGTGCAGATGGGCCAGTTCCGGGTCCTGGTCCGGGCGCACATGGCGCCGGCCCGAGAACCAGTGCGCGAGCTCGGCCGGCGTCGGCATCGCGGGCGCGCAGCCATGGCGCGACACGACGATCGCGCCGCAGGCGTTGGCCATGGCCGCGGCTTCGGCAAACGGCTTGCCGCGCAACAGCCCGGCCAGCAGGCCCGACGCAAACGCATCGCCCGCGCCCAGCACGTTGAGCACTTCGATGCGCTCGCCCAGCACCGTCATGGCATCGTCGATAGACGCGGGAATCGCGCCCGCGATCACCGAGCAGCCCAGCGGGCCGCGCTTGACGACGAAAACCGCAGGCGTGCACTCGCGCGCGCGCCGCAGGCTGGCCATCAGGTCGCCCTCGGCGCCGCCCGCAATCATCCACTCCTCCTCGGTGCCGATGATCAGTTCAAACTGGTTCAACTGCTGCTGCAGGTGGGCGCTGACCTGGCCGTTGCCGATATAGCGCGTCTCGCCGTCGCCCTTGCCGGTCAGGCCCCAGAGCACCGGGCGGTAGTCGATGTCGAGCACGCGCACCAGGCCGTGGCGGCCGGCGATGGCCAGCGCCTTGCGGCTGGCGGCCAGCACGCCGGGCGTGCTCAGGTGCGTGCCGGTGACCACCAGGCTGCGGCAGCGCGCAAGGAAGGCTTCGTCGATATCGTCCTCGCACAGCGCCATGTCGGCGCAGTTCTCGCGCGCGAACAGCAGCGGGAACGTATCCTGGTCCTTGATGCCCAGCAGCACCATGCCGGTAAGGCGCTCGGGGTCGACGCGCACCTGGCTCACGTCGCAGCCCTCGCGCTGCAGCGTGTTGCACAGGAAGCGGCCGTTTTGCTCATTGCCGACGCGCGAGACCATTGCCGAACGCAGGCCCAGGCGCGCCGTGCCGAAGGCGATGTTCGCGGACGAGCCGCCGAGGTACTTGGAAAAACTGCTGGCGTCCTCGAGGCTGCAGCCGATCTGCTGCGCATAGAGGTCGACGGCCAGGCGCCCGAGGCAGGCGACATCGAAGGGGCGGTCGGCGGGGAAAGACAGCGTGCTCATGGGTTCCTTGTGGTCACATCGGCAGCGCGCAGGCCCCGCCGGATAATCTTCGCCAGCGGATGATAATCCGATATAGAAAATATTTTCTAAATTTATGAAAAATAGAACAACGGCTTCGAAGACATTGCCGGCCGCTGTTGCGTCCGCGCCATTTGCCGACACCCCGGCCTTTCTGGCCAGCGTACAGGCCCAGTTCGACGGCCTGAGCCGCCAGCTCAAGGCCATTGCGCGCCATGTGGAGATGCACCGCGACCGGCTGGTGCTCGACGGTGTGCAAGCCACGGCCCAGGCCTGCGGGGTGCAGCCCTCGGCCGTCGTGCGCTTTGCCAAGCACTTCGGTTTCAGCGGGTATTCGGAGTTGCAGGCGCTGTTTCGCGCCGATGCCGAGCGCCAGCTCGCGCCCAACCGCGGCTACGAGGAGCGCATCCGCGGCCTGATCGTGCCCGGCGCCCAGACGCTGGCCGTCGGCCAGCTGGCGCGCGAAGTCATCGAACGCAGCATCGACAGCCTGCAGGCGCTGCAGCGCCAGCTGCCCGACGACCGCTTCGAGGCCGCGGTCGACCGGATGGTCCAGGCGCCCGCGATCTGGCTGGCGGCATCACGCCGCGCGTTTCCGGTCGGCGCCTATCTGGCCTATGCGCTGCAGCACACCGGCAAGCCGGTGCACTGGCTCAACGGCCTGGGCGCGATGCAGCAGCTCGAGATGCGCGCGCTGCGCCCCGGCGACGTGATGCTGGCGGTATCGTTCGCGCCCTATGCGCAGGAAACGCTGGAACTGGCTCAGGCGGCGGTGGCGCGCGGCGCCCACCTGCTGGCCATCACCGACAGCCAGCTGAGCCCGCTGGCCGCGCAGGCCAGCGTGGTGCTGGTCGCGCAGGATGGCGCCACCTTTGGTTTCCGTTCCCTCACGAGCACGCTGGCGCTGGCGCAGTCGCTGTTCCTGGGATTGGCGTACCGGCTGGAACTGGCTTACGAGGCGCCGGTGGCCACCGACTGAGGCAGCGGCTGGGCCTGGGCCGACGCCGGCAGGCCGAACACGCGGTCGAATGCCCAGTTGAACGCGAACGTATAGACCAGGAAGAACAGCAGCAGGCCCAGGTCCATCAGGAAGGCCTGCCACAGGCTGACCTTGAACCACCAGGCAAACAGCGGCACCAGCATCACCACCAGGCCGCCTTCCATGCCCAGCGCATGCGCGGCGCGCCGCGCGAAGCCGCGGCCGCGCCGGGCCTGGCGCGCTTCCCAGCGCTCGAACAGGCCGTTCCAGACCACGTTCCAGGCCACCGCAATGGCCGACGTCATGACCGCCACCACGGTCGAGTGCGCGGCGCTTTCGCCGGTCAGCGCGGACAGGCCGAACGAGGTCGCGGCAATGGCAAACAGTTCGAACAAGGTGACATACACCACACGCCGCCACGGGCCCTGGAGCTGCATTTTTGGGGAAGAAGAGACTGGCAAAGACATCGCCCAACTTTATAGGGTTTTCACTGACAGCAAAAGTCAGGATGTTTCAGTTTTGCTGATAGATTGCAGCGATGGCTTTTTCTTCCGACAACGTGCAGGTGTTCCTGGCCGTGCTCGACCATGGCTCGTTCTCGGCCGCGGCGCGCGCGCTGTCGCGCGTGCCCTCGGCCGTGAGCATGGCCATCGCCCATCTCGAGGCCGAACTGCAGCTCACGCTGTTCGACCGCAGCGGCCGCGAGCCGCGGCCCACCGAAAGCGCGCGCGCGCTCGAACCCCAGGCACGGCTGCTGGCCGCGCAGTTGCAGCAGCTCAACGGCCAGGCGCTGGCGTTGACACAGGGGCTTGAACAGCGGCTGAGCATTGCGATTGCGCCCGAGCTGCTGGCCTCGCGCTGGACCACAGCGCTGGCCGCGCTGGCCCAGGCCCATCCATTGCTGGAAGTCGAGGTGCTCGCCGCACCGCAGGAAGACGCGCTGGCGCTGCTGCACACGGGCCGCGCGCAGCTGGCGCTGGTCTTCGAGCGCATCAGCCTCGACGGCCGCGAAGGCTTCCAGGAGGTCGGCAGCGAAACCCTGATCGCGGTCATGGCCCCCGACCACCCGGTGCTGGAAACCGCGCGCGCCCAGGCCCTGTCGCTGAGCGAGGAGCATCTCAAGACCACGCGCCAGATCGTGGTCGCGAGCCGCAACCTGGGCCAGACCGATGCGCGCTTCGTCTATGCGCGCCACATCTGGCGCACCGACAACCACCTGGCCGCGCTGGGCCTGATCGAGGCCGGCCTGGGCTGGGGCTGGCAGCCGCGCTCCCTGGTCCAGCCGCGCATCGAGGCCGGCACGCTGGTGCAGATGCCCTTTGCCAACCTCAGCAACGGCTTTCGCCTCTGGGTCGATGTGGTCTGGTCCAAGCAGCGGCCCATGGGGCTCGGGGCGCAGCGCTTCGTGCAGGCGATGGGCCGGCAGCTGGCCGGCGACTGACGCACGGCCCGCGCGCGCCAGGGCCTGGCTTACAACTGCAGCCAGGCCTCGCCGATGCCATCGAACTGCACATGCACCGTGTCCCCGGCCTGGGCCCGGGCCAGGCCCACCCAGCTGCCCGTGGTGACCACCGTGCCGGCCGCGAGCGTGCCGTACTGCATGGTGGCATGGCGCAGCCAGTCGGACAGCAGCCAAGCCGGATCGGCCAGTGAATGGGTGCCGGTATGCACGCTGGCCTCGCCGTTGCCTATGCGCATGCGGCAGACCTGCTGCGTCCAGTCGGGCGCGGCGTGCCGCAGGTCGCAAGGCTGCCATTCGCCCAGCACCAGCGCGCCATGGCACAGCTGGTCGGCCATGAGCAGCAGCGGTGGGGCGGCAAACTGCTGGAGCCAGCGCGACTCGACGACTTCGATGCTCACAGCCATTGCATCCACCAGCCCCGCGCAGTCGCCGGGCGCCAGCTGCCAGGCCTTGGCCACGGACACCTCCTGGCCCAGGCGCAGCCCAATCTCGGCTTCGATGCCGCGTGTGTGCAAGGGCCACCCACCCGCGCGCGCCGGGCTGGGCCAGACGCCGGCCGGCGGCAGCGGCGCATGGCTCATGGCCGCCCCGCGTGCGGGGCCGCCCGACTTCCAGGCCCGCGGCACGCCCTCGGCAAACCAGTCCAGTTGCCGCGCCACGGCCTCCTGCACCGCATAGGCCTGTTCGGGGCCCGACAGGCTGTCTGCCAGCGGCAAGGCATCGGCAAGTTCGGCCTGCGCGCGCGCCTGCAGCAGGGTATGGGTGACGGCTTCGACGGACATGCGCTTCCTCGGTAAAGACAGTGATGGAATCAGGGTCGGCAAGCCTTGCATTCTTGCGTAAAAAAGCGCGGCCGCAAGCGTTCTGCCAGTGGACACCGCGATGGTTATGCATGAAACGCATAACAAGCAAAGCAAGCGGCGTTGGACAAGCACCAGCCACAGGAATAAGCTGAAAAGCGTGTCATTTCTTCTTTGACCACCGCTTCAAACGCTTTGGAATCTTCCATGCAAAACACCGCTCCCCCCCTTTCGTCCAACGCGCTGTCGGCGCATGCCCTGCCCTCCTATCTGCAAGCCGAAAAGCTCGGCCCCTGGGGCATCTACCTGCAGCAGATCGATCGGGTCACGCCCTACCTGGGCCATCTGGCACGCTGGGTCGAAACGCTCAAGCGCCCCAAGCGCGCGCTGATCGTCGATGTGCCGATCGAACTCGACAACGGCACCATTGCCCACTTCGAGGGCTACCGCGTGCAGCACAACACCAGCCGCGGCCCGGGCAAGGGCGGCGTGCGTTTCCACCAGGACGTGACGCTGTCCGAAGTCATGGCGCTGTCGGCCTGGATGTCGATCAAGAACGCGGCCGTGAACGTGCCCTACGGCGGTGCCAAGGGCGGCATCCGCGTCGACCCCAAGACGCTGTCGCACGCCGAGCTCGAGCGCCTCACGCGCCGCTACACCAGCGAGATCGGCATCATCATCGGCCCGAACAAGGACATCCCCGCGCCCGACGTCAACACCAACGAGCAGATCATGTCCTGGATGATGGACACCTACTCGATGAACACCGGCTCCACCGCGACCGGCGTGGTCACGGGCAAGCCGGTCGATCTGGGCGGTTCGCTGGGCCGGCGCGAAGCCACGGGCCGCGGCGTGTTCACCGTGGGCGTCGAGGCGATGCGCCGCTCCGACATGCGCGTCGACGGCGCGCGCGTGGCCGTGCAGGGCTTCGGCAATGTCGGCGGCATCGCCGCCAAGCTGTTTGTCGAGGCCGGTGCCAAGCTGGTGGCGGTGCAGGACCACAGCGGCAGCATCTTCAACAGCCTGGGCATCGACGTGCCGGCGCTGCTGCGCCATGTGCAGCACACCGGCGGCGTCGCCGATTTCGCGGGTGCCGAGGTGCTGGCCAAGGACGAGTTCTGGGGCGTGGACTGCGAGATCATGATCCCGGCCGCGCTCGAAGGCCAGATCCATGCCGGCAACGCCGCGCAGATCAAGGCCAAGCTGGTGATCGAAGGCGCGAACGGCCCGACCACGCCCGAGGCCGACGACATCCTCAACGACAAGGGCGTGCTGGTGCTGCCCGACGTGATTGCCAACGCCGGCGGCGTCACGGTGAGCTACTTCGAATGGGTGCAGGATTTCTCCAGCTTCTTCTGGAGCGAAGACGAGATCAATGCCCGCCTGGTGCGCATCATGCAGGAAGCGTTTGCAGGCGTCTGGCAGGTGGCCCAGGACCACAAGGTCAGCCTGCGCACGGCGACCTTCATCATTGCCTGCCAGCGCATCCTGCACGCGCGCGAAATGCGCGGCCTCTACCCCTGAGCGCGAGCGGCGCGCCCCGGCCGCGGCGCGTCAGAACCGGTAGGTCGCGGCCAGCCAGATCCGCGGGTTCCTGTAGCCCAGCCGGGAATGGGGCCGGTGGCCGCCGGTGCGCCAGGCCACTGCGGCCTGCGCGCTCCAGGTGTCCGCGTTCCAGCGCAGCCCGGGTCCCGCGCCCGCGAGCGAACGCCAGTTGTTGCCGGACCGGTGCCAGGGCCGGTGCCGCAGCTTCACCTGCCCGAAGTCGGCGAAAACGAAAGGCTGGGCCTGGCCCATGCGGTGCTGCAGCTCCAGCTGCAGCAGCCAGCCTTCGTCGCCCTGGGCCTCGGCACTGGTCCAGGCGCGAATCCGTTGCGGCCCCGAAGCCGCAAACCATTTTTCGCTGTCGAGGTTGCGGCTGGCTTTCTGGCCCGCAAGGCGGCCGAACAGCGTCCAATCCTTGGCCAGCGCGCGTTCGTGGCGCAGGTCGGCGCTGAACAATTGATAGCGGCCCTCGGCCCGCGCCGTGTTGCGGTCCTCCGTGCCGAGCGCATGGTCGAGCTTGAGCCGGCCCAGTCCCCACATCAACTGGCCCGACGTCTTGTGGCCGCCGTGCGCGTGCTTGAGCGTGAGCTTCAGCGGCGCCATGTCCATCTCGCGGTGCTCCTTGAGCGCGGGCTTGGTGCGTGGCCGGGCCCTGTCGTCCGCATGCGTGCGCTCCAGACCCACGCTCGCATACAGGCTGCCCGCATCGCCCAGCCATAACGGGTAGGCCAGCTCCAGCAGCAGCACATCCGAAGTGCCGCTGGCACCCAGGGAGCGCCGCTCGCGGTGCAACTGGTAATAGCTGCGTTCCACTTCCGCATGGAGGCTCCAGCCATCGGTGCCCAGCGGCAGCGTATAGCCGAGATTGAGATTCCAGGTGCCATGCCAGCGGCGGTTGCCCGACACGCTCAGGCTGTCTCCCAACGTCCACAGGCTGGGCACCTCCAGGCCGAAACGCACGCGCTGATCGCCGGTGAAACGGCTGCCATGGTTGTCGACGCCCACCAGGCCGCTGTAGCGCGGCCCGCGCTCCAGCTTCAGGCGCAGATCGCGCGCGCCGTCCTCGCGTGTCGCCAGCACGGACTGGCTGTTCACGCCCGGCAGCGCCTTGAGCAGTTGCAACCGGCGCTGCAGCGCGTTTTCATCGATGGCCTCGCCCGCGCGCAGGTCGCGCACCCAGCGCCGCGCCGCGGGCTGCAGCGCGGGGTCATCGGTCTCGATGCTGACCGCACCATACCGCCCGCCATGCAGGTCGTCGGCTGCGCGCCCCGGCAGCGCCGTGCCCGGGGATTCTTCGGCGCATGCCAGCGGCACGCACAGCAAGGAGGAACAAAGGGGCAACAAGGCCCGGCAGGCAGCGTGGTGCAAACGGCGCATGGCGATCCTCCTTGGCAACGCAAGGCACTGGACCACCCAGGCCTTGCCAAGGCTTGACGCTAACTAGATGCCACGCCGATTCATAGGTTGGAACTATCGACAACTGGACAATTGCGCGCATGGCGTTGGCTGGTGCCGCACGAAACCGCTGTTGTCTGGCACCGCGAACCGGTGCCTCGGGGCATGGCTTCAGCCTGCCGTCGGGCCGAGGCGCACCGCGGCCCAGACCCGGTTCATGTCCGCGCAGAAAGGCTGTGCGCAGCTGGCCTTGCCGTGATAGGGACAGCCCGGTTCGTCGCACAGGCCGGTGCGGCGCTCGTCGATGCGCTGGTCTTCGCGCGGCCGCTGGCCGCTGGCCTGCAGCGCGGCCATCTGCAGCCAGGGATCGTTGCGGGGCTGCAGCGTGCCCAGTTGCTGGGCCAGGGGCGAGCCTGGCAACAGGCTTGCCAGCGCGGCCGCCGAGGGCGCGCCCTGGGCGGCCACGGGCAGCGGCTGGAAATCCAGCCACAGCAGCGCACTGGTGCGCAGGCGCTCGCCTCCGGGTCCGGCGTTCTGCAGCACCAGCGCCAGCGCGCCGGATTCGAGCTGCTGCGCGGGCGTGGCCAAAGGCAGCTGCAGTTGCGGCAAGGCATGGGCGGCGGGAGGCTGGCCCGCAGGCGTGGCCAGCGGCACGGGCATGGCCTGCAGCTGCGCCCAGGCCTGCGGCACCTGCAGCGTCAGCGCAAAACCGCGCTCGCCGTCGGGCGCCTGCACCACGCCTTGCTGCACCAGCCAGGTCTGCATCGGCGGCAGGCGCGGCGCCACCGTGGAGGCAACAGTGCCGGGCGTCGATACGCCGGGCGTCGTTACGCCGGGCGTCGTCACGCCGGGCGTCGTCACGCCGGGCGCTGCAAGTGTTGCGGGCGTCGACACGCCGGCGGCCTGCGTGGCGACGCCCGGCGCGGCGTTGCCAGCGACTGCGGGCGGCGCAGCAGTGTCGGCGGCTGCCGCCGTCGGCGCATTGGCCGCGAGCACCGTATTGAGCCAGGTCTGCGGCCAGTGCTGCACCGCGGCCAGCTGCTGCGGCTGGGGCAGGCCGGCGGTGGCCTGGGCGATCAGCGTCGACAGCATTTCGCGCAGCGCCGTGGGCACGCCGCTGGTGGGCCATTGCGGCGCCGTGGCCGGGTTGCTGGACTGGACCTGGGTCACGAGCTGCGCGATCAGCGTCTGGAACACCTGCAGCCGCAGCGCCTGTTGCGCCTGGGCCGAGACGCTCAGCGCGGGGGTGGCCGGCGCGGCCGGAACGGCCGGCTGCGCCGGGGCCACGGGCGCGGCGGGCTGCGCGGGTGCAACGCCTGTGGCGGGCGGCACCACCACTGCGGGAACGCCGCTGGCCACGGGTGCAGCCGCCGCCGTGGGCGCGATGGCCGCCACGGGCGGCACGGCGCCCGTGGCGGACGGTACGGCAGCGGGCAGCAGCGGCTGGTTCATCGCGGCCGCAGGGGTCAGGCAGCCGCCGGGTAGAACAGCGAGCGCGTGGGCGTGGCGCGCACGGCCTGGGCGATCGCGCCGATATGCTCGGGCGTGGTGCCGCAGCAGCCGCCGACGATGTTCACCAGTCCCTCGGCCGCGAATTCATGCACCAGGCGGCTGGTGACTTCAGGCGTTTCATCGAAGCCGGTGTCGCTCATCGGATTGGGCAGGCCGGCGTTCGGATAGCAGCTGATGAAGGTGTCGGGCGCGGCCTTGTGCAGCTCCTGCACATAGGGCCGCATCAGCGCCGCGCCCAGTGCGCAGTTCAGGCCGATGGCCAGCGGATTCGCGTGGCGCACGCTGTGCCAGAACGCCGTCACGGTCTGGCCGCTGAGGATGCGGCCCGAGGCATCGGTGACGGTGCCGCTGATCAGGATCGGCAGGCATTCGCCGGTCTGCTCGAAAGCTTCATCGACGGCAAACAATGCGGCCTTGGCATTGAGCGTGTCGAAGATGGTCTCGACCAGGATCACATCGGCGCCGCCTTCGATCAGCGCCAGCGTCTGGTCCAGGTAGGCCTGGCGCAGCGTCTCGAAATCGACGTTGCGCGCACCCGGGTCGTTGACGTCGGGGCTGATGCTCGCGGTCTTGGGCGTGGGGCCCAGGGCGCCGGCCACGTAGCGCGGATGGTCGGGCGTGCTGTACTTGTCGCAGGCGGCACGCGCGAGCTGCGCCGAGCGCAGGTTCATCTCGCGCGCCAGCGGCGCCATCAGATAGTCCTCCTGCGCCACCGTGGTCGCACCGAAGGTATTGGTCTCGATCAGGTCGGCGCCCGCGGCCAGGTAGCGCTCGTGGATGTCGCGGATCACATCGGGGCGCGTGAGGCTCAGCAGCTCGTTGTTGCCCTTGACGTCGCGCGGCAGGTCCTGGAAGCGGTCGCCGACGGCATCGGCGCCGGTATAGCCTGCGCCGCGGTACTGCGCCTCGCCCAGCTTGAAGCGCTGGATCATGGTGCCCATCGCGCCATCGAGAATGGCAATGCGGCGGGCAAGGGTGGCGGGCAGTTCTTTGGCGCGGGTGTATTGGGGCAGGCTCATCCCCCGATTGTAGGAAGTTGGGCGTGGCCCCGTGCCGGGTCAGCCATCTTGCGGGTACTGCGCTCTGGCCATGCGGAAGGTCAGGTTCCAGCGCTCGCTGCCCAGCAGCGAATGCACGCCGTCCTTGAGCGGATGGATGCCGTGGTACGCCAGCCGCGTGGCCCCGCCCCAGACCAGCACATCGCCATGCGCGAGCTGCATGCGGCGCGCGCGGTCGGTGCGCGCCAGCCCGCCCCACAGAAAGGTCGCCGGCAGGCCCAGCGAGACCGAGACGATGGGTGCGCGCCGGTCGGTTTCGTCCTGGTCGCGGTGCAGCGACATCTTCGCGCCCGGCGCATAGCGGTTGATCAGGCAGGCGTCGGGCGCGAAGCCCGGGTAGCCCGCAGCCGCGGCCGCGGCGCGCGCCTGCGTCCAGAACCATTCGGGCAGCGCGGGCCAGGGCTGGCCGCTGAGCGGGTCGGTGGCGGTGTACGCATAGCCGCTGGCATCCGAGACCCAGCCCCATGGGCCGCAGTTGGTGATGCCCACCGACATCGACTTGCCGCCGGGCGTGTGCATCACGCGCCAGGGCGCCTGCGCCACGACCTGGCGCACGCCCTCGATCCAGCGCCCGGCCTCGGCCGCGGCCCAGCCCGGCAGCAGCCAGGCGCCCTCGTCGAGCGCGATCGGCGCGTCGTCGGCGGGACCGAACAGCCGGCCGTTGTCGGCCAGGGCCATGGAGTCGGAAATGGCAGGAGAGCGGGGCATGGCAGCCATTGTAGAAAGCCCTTGGCATCGGCTTCAAGCCGCGGCGGGCACAATAGGCACCTGTCCGGCCTCCGCCTCCACGGGCCGCTTTCCGCTGTTTTCTCGAGAGTATCCGCTTGTCCACCGCGCAGTCCGTATTGCAAGAAGTTTTTGGCTACGACCAGTTCCGTGGCCCGCAGGCGGCGATCGTCGACCATGTGATTGCCGGCGGCGACGCGCTGGTGCTGATGCCCACGGGCGGCGGCAAGAGCCTGTGCTACCAGGTGCCGGCCATCGTGCGCCAGCAGCAGGGCCGGGGCGTGGCCATCGTCGTCTCGCCGCTGATCGCGCTGATGCACGACCAGGTCGGCGCGCTGCATGAAGCCGGGGTGGGCGCGGCATTCCTGAACTCCACGCTGTCGTACGAGCAGACGCAGGAAGTCGAGCTGCGGCTGCAGACCGGCGACATCACGCTGCTCTACGCCGCGCCCGAGCGGCTCAACACGCCGCGCTTCCTCGGCCTGCTCGACAGCCTCTACGAAGCCGGCCAGCTGTCGCTGTTCGCCATCGACGAAGCGCATTGCGTGAGCCAGTGGGGCCATGACTTCCGCCCCGAGTACCGCGCGCTGAGCGTGCTGCACGAGCGCTATGCCGGCGTGCCGCGCATCGCGCTCACGGCCACCGCCGATGCGCTCACGCGCGCCGACATCGTCGAGCGGCTGCAGCTCGAAGAGGCGCAGCAGTTCGTCAGCAGCTTCGACCGCCCCAACATCCGCTACACCATCGTCGAGAAGAAGGACGCGACGGCCCAACTGCAGCGTTTCATCCAGAGCGAGCACCAGGGCGAGGCTGGCGTGGTCTATTGCCAGTCGCGCAAGCGCGTCGAGGAGCTGGCGCAGACGCTGCAAAATTGCGGCATCTCGGCCCTGCCCTACCACGCCGGCCTGCCCGCCGACACGCGCCAGCATCACCAGGACCGCTTCCTGCGCGAGGAAGGCATCGTGATGTGCGCGACCATCGCGTTCGGCATGGGCATCGACAAGCCCGACGTGCGCTTCGTCGCGCATGTCGACATGCCCAAGAACATCGAAGGCTACTACCAGGAAACCGGCCGCGCGGGCCGCGACGGCCTGCCCGCGCACGCCTGGATGGCCTACGGCCTCAACGACGTGGTCAACCAGCGCCGCATGATCGATGAAAGCCCGGCCGAGGAGACCTTCAAGCAGGTCATGCGCGGCAAGCTCGACGCGCTGCTGGCGCTGGCCGAAGCCACCGACTGCCGGCGCCAGCGGCTGCTGGGCTATTTCGGCGAGGACTCGACGCCCTGCGGCAACTGCGACAACTGCCTCCACCCGCCCGCGGTCTGGGACGGCACCGATGCCGCGCGCAAGCTGCTGTCCACGATCTACCGCGTGCACGAAGCCAGCCAGCTGACCTTCGGCACGGGCCACATCATGGATGTGCTGCGCGGCAAGGACACGGAAAAGGTGCGCCAGTTCGGCCATGACAGCCTGTCGACCTTCGGCCTGGGCGCGCAGTACTCCGAGGCCCAGCTGCGCGGCGTGCTGCGCCAGCTGCTGGCCACGGGCGCCCTGGGCCTGCACAAGGTCACCAGCGACAGCGGCCACAGCTTCGACACGCTGGCGCTCACGCCGGGCTCGCGCGCCGTGCTGCGCGGCGAAGCGCAGGTGCTGCTGCGCGAGGCCACGGCCAGCGCGCCCAAGCGCACGCGCAAGGCGCCGCAGGCCAATGTCGCGGCGCTCAACCTCGGCCCCGATGCGCAGGTGCGCTTCATCAACCTCAAGGCCTGGCGCGCCGAAGTCGCGCGCGAGCACAACCTGCCGGCCTATGTGATCTTCCACGACGCGACGCTGGCCGCCATTGCCGAGCGCGATCCGGCCAGCCTCGAGGAGCTCAACGGCATTCCCGGCATGGGCGCGAAGAAATTCGACGCCTACGGCGCCGAAGTGCTGCGCGTGTGCCAGATGGCGCAATAGGCACGATACGGGCACGGCGCGGCCAGCGGCTTGGCATCGGCGTAAATCCGCACACCCGCGGCGCACCCGGGCTCCTAGACTGGCAGCCAGGAGAGCCTCGCCATGCATGCCTTTGCCACCCATGAAATCAGCAACCAGTTCGATGAACGCACCGACTTCGACCTGCTTGCCACCGATGCCGCGCTGAACGAGGCGCTCACGCGCGCCGGCGCCGACTGGTGCCGGCCGCAGCTGTCGCAGCAGGCGCGGCTGCTGGGCGGCGCCGGCACCTGGAAACTCGCCGCGCAGGCCAACCGGCACACGCCCGAGCTGCAGCGCTACGACGCGCGCGGCCGGCGCATCGACGAAGTCGAATTCCACCCCAGCTGGCATGCCTTGCAGGCGCTGTTTCGCAGCCAGGGCCTGGCCAGCCTGCCCTTGCGCGATCCGCGCCCCGGCCGCTGGAGCGCGTGGGCCGCGGGCTTTTATCTGCATGGCCAGGTCGAACAGGGCAGCCTGTGCCCGGGCACGATGACCATGGCCAGCATCCCGGTGCTGCAAAAGGAGCCCGCGCTGTGGCAGGCGCTGCAGCCCGGGCTTTACAGCGACGCCTATGACCCGCGCGACCTGCCGCTGGCGCAAAAGCCGTCGCTCTGGATCGGCATGGGCATGACCGAGAAACAGGGCGGCTCCGACGTGCGCAGCAACACCTCGTGGGCCACGCCCCTGGGCAGCGGCGGGCGCGGCGGCGAATACCTGCTGCGCGGCCACAAATGGTTTCTCTCGGCGCCTATGTCCGATGCGCATCTGGTGGTCGCGCGGCTTGGCGAGCAAGGCCCGCCCGCCTGCTTCTTCGTGCCGCGCTGGCGCCCCGACGGCAGCCGCAACGGCGTGCGCCTGCAGCGCCTCAAGGACAAGCTGGGCAACCGCAGCAATGCCAGCAGCGAAGCCGAATTCGAGGATGCGTGGGGCGTGCTGGTGGGCGAGGAAGGGCGCGGCATCGCGACGATCCTGGAAATGGCCGGCTACACCCGCCTTAACTGCGTGCTGGGCAGCGCCGCCATGCTGCGCTCGGCAAGCGTGCAGGCGCTGGCCTATGCGCGCCGGCGCATGGCGTTCGGCCAGCCGCTGGCCGCGCACCCGCTGATGCGGGCCGTGCTGGCCGACCTGGCGCTGGAGAGCGAAGCCGCGCTGGCGCTGTCCATGCGCCTGGCGCAGGCCTATGAAAGCGACGACACGCCCCAGCAGCGCGCCTGGAAGCGCATCATGACGCCGGCCGCGAAGTTCTGGGTCTGCAAGCGCGCCGTGGAACTGATGGGCGAAGCCATGGAAGTCTTTGGCGGCAACGGCTATGTCGACGACAGCCTCGCGGCCCGGCTGCTGCGCGAGGCGCCGGTGAATTCGATCTGGGAAGGCTCGGGCAACGTGATGTGCCTGGACGTGCTGCGCGCCATCGCGCGCGATCCCGAGCCGGCACGCGCGCTGCTGCACGAGCTGCTGGCGCTGGCCGAGGGCGACCCGTTGCTGCGCGCGGCGGCGCACACGCTGGCGCAGCAACTCCAGTTGCCGCCCGCCCAGCTCGAAGGCCAGGGCCGGCTGCTGGTGCAGCGCCTGGTGCTGCTGGCCCAGGCCGGCCTGCTGCGCCACACCGCGCCCCAGGCCGTGGCCGATGCCTTCATTGCCACGCGCCTGGGCGCGCAGGCCACGGGCTGGGTCGTGGGCACGCTCGATCCCGGCCGCCATGATGTGGCGGCGATCCTGCAGCGCGCCTTCCCCGACTGAAGCGCAAGGCCGCGTCCGACGACCGGCGAAGCTCTCCGACAACACGGCCGGCGCTGGATGCGGATACTGCAGGCATGCGGGTTGCCGATCCAGGATGGCCCGCGCCATACCGCGCTCAGGAGACAACCATGTCCACTGCCTTGCATCCGGAACCGCCGTCGATTGGCCACGACGCCCCCCTGGACGAAGCGCTGCGGCGCGCCGATGCGGCCGATGCGCGCGCCGTGCTCGACGCCTATGCAAGCCAGCTGGCGCGGACCCAGCCGCCCGCTGACGCCACGCAGGACGATCCGGCATGGCTTGCGCAGCGCGCGCTGGGCCGGCGCCAGGGGCTGGTGGCGCAGGCGCTGACGCAGCAGACGCCGGGGCGCTGGAGCCTCTGGGCCGCGGGCATCTATCTGCACAGCCAGCTGGCGCCCGACAGCGTCGATCCGCTGCTGCTGACTTCGGGCGCGCTGGCCGTGCTGCGCAAGGAGCCGGCGCTCTGGGCGCGTCTAGGCCCGCTGCTGTGCAGCCCCGAAGATGACGCGCGCGACCTGCCGATCGCGCAGAAAAGCGCGCTCTGGATGGGCCTCGATGCCAGTGTCGTGCAGACCTCGCAGGCGCTGCAGCCGACTTTCCAGCAGCTGCAGGCCATGCCCGTCGGCATGGGACTGTGGGGTCAGCAATTCCGGCTCAGCGGCCGCACGCCCGGGCTCGCGTCCGCGGACAGCGATGCGCACCTGCTGTGCGCCCAGACCGCACAGGGCCTGAGCTGCTTTTTCGTGCCGCGCTGGCGCGAAGACGGGCAACGCAACGGCGTCGAGGTCCATCCGCAGCACAATGCGCTCGGCACCATGGCCGCGGCCCGGCTGCAGCTCGATGCCGCCAGCGGCTATCTGCTGGGCGAGGAAGGCCAGGGCCAGGCCAGCCTGCGCGCCGCGCAAGCCATCGTGCGGCTCGGCCATACGCTGGCCAGCTGCGCACTGCTGCGCCAGGCGCTGGTGCAATCGCTGACGCAGGCCCGCAGCCTGACCGATCTCGCCAACCAGCCTTTGCTGGGCAGCGTGCTGGTCGACATGGCACTGGAAAGCGAGGCCGCGCTGATGCTGTCGATGCGCCTGGCCCAGGCCTACGAGCGCTGCGAGGATTCCAAGGAAGACCATCTGCCCGTGGTCGATCGCGCGCTGCAGCAGGTCATGGCGCCCGCCGCGCAGTTCTGGATCGGCCGGCGCGCGATGGAAATCACCGCCGAGACCATGGAGTGGGCCGGCTCCCAGGGCGCGCTCGACACCCCGCAGGGACGCACCCTGGCGCGGCTGTTTCTCGCGGCGCCGGCCCAGGGCCGCGGCGAAGGCATGGGCAATGCACTGTGCCTGCAGGCGCTGCAGGCACTGGACCGCCAGCGGCCCATGGCAAGACAGCTGTTCGAGGCGCTGGAAACCATAGCCAGCGGCGACGCGCGCATCGTCGCCCAGCTGCATTCACTGCGCGCGATGCTGGCCCAGCCGCCCGCCGAACAGCAGGCCATGGCGCGCATGCTGGTGCACCGGCTGGTGCTCACCGTGCAGGCCTGCCTGCTGCACCGCGATGCGCCACCGGCCGTATCCCAGGCCTTCATCCAGTCGCGCCTGGGCCATGGCGGCGGCGGCCGGGTGCTGGGCGCATTGGATACGCGGCAGATGGATGTGGCGCAATTGCTGCAGCGCGCCTTGCCGGCCTGAATTGCCAGCGCGCCAGAACCTGCATGCCGCGTCCAGGTTTTCAACTCTGGACACAATGGCCCATGATCAGCCTTCACGACATCGAGCAAGCCGCCGGGCGCCTGCGCGGCCACATCCTCGAGACCCCTTGCGTGGAATCACGCACGCTGTCGCAGATCGTCGGCGCGCAGGTATTTCTCAAGTTCGAGAACCTGCAGTTCACGGCCTCGTTCAAGGAGCGCGGCGCCTGCAACAAGCTGGCCCAGCTCACGCCCGAGGAGCGCGCGCGCGGCGTCATTGCGATGAGCGCGGGCAACCATGCGCAAGGCGTGGCCTACCATGCGCAGCGCCTGGGCGTGCGCGCGGTCATCGTGATGCCGCGCTTCACGCCCGACGTCAAGGTCGAGCGCACGCGCGGCTTCGGCGCCGAGGTCGTGCTGCATGGCGACACGCTGGACGAAGCCCGCGCCCATGCGCGTGAAATGGCGCAATCCCAGGGCCTGGTGTTCGTGCACCCTTACGACGACGAAGCCGTGGCCGCGGGCCAGGGCACGCTGGCGCTGGAGATGCTCAAGACCCAGCCCGACCTGGAGATGCTGGTGATCGCCATTGGCGGCGGCGGGCTGATTGCCGGCGTGGCCACGGCGGCCAAGGCCCTCAAGCCAGGCATCGAGATCATTGGCGTGCAGACCCAGCGCTTTCCCTCGATGCTCAATGCCATCCAGGGCAGCGACCTGCCCATGGGCCAGTCGACGATTGCCGAGGGCATTGCCGTGGCCACGCCCGGCCAGCTGACCCAGGGCGTGGTGCGCGAACTGGTCGACGACCTGCTGCTGGTCGACGAGGGCGACATCGAGCAAGCCGTGCTGATGCTGCTCGAGATCGAGAAGACCCTGGTCGAAGGCGCGGGCGCGGCGGGCCTGGCGGCCATGCTGCGCCATGGCGCGCGCTTCGCGGGCAGGAAGGTCGGGCTGGTGCTGTCGGGCGGCAACATCGACCCGCTGCTGCTGGCGGCCATCATCGAGCGCGGCATGGTGCGCTCGGGCCGGCTGGCACGCATCCGCGTGAGCGCGCGCGACGTGCCCGGCGTGCTGGCGCGCATCACCGCCACCGTGGCCGATGCCGGCGCCAACATCGAGGAGGTGCATCACCAGCGCGCATTCACGCTGCTGGCCGCGCAGAACGTCGAGATCGAATGCGTGCTGCAGACGCGCAACCAGCCGCATGTGGAACAGGTGCTCGAGCGCCTGCGCGCGCAGGGCATGGAGGCGCAGCGCGCCTGAGCGCAGGCCGCCTGCCGCAGGAACGCCTGCCGCAGGGCTAACCCCATGCCGTTATCCCCAGTCGCTGCTTAAAATAAAGGCATTGCCGACCTCTTGAACCACGGGAGCCTGATCTCATGACCCATCCTGCACCGCCCAACGCGGCCGACGAACCCACCGTCGACTCCACCGAAGCCGTCGTCCCGTACATTCCGTTCGTGCTGCCGCTGGTCGGCGGTGTACTGATGTTCCTGCTGGCGTTCATTGCCGTCTATCTGGCCTGAAACCGCCGCTGCGCCACTTCCCAAGCCCCGGTCACGGGGCTTTTTTTCGCCCATTTTTTATGCATTCATGCATCGTATAGCGCATATATTGATACTTATATTGCATAGATTTTTGACTTATGGATGACACAAAAATGCGGCATCTCCCTAAAATTGCGGATCCTGCTGGGTTACAGCCGGGTTACGAACTCGCCCGGCATGACCTTACGAGCTTGAAAAAACCTGTTTTCTCAAAGGCTGCCGCGGTGCAGCACTGCCTTTGAAAAAACGTTTTTTCAATTAGAAAGCTCCTCGTGATGAACGCTCCTGCACTGCAAGGCCTGACCATTCAGGCTCCTTCCTATGTCAAGAACGCCCGGCTGATTGCCTGGGTCGCCGAAATGGCCGCGCTGTGCAAGCCGGCCAGCATCCACTGGTGCGATGGCTCGCAGCAGGAGTACGACGCGCTGTGCGAGCAGCTCGTCGCCGCCGGCACCTTCAAGCCGCTGAACCCCGCCAAGCGCCCCGGCAGCTTCCTCGCCTGGTCCGACCCGTCCGACGTGGCGCGCGTCGAAGACCGCACCTACATCTGCAGCCAGAACCAGGCCGATGCCGGCCCGACCAACAACTGGATGGCGCCAAATGAGATGCGCGCCACGCTGCAGCCGCTGTTCGACGGCTGCATGGCCGGCCGCACGATGTATGTCGTTCCGTTCTCGATGGGCCCGCTGGGCTCGCCCATCGCCCATGTCGGCGTGGAACTCTCCGACAGCGCCTATGTCGCCGTCAACATGAAGATCATGACGCGCATGGGCAAGGACGTGTACGACGTCATCGGCACCGATGGCGACTTCGTGCCCTGCATGCACACCGTCGGCGCCCCCCTGGCCGCAGGCGAGAAGGACACCACCAGCTGGCCCTGCAACAAGACCAAGTACATCGTCCACTACCCCGAAACGCGCGAGATCTGGTCGTACGGCTCGGGCTACGGCGGCAACGCGCTGCTGGGCAAGAAGTGCTTCGCGCTGCGCATTGCCTCGACCATGGGCCGCGACCAGGGCTGGCTGGCCGAACACATGCTGATCCTGGGCGTGGCCAAGCCCGACGGCACCAAGTACCACGTCGCTGCCGCCTTCCCCTCGGCCTGCGGCAAGACCAACTTCTCGATGCTGGTGCCGCCCGCGGCCTTCGACGGCTGGAAGGTCACGACCATCGGCGACGACATCGCCTGGATCAAGCCCCAGGCCGACGGCTCGCTGCGCGCCATCAACCCCGAAGCCGGCTACTTCGGCGTGGCTCCGGGCACCAACTACCACACCAACCCGAACTGCATGGCCAGCCTCGACAAGAACGTGATCTTCACGAACGTCGCGCTGACCGATGACGGCGACGTCTGGTGGGAAGGCATGGAAAAGGACACCGGCAGCCTGCCCGACCATCTGATCGACTGGCAAGGCAAGGACTGGACCCCGCAGATCGCGCGCGAGACCGGCGCCAAGGCGGCCCACCCCAACGCCCGCTTCACCGTGGCCGCGACCAACAATCCCGCGCTGGACCCCGCCTGGGACGATCCGGCCGGCGTGAAGATCGACGCCTTCCTGTTCGGCGGCCGCCGCTCGACCACCGTGCCGCTGGTCACCGAAGCCCGCACCTGGACCGAAGGCGTCTACATGGCCGCGACCATGGGCTCGGAAACCACCGCTGCGGCCTTCGGCGCCCAGGGCGTGGTGCGCCGCGACCCGTTCGCGATGCTGCCCTTCATGGGCTACAACATGAGCCAGTACTTCCAGCACTGGCTCGACATCGGCGCCAAGCTCGAAGCCACGGGCGCCACGCTGCCCCACCTGTACACGACCAACTGGTTCCGCAAGGACGAAGCCGGCAAGTTCGTCTGGCCCGGCTACGGCGAGAACATGCGCGTGCTGAAGTGGATGATCGACCGCATCGAAGGCAAGGTCCAGGGTGTGGACAACATGCTGGGCGTGAGCCCGGCCTACGGCGAAATCAACTGGAACGGCCTGGATTTCAACGCCAGCCAGTTCGACACCGTGACGCGCATCGACAAGGACGCCTGGCAAGCCGAACTGCAACTGCACGACGCGCTGTTCACCCAGCTCGCCGACAAGCTGCCCCAGGAACTGCTGGCCACCCGCGCCAACCTGGAACAGCGCCTGGCGGACTGATCCTCGCGTGATGGAGCGGGCCTGCCCGCTTCTCCCATCCCAAGCCCTGCTGTGCAGGGCTTTTTTGCGTGAATCGGGACGAGCGGATAGAAACCGTTCGTGGTGAGCCTGCCTCGCCGGCCGCGTCGAACCATCAACGGCCCGTGCCAGAGATCAGACCGCGGGTGCCATCCTTAGACGGGCCCGCCCAGGCAAGCTCCGGACGAGCAGGCGAACAACAAAAAAGCCGCGGCCTTCTGGGCAGCGGCTTTTTCTTTGGAGGCGGCAGCGCCCCCGACCCGGACGACGCCTTAGCGGTCCTGGCGTTGCATCGCACGGCTCAGATCGGCCATGATACGAGCGTCTTGCAATGCGGCGTTCCAGGTGCGCTCGTCTTCGGCGGCCTGCTTGCGGCTTTGCACCCAGTCGCGGTGGCCGGCGCGCACCATCACGGCAGCGCGGCGTGCGGCGGCCGCCAGCATGCGCAGTCCAGCCCGCAGACCGGCACCCATAGGCAGGCGCTGCGAGCCTGTCAGATCGGCGGCAGTGGCTTGCAGGAACTCGGCGGCACGCTGCATGCGCACGACGCCGTTGTGTTCAAAGGAAGGGCTGGAATTTACGGAACTGTTCATGATGGAAACCTCGTTACAGACGCTTGTGGCGAAATTGCCGGGCAATGCAGCAATCATAGGGTTTACCCCATGTAACTTCAAATTTATCTTTTGAATTAATATCATTCATATGAGTGATGTATTGGCGCCATGACACCGCACGGCTTTCACCAGCTTGACCTCAATCTATTGCGCGTCTTTGACGAAGTCATGGCCGAGCGCAGCCTCACGCGCGCCGCGCACAAGCTGGCCATCACCCAGCCTGCGGTCAGCAATGCCATGCGGCGCCTGCGCGAAGCGCTCGATGACGAGTTGCTGGTACGCCACGGCCAGGGCGTGCAGCCCACGCCCCGGGCGCTGGCGCTGTGGCCCGCGGTGCGCGGCGCGCTGGCCCAGTTGCAGCAGACGCTGGCGCCTGATCCGTTTGATCCGGCCACGGCCAACCACACCTTCGTGCTGGCCATGGCCGATGCCACGGCCTCGACGCTGATCCCTGCGCTCCACACCATCCTGGAGCGCGAAGCGCCAGGCATCTCGCTGCGCGTGCTGCCGCTGACCACGCGCGATCCGCGCCAGCTGCTCGAAGACGGCGAGGCCGACATTGCCGTGGGCTACTTTCCCGCGGTGCTGGCCGACCTGACGGCACGCGAGCAGTCGGGCGATGTCGTCGGCTTTGAAAGCCGCCGCCTGTATGCCAGCGCTTACATCTGCGTGATGCGCGAGGGCCATCCCCTGGCCCATGTACCGCTCACGCTCGACAACTACTGCGCCGCACGGCATATGCTGGTGAGCTTTTCCGGGCGCTCGTTCGGCTTCATCGACGAAGCCCTGGCCTCGCTGGGCCGCAAGCGCCAGGTGGTGCTCACGGTGAACCAGTTCTTCACCGCCGGGCGCGTGGTGGTGCAGTCCGACCTGCTCACCATCCTGCCGCGGCACTTCGTGCCCGTGACCGGCATGGCCGGGTCGCTGGCGCTGCGCGAGCTGCCGTTCCATGTGCCGCCGGTGCATGTCGATGCGCTGTGGCGCCACCGCGGCCCGCAGGCCAATGCCGGCAACTGGCTGCTGCAGGCGCTGTTCCGTTCCGCCCAGACCACTTTTCCCAGCGCGCCATGAAGCACAGCAATGCCGCGGCGGCATCGGCCTCACGCTGGTGCACACCCTGCACCAGCTTGGCCCTTCACTCCCCGTCCTGGTTCGCGTCCCGCAGCTGGCCGGCGACAAACTCGGCGAATGCCGCCGCAGCCACCGGCAGCACGCGCTCGCGCAGCGCCACCAGCACCAGCCGCCCGGCCGGCAGGCGGCGTTCGTCGATAGGGATGGCGACCACACCCGCCGAGGGCCCGGCCCCGATCTCGATCTGAAAGCTCACGCCGCCGGTTTCACGCGCATAGCCGCGCATCATTTCATAGGAGTTGGAGACCAGCGGCGGATGCGGCTGCGCCGCGGATTGCCCGAACCAGTCCTCCAGCACGCTGCGGCCTGAAAGGCTGCTGTCCGGCAGGGCAATGGGGTAATCGAGGCAGTCCTTGAGGCGTACGCTGGCGCGCCCGGCCAGCGGATGGTCCGGCGCGACCATCGCGCAGGTGCGCTGGCGCGCCTGCGCCAGCACCGCGAGGCCGCGCAGTTCCGGTGGATTGAAGATCAGGCCGAGGTCCGCCTCGAAATCGGTGACGGCGGCAACGGCGCGTTCGCGGTCGTGCACCTTGACGTCGAAGGCAATGCCCGGCCTGAGGGCCTGGAACGCGTGAATGGCGCGGGGCAGGAAGGCCGGCGCCAGCGCCTGGCTCGCGGCCAGCGTGACCTGGCCGCGGCGCACGCCGCCCAGGTCTTCGATCTGCGAGCGCACCTGCTCCAGATCGGCCTGGCGCCGGCGCGCATAGCCGAGGAACAGTTCCCCGGCCGCCGTCAGGCGCACGCCGCGCGGCAGCCGCTCGAAAAGCGGCGTGCCCAGTTCCTCTTCGAGGTCCTGGACACGGCGGTTGACGGCGGAGGACGCGACATGCAGCTTCTCGGCGGCGGCACGGATGGAGCCGCTGCGGGCGACGGCGTCGATGTAATGCAGAAAGCGCAGGTGTTGCATGCCTTTGCCATTGCAAGACCGATGCCAGAACGGCAGCGCACAGCGCGCGAAAAGGCCTCGGTCGAGAGCGCTCGATGGCATGCCGCTTGCGTGCCGGCATGGGCATACCTGTCCCAGAAAGACCCCCGCCTATGCACCACATCGACGTCATCCGCATTCCCAGCCGCAGCCCGGGCGATACCTCCGGCCTCGAAGCACTGATCGCCTCGGGCCGGGTTGCCGCGCACGACATCGTGGCGGTGATGGGCAAGACCGAGGGCAACGGCTGCGTCAACGATTACACGCGCGAATACGCCACCAGCATGCTCGCGGCCTGCCTGGGCCGGCACCTCGACATGGCGCCTGCCGCGGTGGAAAAGCGCGTGGCCTTCGTCATGTCGGGCGGCACCGAAGGCGTGTTGTCGCCGCACCATACCGTGTTCACACGGCGCCCGGCGCAAGGGACGCCCGCTGTCGGCGCCAAGCGGCTGACCCTGGGCATTGCGTTCACGCGCGACTTCCTGCCCGAGGAAATCGGCCGCCGGGCCCAGATCGAGGAAACCGCCGCGGCCGTGCAGCAGGCGATGCGCGATGCGGGCATCGCCAGCAGCGAAGACCTGCACTTCGTTCAGGTGAAGTGCCCGCTGCTGACGCCGGGCAGGATTGCCGCGGCGCGCGCGCGGGGCTGCGAGCCGGTCACGGCCGACACCTATGAATCGATGGGCTACTCGCGCGGCGCCTCCGCGCTGGGCATCGCGCTGGCGACCGGAGAAGCGGCCTTGCCGGACCTGGCCGACGCCGCCGTGCTGCACGACTGGAGCCTGTGCTCGGGCGTGGCTTCGGTGTCGGCCGGGATCGAGGTGGAGCACAACGTGGTCATCGCCCTCGGCATGAGCGCCGAGGCCACGAGCGAGCTGGCCATCGCCCATGAAGTGATGAACGACGCCATCGATGCGGCCGCCGTGCGGCGCACGCTCGAGACCCTGGGCCTGCACGGCGCCGAAGGACTGGAGCGGATCGTCAACGTCTTTTGCAAGGCGGAGGCCAGCCCCGACGGGCAGGTGCGCGGCATGCGCCACACCATGCTGGGCGACTCGGACATCCACTCGACCCGGCATGCGCGCGCCGTGACCGGCGCCGTCGTCGCCTCGGTGGTCGGCCACGGCATGGTCTACGTCTCGGGCGGTGCCGAGCACCAGGGTCCGGCCGGTGGCGGCCCGGTGGCCGTGATCGCGCGCGCCTGAGGCATCAACAAGGGGACACAGACATGGAAGAACAGGACATCCTCGCCTACGTCAAGGCCGGCGCGCCGGCGCTGGGCTTGCAGCTGGACGCGCAACGCGCGGCGGCAGTCGCCCAGCACTTCGGCCGCACCCTGGCCCTGGCGCGGCTGCTGGAACAGGCGCCTCTCGCGCCCGAACTGGAGCTGGCCGAGATCTACCGCGCCGCGCCGTTTCCCGGCGCAGAGGTGAGTGCATGAACTCGGCAACGCTACTGCGCGCGATCGCCCGCGGCGAGCGCAGCGCCCGCGAGATCTGCGACGAGGCCCTGGCGTGCATCGAGGCCAGCGACGGCGCCGTCAATGCATTCACCGCAGTCACCGCGCAGCGCGCGCGCGCCGAGGCCGATGCGGTGGATGCACGCCGCGCGCGCGGCGAGACGCTGCCGCCGCTCGCCGGCCTGCCCTACGCCGTCAAGAACCTGTTCGACATCGAAGGCCTCACGACCCTGGCGGGGTCGCGCATCAACCAGGAACTGCCTGCGGCCCATGAGGACGCAGTGCTGGTGCAACGCCTGCGGGCCGCCGGCGCGGTGCTGGTCGGCGCGCTCAACATGGACGAATACGCGTATGGTTTCACGACCGAGAACACGCACTACGGCGCCACCCGCAACCCGCACGACAGCGCGCGCATCGCGGGCGGCTCGTCGGGCGGTTCGGGCGCGGCGGTCGCAGCGCGCCAGGTACCGCTGACGCTGGGCTCCGACACCAACGGCTCGATCCGCGTGCCCGCATCGCTGTGCGGCACCTGGGGGCTCAAGCCCACCTTCGGCCGGCTGTCGCGGCGCGGCACCTATCCGTTCGTGCACAGCCTGGACCATCTCGGCCCGCTGGCAGACGGCGTGCACAGCCTGGCGCTGGCCTACGACGCGCTGCAGGGCCCCGACCCGCTGGACCCGGGCTGCCAGGCGCTGCGCGTGCAGGCCGCGGCGCCCGCGCTGCAGCAAGGCATTGGCGGCTTGCGCATCGGTGTGCTGGGCGGATATTTCCGCGAACACGCCGGCGCCCCGGCGCGCGCCGCCGTGGATCTTGCCGCACGCACGCTGGGCGCGCGGGGCGAGGTGCTGTGGCCGGATGCGGCGCTCGCGCGTGCCGCCGCCTTCATCGTCACCGCCAGCGAAGGCGGCAGCCTGCATCTGCATGACCTGCGCCAGCGCCCCCAGGATTTCGAGCCGCTGTCGGTGGACCGCTTCATCGCGGGCCTGCTGCAGCCCGCCGACTGGTATCTGCGCGCGCAGCGCTTTCGCCGCGTGTACCGAGACCAGGTCAACGCGCTGTTCCAGGACTGGGATCTGCTGCTGGCTCCGGCCACGCCGGTCAGCGCGCCCGAGATCGGCAGCGAATGGATAGAGATCAACGGCAGCCGCCACCCCTGCCGCCCGGCCATGGGCCTGCTCACGCAGCCGATCTCGTTTGCCGGCTGCCCGGTGGTCGCGGCGCCGCTGTGGCCCGAAGGCACGGGCGGCATGCCGATCGGCGTGCAACTCATCGCCGCGCCGTGGAACGAAGCGCTTTGCCTGCGCGCCGCGCGCATGCTGGAAGAAGCGGGCACGGCCCGCATGGAGCCATGATGGAACAGATGCAGATCAATCTTCCCGAAGTCCTGGCCGAGGTGACGGCCGCGTTCGAGCGCTACGAGCAGGCGCTGACGTCCAACGACGTGGCGGTGCTCGACGCGCTGTTCTGGCGCAGCCCGCACACGCTGCGCTATGGCGCGACCGAAAACCTCTATGGCCATGAAGCCATCGCCGGTTTCCGTGCGGCGCGGCCGGCGCACGGGCTGGCGCGGCAGCTGCTGCGCACCGTCATCACCACCTATGGAACGGACTGCGCCACGGCCAACGTCGAGTTCCGCCGCAGCGGCAGCGACCGCACCGGGCGCCAGAGCCAGACCTGGCTGCGCACGCCCGAAGGCTGGCGGGTGGTCGCGGCGCATGTGAGCCTGCTGGCGCCGCCGGCCGCCTGAGAGCCGGCGCGGCGGTTTGTTGGTAACCTGCGGATGTTCGGCGCACCATGCCGAAGCTCCCAGCCCACGACGCCGCAATGAAAATCCAACTGCTTTCCGACCTGCACCTCGAAGCCGATCCGCATTTCCAGGCCGAACCCGCGCCCGGCGCCGAGGTGCTGGTGCTGGCCGGCGACATCGGCTCCTATCAGCAAGGCGGCCAGCTCACCGAGCCGGATTTCGGCCTGGCGCGCTTCTCGCCGCTGCCGCAGTACGCCGGCTGGCCCTGCCCGGTGCTGTTCGTGCCCGGCAACCACGAGTACGACATGCAGGACTTCGACGCCGCGCATGCGCGCCTGCGCGCGGCCTGCGACCGGCTGGGCCTGATCTGGCTCGAGCGCGAAACCGCGGTGCTGAACGGCGTGCGCTTTGTCGGCACCACGCTCTGGACCGATTACGACGCGATTGCGCTGCAGGACCGCAAGGTGCAGGCCGGCGACCTGGGCGCGCTGCTGCGCCTGCGCGAAAAGGCGTTCCGCGCGGCCAATTTCTATCTGCGCAAGACCGGCGGCACGCGCCATGGCGAAGCCTTCCTGGCCGAGCCGATGCGCGAACAGGCATTGCTGTGCCAGCAGTGGCTGCAGCGGGCGCTGGACCAGCCATTCGACGGCCCGACGGTGGCCGTGACCCACTTTGCGCCCAGCCTGCGCAGCGCCGACCCACGCTACGGCCTGGTGCCGGGCACGGCGGGCTTCTGCAATGCGCTGGACGACTGGTTCGCCAAGGCACAGCTGTGGCTGCACGGCCATCTGCATGCGCCCAGCGACTACACCGTGCGTGGCGAAAATGCCGATGGAACGCCCTGGCAATGCCGCGTCGTGGCCAACCCGCTGGGCTATGCGCGCAAGAACGAACAGGCTTATTTCCAGCCCCGCGCCTGCATCGACTTATGATGGACCTGCCGCCTGCGATCCGCGCCAGGCGGCTTGCCGGCTGCGGTCCCCAAAAACATGACCTATATCAAGACGCGCAACTTCCGCTGGCACTAATCTGATCACGAACATCAGGAGGACACCATGAAGATATTGCTTGCTGTCGACGGCAGCGCCTATACCCGCAAGATGCTCGACTACCTGGCCTCGCATCCCGAGTTGCTGGCGCGCACGCATGAATACACGGCCGTGACGGTGCAAAGCGCATTGCCCCCGCGCGCGCGCAGCGCGCTGGGCAAGGACGTGGTCGACCAGTACTACGCCGAGGAATCGGACAAGGTCCTGGCGCCGGTGTGCGAATTCCTCGCCCAGCATGGCGTGCAGGCCAAGGGCGTGGGCAAGGTGGGCCCGGCGGGCGAAACCATTGCCAAGCTCGCCGAAGACGGCCAGTTCGACCTGCTGGTCATGGGCACGCACGGCCATGGCGCGCTGGGCAAGCTGGTGATGGGCTCGGTCAGCACCCAGGTGCTGGCCCACAGCACGGTTCCGGTGCTGCTGGTACGCTGAGCACGACGCGCTGATTCGCGGACCGGACCCCGGGCCCTGATTCACGGGCCGCAGGCATTGCCTGCGGCCTTTTTTGATGGCCGCGCCGGCATTTGGGCGCCATGGGACAATTCTTCCCATGTCTTCCGCCATTGCCGTCATTGACTTTGAAACCACGGGCATGACGCCCGGCCAGGGCGCGCGCGCCACCGAAGTGGCCATCGTGCTGCTCGAGGCCGGCCAGGTCGTGGACCGGTTCCAGAGCCTGATGCGCACCGGGGCCTACATCCCCTCCTTCATCACCCGGCTCACGGGCATCACCAACCAGATGGTCGCCGGCGCGCCAGATGCCGAGGACGTGATGCGCGATGCCGCGCGCTTTGTCGGCGCCGCGCCCATGGTGGCGCACAACGCCGCCTTCGACCGCAAGTTCTGGGAGGCCGAGCTGGCCCACGCCGGCCTGCCCGCGCCGCAGCCGTTTGCCTGCACCGTGCTGCTGTCGCGGCGGCTCTACCCCGAAGCGCCCAGCCACAAGCTGGGCAACATCGTCGACCATCTGGGCCTGCCGCGTGCGGGCCGCGCCCACCGGGCGCTGGCCGATGCCGAGATGGCGGCCAGCCTGCTGGCGCGCATGCAAAGCGACCTGCGGCTGCGCTGGGGCCTGGGCCAGACCGGGCATGAGCTGCTGTCGACGCTGCAGCGCTGCCCCAAGGGCCAGATGCCGCGCCTGCTGGCCCAGCAGGCGGCGCAGTTTCCGCTGACCCGCGACCTGTTCGAACGCGAATCCGGTGTTCTTCCCCCGCACCCCGTGGTTGATCAGGCTGGTCCCATAATAGGCCCCTCCTTGCCGTGACCGCTCTGTGCCCGTGAACTCGCCCCTACCCCACTCCGCCGTGGCCCAGCCACCTGCCTTTTCCTCGCCCGACTTCCGCAAGGCACTGGGCCAGTTCGCGACCGGCGTGACCATCGTGACCGCGCTCAATGCCCAGCACGAGCCGGTGGGCGTCACGGTGAGTTCCTTCAATTCGGTATCGCTGCACCCGCCGCTGGTGCTGTGGAGCATGGCCAACAGCGCCGCGTCGCTGCCGGTGTTCATGGCCTGCACGCACTATGCGGTGCATGTGCTGGGCGCGGAGCAAAAGGATTTGGCGCTGCAGTTCGCGAGCAAGGGCATCGACCGCTGGGCCGGCGTGGTGCACGCGCCCGGCCACAGCGGCGTGCCGCTGCTCGCGGGCGCGGTGGCCCACTTCGAATGCTTCAACCGCAGCCGCTACCAGGAAGGCGACCACGTGATCTTCATCGGTGAGGTCGAGCATTGCAGCCACCGCAATGAGGCCGCGCCCTTGATCTATCACGATGGGCGCATGAAATAGCCCCCCACGCTTGCCCACTTCGTGTGGCTGCGCTGCCCCCCCATGGGGGGCGCGTTTCGCCTTGGGGGGGCCGGCCATCCGGCGGCCCGGCGGCGAAACCTTGCGCGGTCTTCAATCGCCCTGCGCCAGGCTCAGTGCGAACGGGGTTTGCCAAGCTCGATGCGAACGGCCTTTAGACAGACGGCCCTTTTCCCACCGTTCGTCCTGAGCTTGGCGCAGGGCATCCTGTCGAAGGATGAACGGCCCATCTCGGAACAGCGCCCCCGTTCCCAAGCTTTTAGGCGCTACTTGACGGCTTCCGGCAGCTCGATCTTCACCTCGAGCACTTCCAGGTTGTCCTGGCGCTCGAGCTGCACCTTGATGTCGTTCGGGTGGATCGACACGTACTTGGAGATCACCGCCATCAGCTCGCGCTGCAGCTCGGGCAGGTAATCGTGCTGGCTGCGGCCGCCGCCGACGCGTTCGTGCGCCAGGATGATCTGCAGGCGCTCCTTGGCGACCGAAGCCGATTTCTTTTTTTCGCCCAGTAGAAAAGACAGCATCGACATCTTTTACCTCCCCCCGAAGATGCGTTTGAAGAAACCCGGCTTTTGCACATCGATGAAGCGCATGGGCTTTTCCTCGCCCAGGAAGCGGTCGATCACATCCTTGTAGGCCTCGGACACATCGGTATTCGCCATGTGCACCGCCGGAATGCCCTGGTTGGATGCCTGCAGCACGGTCTCGGATTCGGGAATCACGCCGATCAGCTGGATGCGCAGGATGTCCTGGATGTCCTCGAGCGACAGCATCTGGCCGTCCTCGACGCGGTTCGGGTTGTAGCGCGTGATCAGCAGGTGTTCCTTGATCGGCTCGCCGCCCGCGATCGCGCGCTGGGTCTTGGAGCTGAGCATGCCCAGGATGCGGTCGGAGTCGCGCACCGAGGAGACCTCGGGGTTGGTCACCACCAGCGCCTCGTCGGCGAAGTGCATGGCCATCAGCGCACCGCTCTCGATGCCCGCCGGCGAATCGCAGACGATGTAGTCGAAGCCCATCTCGCCCAGGTCCTTGAGGATCTTCTCGACGCCGTCCTGGGTCAGCGCGTCCTTGTCGCGCGTCTGCGAGGCGGCCAGCACGAACAGGTTGTCGCACTGCTTGTCCTTGATCAGCGCCTGGTGCAGGTTGGCTTCACCCTGGATCACATTGATCAGGTCATACACCACGCGGCGTTCGCAACCCATGATCAGGTCGAGATTGCGCAGGCCGACGTCGAAGTCGATGACGGCGGTCTTGTGGCCCCGCAGGGCGAGGCCGGAGGCAAAGCTGGCACTGGTGGTGGTCTTTCCCACACCACCTTTGCCGGAGGTCACGACGACGATTTTGGCCATGTTTGCACTGTTCCTTAAAGACGAAGCTTAACCAGGGCGAAGACCAGGCTCCGCCCTACGCACGCATTACACAGGCTCGACGATGATCTTTTCACCGTCCAGCCGAACCTGGGCCGGCTTGCCGACCACCTCGGGAGGAAGCTCCGTCTCGGTGGTGCGGTACATGCCGGCAATGGATAGCAACTGCGGCTCCATGCAGGTGCTGAAGATGCGCGCCGAGGTATTGCCACGCGCACCCGCGATGGCGCGGCCGCGCAGCGGCGCATAGACATGCACGTTGCCGTCCGCAATAACCTCCGCACCATAACTGACCACGGCGAGAACCACCAGATCGGTTCCCCGCGCATAGACCTGCTGGCCGGAGCGCAGCGGCTTGTCGATGACCATCGCGCCGGCCATCGGCGCCGGCACTTCGCGCACCACCTCGACCTCGACTTCGCGGATCACCTCGTGCACGACTTCGTGCACCTCGACCGCCGGCGCGGCGCGCGCGGCCTGCGCATCGGGCGCCGAGCACAGGCCCGCGGCCAACGCATCCTGGGTCTGCGCCGCGCTGCCGCCGCGCACCGCCACGGGCTGGGTGTGGTGCGAGCGCAGCAACGCGATCAGCGCCGGGAAATCAATCGGTTGTTCGGCGTCCTTGACCTGCGACAGGTCGATCAGCACCGGGTCGTTGTCGAAGAAGTCGGGATCGTCGGCCAGGCGCTGTGCGAGATCGGCCGCGACCAGTGGAACGTCGGTGTCCTTGAGCGCGACGGCCACGACGTGCAACTGGGCACTCTTGAGATCGAAACTGGAGCGGGCGGCGCCCGTCGGATCAGCGGCCATGTATCGGTGTGCGGTAGAAAGGACGGAGACCAGGCACGGGGCCTGGTAGGGGACGAGGCCAAAGTGTACCCCGCTGCCAACGACCGCAACCCGCCTGTGACCGCAGAGATACAAGTCATGACATCTAGGGACCCTCTGCACAAATCCCTGCGGCCGTTGGCAGCACGGCTCGGGCGGTTTATGCAGAGGATCCCTAGGCGGAGGCCGCCTCCGCCGCGGCCACCTGGCGCATCTGTGCCAGCGCCTCGTACCAGGCCAGGCAGCCGGGGTTGGCCATGGTGTCCTTGTTCACCACCTGCGCCAGCGGCTTGCCCAGCAGCAGCTGCTTGATCGGCAGCTCCTGCTTCTTGCCGCTGAGCGTGCGCGGCACCTCGGCCACCTCGAAGATCTCGTCGGGCACGAAGCGCGGCGAGACGCCGCTGCGGATCGCGCCGTTGATGCGCGCGCGCAGCGCCGCATCGAGTTCCACGCCCGGGCGCAGCACGACGAACAGCGGCATGTAGCTGTCGCGGCCCAGGTATTCGAGGTCGACCACCAGGCTGTCGAGCACTTCGGGCAGGGCTTCGACCGCGCGGTAGATCTCGCTGGTGCCCATGCGCAGGCCGTGGCGGTTGATGGTCGCGTCGCTGCGGCCGTAGATCACGCAGCCGCCTTCGGGCGTGACGCGGATCCAGTCGCCATGGCGCCAGACCGCGCCGGCCTCGGGCCCGGTGTCGCCGCCGCCGGGCCGGCGGCCCTGGCCCGGCGCGAAATGCTCGAAATAGCTTGCGCGGTAGCGCCGGCCATCGGTGTCGCCCCAGAAATACAGCGGCATCGACGGGATGGGCTGGCTGCAGACCAGTTCGCCGACCTCGTCGATGACCGGCCGGCCCTGGTCGTCCCAGGCCTCGACGGCCGCGCCCAGCTGGCGGCACTGCATGACGCCCGGCACCTGCGGCAGCTCGCGGTGGCCGCCCAGGAAGGCGCCGCAGAAATCGGTGCCGCCGGAGATGTTGTTCCACCAGATGTCCTCATCGGAGGGCAGCCCGGGCCGGCCCTGCGCCTCGGCCTGCGCGCGCAGCGCGCGGAACTGGTCGGTGCCCCACTGCTGCACCTCGGCCGACAGCGGCGAGCCGGTCGAGCCCAGCGCGCGCACGCGCGACAGGTCGCCGCAGGCCGACAAGTCCACGCCGGCCTTCATGCAGTTCGCATAGAACGCCGCGCCCGAGCCAAAGCAGGTCACGCCGGTCTCGGCCGCAAAGCGCCACAGCACGCCCCAGTCGGGCTGCTCCTTGCTGCCGCCGGGGCTGCCATCGAAGATCACGCAGGTCGTGCCGCCGAGCAGGCCCGACACCTGGGCATTCCACATCACCCAGCCGGTCGAGCTGTACCAGTGGAAGCGCTCGCCCCAGCTGTTGGGGTCCCAGCTGCAGCCGACATCGTTGTGCAGGCCCTTGAGCTGCATGGCCACCAGCACCATGCCGCCATGGCCGTGCACGATGGGCTTGGGCAGGCCGGTGGTGCCGCTCGAATAGACGATCCACAGCGGATGGTCGAAGGGCAGCCACAGCGGCTCGAAGGCGGCGGTGGCCGCATCGTCGCGCGCCGTGATCCGGCCCCAGTGCGCGCAGTCGGCGCGATCGAGCGCCAGGTCCAGGTTGTTGACCAGGATCACCTGCTGCAGGCTGGGCAGTTGCGCGCGCAGCTCGGCCAGCACCGTCTGGCGGTCGAGGTCGCGGCCCGCGTAGTGCACGCCGTCGACGGCAATCAGCACCTTGGGCTCGATCTGGCGGAAGCGGTCGAGCACCGCCTGCGTGCCCATGTCGGGCGCGCAGATGCTCCAGACCGCGCCAATGCTGGCGCAGGCCAGCAGCGCCACCATGGCCTCGGGAATATTCGGCAGGTAGGCGGCCACGCGGTCGCCGGGCTGCACTCCCTGGTCGCGCAGATGCAGCGCCAGCGCCGCGACCTGGCGGCGCAGTTCGGGCCAGCTCAGTTCGCGGTGCAGGCCCTGCTCGTTGCGGCTGATGACGGCCGGCATGCCGGCAGCGGCCGCGGCTTCGGTATGGCGCAGCACCTGCTGCGTGTAATTGACCTGCGCGCCCGGAAACCACTCGGCGCCCGGCATCACGTTGCGCGCCAGCACCGCGGTGTGCGGCGTGGGCGACTGCAGGTCGCAGTAGTCCCAGATGCTCTGCCAGAAGGTGTCGAGTTCGGTGACCGACCAGCGCCAGAGCGCGTCGTAGTCGGCAAAGCGCAGGCCATGGCGTTCGGCCAGCCAGTCTTGGTAGCGGCGGATCTGGGGAAGGTAGGCGGGAAGTTTGGACATAGTTCCACGACGTTAGCCCGCACGGCGCGCAGGCGTTTCAGGGTTAGCCCGCAAACTGCTGCCTCGGCGACAGGGGGGAACGGGCGTCAACCACCAACAACGGTCTGCGAATCTGTCCACCACCGCACGCCGAATATCTCTAACATCGCGCCAGTTTTTTCAGGAGAGATAAGCGATGGGAATATTCCACTGGACCGAAAAGTCCCCCGATGTGCTGCATTCCGGGGGCGTGATCGGCCCCGATGAGCGCCTGCCCTGGCCGCAGACCGGCCTGATGGGCATCCAGCACGTGATTGCGATGTTCGGCTCGACCGTGCTGGCTCCCATCCTGATGGGCTTCGACCCCAACCTGGCGGTGCTGATGAGCGGCATCGGCACGCTGATCTTCTTCCTGATCACCGGCGGCAAGGTGCCCAGCTACCTGGGCTCGTCGTTTGCGTTCATCGGCGTGGTGATTGCCGCCACGGGCTATGCGGGCCAGGGCGCGAACGCCAACATCGGCGTGGCGCTGGGCGGCATCATTGCCTGCGGCGCGGTCTACACGCTGATCGGCGTGCTGGTGCAATGGCTGGGCACGGGCTGGATCGAGCGCTTCATGCCGCCGGTCGTGACCGGCGCCGTGGTCGCGGTCATCGGCCTGAACCTGGCCGCCATTCCGATCAAGAACATGGCGGCGAGCAACTTCGACAGCTGGATGCAGGCCCTGACCTTCACCACCGTCGGCCTGGTCGCGGTGCTCACGCGCGGCATGCTGCAGCGCCTGCTGATCCTGGTCGGCCTGATCGTCGCGAGCATCTTCTACGCGCTGCTGACCAACGTTGCCGGCCTGGGCAAGCCCATCGACCTGTCGGGCGTGGCCAACGCCGCCTGGCTGGGTCTGCCGCAGTTCCACGCGCCGGTGTTCAGCGGCCCCGCAATGCTGCTGATCGTGCCCGTGGTCATCATCCTGGTGGCCGAGAACCTGGGCCACATCAAGGCCGTCACGGCCATGACCGGCAAGAACATCGACCAGTACATGGGCCGCGCGTTCATCGGCGATGGCGTGGCGACCATGGTCAGTGGCGCGGGCGGCGGCACGGGCGTGACCACCTATGCCGAGAACATCGGCGTGATGGCCGCGACGCGCATCTACTCGACGGCGGTGTTCCTGTGCGCGGCGCTGCTGGCCGTGCTGCTGGGCTTCAGCCCCAAGTTCGGCGCGCTGATCCAGGCGATTCCGCTGCCGGTGATGGGCGGCGTGTCGATCGTGGTGTTCGGCCTGATTGCCGTGGCCGGCGCCAACATCTGGGTGCGCAACCAGGTCGACTTCTCGCAGAACAAGAACCTGATCGTGGCCGCGATCACGCTGATCCTGGGCACGGGCGAATTCACGCTCAAGTTCGGCGACTTCGCGCTGGGCGGCATCGGTACCGCGACCTTTGGCGCGATCATCCTGTACGCGCTGCTCGACCGCAAGCCGCGCTGACCGAACCCGGCCGCCCAGGGATTGGCGGCCCGCTCCTACACCGCCGCCGGCGCAGCAGCGTAGGCTGCAGGATTTCACTTCCGGTGGAATACCATGCATCTGCGAACCACTGCCCTGGTGTGGGCCGCGGCCGCCGCGCTGGCCGGCTGCGGCGAGAACAACACCGCCTCGAATGTGACGGCGCCCGGCGCGCCCGAGTCCGCCAAGACCAAGGTGCTCGATGCCGGCGCCGCGGCGCTGCAGAACAAGCCGCCGATCGAGGCCCTCAATGCCTATCTCAACGGCTTTCACTTCTACAACGGCCGGCCCGAAGTGCAGATGCAGGCCCACCACTACTGCGCCATCGTCAACGAGGACGTGACGCAGTGCGTGATCTACGACGGCAACCAGAAGGACGCGAAGATCATGGGCGTCGAGTACATCGTCAGTGCCAAGCTCTTCGCCACGCTGCCCGCGGCCGAGAAGGCGCTGTGGCACAGCCATGTGCATGAGGTGAAGTCGGGCCAACTGGTCGCGCCCGGCATTCCCGACATCGCCGAGAAGGCGCTGATGAAGAAGCTGGTCGGCACCTATGGCAAGACCTGGCATACCTGGCATACCGATCTCGGCAAGCCCTTGCCGCTGGGCGTGCCGCAGCTGATGATGGGCTTCACCGCCGACGGCCAGAACGACCCGCAGATGGTGGCCGCGCGCGACCGCAGCCTCGGCATCGACAGCGCCGCCAAGCGCCGCGAGCGCGAAGACATCCCCGCGCCCGCGATCGATCCGGGCGCCGACGCCTGGCAAAAAGGCCAGGTCGTGCAGATCGACGATCCCACCGGCCACCCGCATGCGGCGCCGGGCGCGCAGTGACCACTTGCATCGGCCTGGAGTGCGCCATGGCGCGAACTCAAGTACCCCGGGTTCGCCAGGAGCCGGGCGCCCATCGCTGCTAACATCCCGCCCGCAAGCCACCGCGCCCGAATTGCAGGAGACAGGCGGTGGCGTTTCTTTGCGGAGTTTGCAGATGTCATTGATTGACCGCGTACGGTATAGCGATTTCCATCCCCTGATCATGAGCGCCGAAGCGGCGGCGGCCCTGGTGCCGGCGGGCGCCAACGTCGGCATGAGCGGGTTCACCGGCGCGGGTTATCCCAAGCTCCTGCCCCAGGCACTCGCGGCGCGCGCGCGCGCCGAGCATGCCGCGGGCCGGCCGTTCAAGATCAGCGCCTGGACCGGCGCCTCGACCGCGCCCGAGATGGACGGCCTGCTGGCCGCGGCCGATGCCTATGAAAAGCGCCTGCCCTTCCAGAGCGACCCGATCTGCCGCAACAAGATCAATGCCGGCGAGATCCATTTCATCGACATGCACCTGTCGCACGTCGCGCAGCAGGCATGGTTTGGTTTCCTCGGCGAGATGAAGGTCGCGGTGATCGAGGTGCTGGGCGTGCTGCCCGACGGCCGGCTGATCCCGTCGACCTCGGTGGGCAACAACAAGACCTGGCTCGAGATCGCCGACAAGGTGATCCTCGAGGTCAACACGCGCCCGCCGCTGGCCATGGAGGGCATGCACGACATCTATTACGGCACGGCCATCCCGCCGCGCCGCACGCCGATCCACATGACGCATGCCGCCGAGCGCATCGGCGAGCCGTACCTGCGCGTCGACCCGTCCAAGGTGATTGCCGTCGTCGAAACCGACCAGAACGACCGCAACTCGGGCTTCGCGCTGCCCGATGCGGTATCGACGCAGATCGCCACGCACATCATCGACTTCCTGGCGCACGAGATGAAGCAGGGCCGGCTGCCCAAGGACATGCTGCCGATCCAGTCGGGCGTGGGCAACGTCGCCAACGCGGTGCTGGCCGGGCTGCTCAACGGCCCGTTCGACAACCTGCTGGGCTTCACCGAGGTGCTGCAGGACGGCATGCTCGACCTGCTGCGCACCGGCAAGATGCGCCAGGCCTCGGCCACCGCGATCTCGCTGAGCAACAGCGCCTACGAGGACTTCGAGCGCAACATCGACTTCTACCGCGAGCGCATCATCCTGCGCCCGCAGGAGATCAGCAACCATCCCGAGCTGGTGCGCCGCCTGGGCATCATTGCCATGAACTCGATGATCGAGGCCGACATCTACGGCAACATCAATTCGACCCACATCATGGGCTCGGGCATGATGAACGGCATTGGCGGCTCGGGCGACTTCGCGCGCAACGGCTACCTGTCTTTCTTCGTCACGCCGTCGGTGGCCAAGGACGGCAAGATCAGCTGCATCGTGCCAATGTGCTCGCATGTCGACCATACCGAGCACGACACGCAGATCATCGTCACCGAGCAAGGCCTTGCCGACCTGCGCGGCCTGTCGCCGCGCGAGCGCGCGCAGGTCATCATCGACAAGTGCGCGCACCCCGACTTCCGCCCCCTGCTGCAGGATTACTTCGACCGCGCACGGCAAAAGGGCGCGCAGCACACGCCGCACATCCTGGGCGAGGCGCTGAGCTGGCATGAACGCTTTCTTGAAACGGGAACCATGCATGGCTGAGCGCGGCGCGGCCGCGCTGTCGCCTGCGTTGTGCAGCGCGCGCCGGCCGCGGGCATGATGCAGGCATTGTTTCCACCTGCCTGAACTGCCTTATGTCGATCTGGAAAAAGTCCGCTTCCGTGCATGCCCTGAACCGCGACAGCGCCAAAACCGCGGTCAGCCACCTGGGCATTGAAATCACCGAGATCGGCGACGACTACATCGTCGGCCGCGTGCCGGTCGATGAGCGCACCGTGCAGCCCTTCGGGCTGCTGCATGGCGGCGTGAGCGTGGTGCTGGCCGAGACCCTGGGCTCGCTGGGCGCGTTCTACGCCAGCCCCGAAGGCCATACCGCGGTCGGCCTGGACATCAACGCCAACCACCTGCGCGCCGCGCGCAGCGGCTGGGTCACGGCCACCGCCAAGCCGGTGCACATCGGCCGCACGACCCATGTCTGGCAGATCGACATGGTCAACGATGAAGGCCAGCCGACCTGCACCTCGCGCATCACGATGGCGATCCTGGCGCCGCGCTGAAGCCGACGGCCAGCAGGCATTGCCGCAGGGCTTGCGCCGGCGGGCCGAGCACGCGGTCGCGCCGCTGCAGCAGGCCCAGGGTGCGCCAGACCTCGGGGGCGACCAGCGGCACGCTGCGCACCTCGCGGTGGCCCTGGCGCAGCGCGAGCTGGGGTATGACCGCCAGGCCCAGCCCGGCTTCGACCAAGGCCACGGCGCCCGCGACGTGGTTGCACTCGTACCAGGCCAGGGGCTGCTCGGGCAACTGCGCCATCACCTGGTCCAGAAGCAGCCGGTTGCCGCTCTGGTGCGACACCGAGACCAGGCGCTGGCCGGCCAGCTCGGCCCATGCCACCTCCTCGCGCGCGGCCCAGGGATGGTCATGGGCCATGGCCAGCACATAGCGCTCGCGCGTCAGCGCCTCGAAGCGCAATGCCGGCTCCTGGCTGCCGGTGAAGCTCACGCCGAAGTCCGCTTCGCCGCGCAGAACGCAGTCCACGACCTGGCGGGCGTTCTCATCGATGACATGCACCTGGACATCGGGCTGCGCGCTGGCAAACGCGCGCAAGACCTGCGGCAGCAGATGGCTGGCAATCGATGGAATGCACGCGATGGTGACCCGCCCACGCCGCAGCTGCAACTGGTCGCCCACCCGCTGCACGGCTTGATCCAGCCCGGCCAAGGCGGCACGCGCCTCGTGCAGGAATTCCTTGCCGACCTCCGTCAAAGCCACATGGCGCGTCGTGCGCTCGAGCAGCCGCGCGCCCAGCGCCAACTCCAGGCGCTCGACACGCCGGCTCAGCGCCGGAGGCGACAGGAACAGGGCTTCGGCGGCCAGGCGAAAGCTGGCCTTCTCGGCCGTGACCACGAAGGCCCGCAACTCCGCCAGATCGAATTTGATGCGCTGCATGCAATGGTGCGTCCATAAATTGCAATTCACAGAATAGTAGCCGCTGCATAGGATGGCGAACTTTCACAGAGCCGGCCAGCGGCCAGGCAGATCCCGGAGACAACATGCAGCGACGTTCCTTGTTCGTGGCCACCACCCTGGTGGCCGGTCTTTCCATGGCCCTTTGCAGCGCCCAGGCACAGGATTTTCCGCCCAAAAAGCCCGTCACGATGGTCGTGGGTTTCGCCGCCGGCGGCTCCGCGGACATCGCGGCGCGCGTGATCGCCAAGAAGCTTGGCGAGAACATCGGCCAGTCGGTCGTGGTCGACAACAAGCCGGGCGCGGGCGGCAATCTGGCGCATGCGCAGGTGGCCAAGGGCCCGGCGGATGGCTCGGTGCTGCTGTTCGGCTCCATCGGCCCCTTGAGCATCTCGCCGCACTTCATGAAGGTCGGCTACGACCCGCTCAAGGACTTGGCGCCAATCACCATGGGCGTGACCTTCCCCAACGTGCTGGTGGTGCCTGCCGACACGGGCATCAAGACGCTGGCCGAGTTCGTGGCCAAGGCCAAACGCGAACCGGGCAAGCTGGACTTCGCCTCCACCGGCCCGGGCTCGGCGGCCCATCTGGCTGGCGAACTGCTCAATGACATTGCCAGGATCGATACCCTGCATGTGCCCTACAAGGGCGGCGCGCCAGCCCTGCAGGACGTGCTGGGCAACCGCGTGACCGCGTTCTACGCCGCGCCGCCCACCGCCCTGCCGCACATCGAGAGCGGCAAGCTCATCCCCTTGGCGACCACCGGACTGACCCGTCCGGCCTATCTGCCGAACGTGCCCACGGTGGCCGAGACCTACCCCGGCTTCAATGCGACCAACTGGTATGCCTTCGTGGCCTCGGCGAAGACCCCGACGCCCCTGCTCGAGCGCTGGAATGCCGAACTGGTCAAGGTCCTGAACAATCCCGAGGTGCGCGACAACCTGCTCAAGCACGGCCAGACCGCCGCGCCGACGAGCCGCGAGGAGCTCGGCAAGTTCATCGCCACCGAGTACGGCAAATGGGGCCGGATCATCCGTGAACGCAAGCTCAGCGCCGACTGAGCCCACATTTCCCAGCCGGCCAAGAACAACATCGGAGACACCGCATGCTGCCCTTCCTCTCGACCCCGAAACCCTCGCTGCGGCTGCGCCGCCGCGTCCTGTCCGCCCTGCTGGGCACGGCTCTGAGCCTGGCCGCCACCGCCCCCTGGGCCGTGCACGCCGCGGAAATCCGCGTGGTCACCTCGGGCGGTTTTTCCGCGGCCTACGACCAGCTGGTGCCGCTGTATGAGCAGGCCACGGGCCATACGGTGGTGACGGCACGCGGGGCCTCGATCGGCAATGCGCCCGACTCCATCCCCAGCCGCATGGCCCGGGGCGAGCAGTTCGACGTCGTGATCCTGGCCGACTCGGCGCTGGACCAACTCGTGCCGCAGGGCAAGGTGCAGGCGGGAAGCCACGTGGATCTGGCGCGCTCGATGATAGGCATGAGCGTGCGCAAGGGCACGCCCAAGCCCGACATCGGCAGTGTCGCGGCACTGCGCCAGACACTGCTTGACGCCAAGAGCGTCGCCTATTCCGCCAGCGCCAGCGGCACCTACCTCGTCAACGAGCTGTTCCCGCGGCTGGGGGTGGCCGAGCAGATGCAGACCAAAGCCCGCAAGATCTACAGCGAACGCGTCGGGGCCGTGGTCTTGCGCGGCGATGCCGAGATCGGTTTCCAGCAGGTCAGCGAGCTGCTGCCCTTCAAGGAGCTGGAGTTCGTCGGTCCGCTGCCCGATGAAGTGCAGCAGCGCGTGTTCTTTTCCGCGGGCGTCGCGGTCGGAGCGCGCGAGCCGGAGCTCGCACGGCATTTGATACGCTTTCTCGCGGCACCGGCCGCCGCGCCGATCGTGCGCAGCACGGGCATGGAGCCCGTGGCGGGCCGATGATGCGCGGCCCGCGTCAGGCGCCGCCTTCGCCCTGCGCCTTCAGGCGCTCGCTCTTCCAGTAGACGTCGTCGCCGCCCTGCATGCGGTTGAGCACGCGCGCCAGCACGAACATCAGGTCGGACAGGCGGTTCAGGTACTGGCGCGGCGCGGGCCGCATCGCCTCGGCCTGCTCCAGCGCCACCACCATGCGCTCGGCGCGGCGCGCCACGGTGCGGCAGACATGGGCCTGCGCCGCGGCGCGCGTGCCCACAGGCAGGATGAACTCCTGCAGCCGCGGCAGCTGTGCGTTGTAGTGCGCGAGCGCATTGTCGAGCTGCAGCAGGGCGTCGTCCTTGAGCAGCTCGAAACCCGGGATCGACAGCTCGCCGCCCAGGTTGAACAGCTGGTGCTGGACATCGACCAGCAGTTCGCGCACGTCCTGCGGCAGCGGCTCGCACAGCAGCAGGCCCAGATGCGAGTTGAGTTCGTCGACGTCGCCCATCGCATGCGGGCGGCCGCTGTGCTTCGAGACGCGGGTGTTGTCGCCCAGGCCGGTGGTGCCGTCGTCTCCGGTGCGCGTGGCGATCTGTGTCAGGCGGTTGCCCATGGGAATTCCTCCAGAATGGCTTGCTGTCCATTCTCCGTGACGCCAGGCAGGGAGTGCGGCAGCGGAGCAGCAGGCGGTGGGTGTGGATGGTATTCTTTCAGACCGATCAAGAGGCTCCCCATGAATTCACCCATCGCTGCCCAGCACCTGCTGCCCGCCACGGCGCCCCGCCCGGTGTCTGCCGCTTTTCTCGACGCCCTGGTGGCGCGCTTTGGCGCCCAGTGCTCGCAATCCCTGGCCGTGCGCGAGCAGCATGGCCGCGACGAAGGCGCGCTGCAGGCGCCGCCGCCCGCCGCCGTGGTGTTTGCCGAAAGCACCCAGGACGTGGCCGACGCCGTGAAGCTGGCCAGCGAATATGAGGTGCCGGTCATTCCGTATGGCGCGGGTTCGTCCATCGAAGGCCACCTGCTGGCCGTGCAGGGCGGCATCAGTCTCGATGTGAGCCGCATGAACCGCGTGCTCAGCGTCAACGCCGAGGACCTCACCGTGACGGTGCAGCCCGGCCTGTCGCGCAAGCAGCTCAACGAAGCCGTGCGCGACACCGGACTGTTCTTCCCCATCGACCCGGGCGCCGACGCCAGCATCGGCGGCATGACCGCCACGCGCGCCAGCGGCACCAACGCCGTGCGCTACGGAACCATGCGCGAGAACGTGCTGGCGCTGGAAGTCGTCACCGCCAGCGGCGAAGTGATCCGCACCGGCACGCGCGCCAAGAAAAGCAGCGCCGGCTACGACCTCACGCGCCTGATGGTCGGCAGCGAAGGCACGCTGGGCATCATCACCGAAGTCACGGTACGCCTGTACCCGCTGCCCGAAGCCGTCTCGGCCGCGGTCTGCTCCTTCCCCAGCATCGAAGCCGCGGTGCGCACGGTGATCCAGACCATCCAGCTGGGCGTGCCGATCGCGCGCGTGGAACTGCTCGATGCGAATTCGGTGCGCATGGTCAACAACTACAGCAAGACCACGCTGCGCGAGGAGCCGATGCTGCTGATGGAATTCCACGGCACGCCGGCCAGCGTCAAGGAGCAGGCCGAGACGGTGCAGGACATCGCCAGCGAGTTCGGTGGCCAGTCCTTCGAATGGGCCAGCACGCCCGAGGAGCGCACGCGCCTGTGGACCGCGCGCCACAACGCCTACTTCGCCGCCGTGAGCTCCGTGCCCGGCTGCCGCGCCATCAGCACCGACACCTGCGTGCCCATCAGCCGCCTGGCCGACTGCCTGCTGGATTCGATCACCGAAGCCGATGCCAGCGGCATCCCCTACTTCCTCGTCGGCCACGTCGGCGACGGCAATTTCCACTTCGGCTACCTGCTCGACCCGACCCAGCCCGAGCAAGCCGAAAAAGCCGAGACCCTGAACCACCAGCTGGTCAACCGCGCGCTGCGCCTGGGCGGCACCTGCACCGGCGAACACGGCATCGGCCTGCACAAGATGGACTTCCTGGTCGACGAAACCGGCACCGGCGCCATCGACATGATGCGCGCCATCAAACGCGCGCTGGACCCAAAGAACATCCTCAATCCGGGGAAGATCTTCACGCTGTAAAACGTCAATGGGCTGGCGGCCATCGGCAAGGCCAAAGCCGCCCACGCCCAAAGAAGCTATCCGGGCCCCGGGCCCCGCCCTTCTGTCTGCGCCTGCCGCGCGCAGGGCCCGGGCTGGCAGGTGTGCCGAAGGACACACCTGTTTCGTAAACTGACTCACCGCGGTTGTCCGAGCGCAGCGCCGGGGGCGCCTAGCCGCAGGCGCGTAGCGAGTTCCGCGGTGCAGCCCGGGACCGAGCACGGCAGGTTGCCCGGAGCGAAGCGCAGGGACGCAGACAGCAGGGCCGCATTCTTTTGCTTACTTTTCTTGTGCGAGCAAGAAAAGTGAGTCGGCTGCCGGGCCGAAACCCGGCTCCTGTCCCCTGCAAGGGCATGTCGTTGAATTCGTCCTGGATGTCGCCTGAATTGACCCGCTACGGAATTCTGGCTCAAGCCGCAGCGTACTTCTGCGCCACCTTCTGCCCCACGAATGCCGCCGACACCACGCTCAGCGCCAGCGCCGTGGCCGAGCCGAAGAACACCCCGCCATAGACCTGCGCATCGAGCATCGCGCCAAACACCGGCGCCGCCAGGCAAAAGCCCAGATCCAGCCCGGAATAGACCGTGCCATAGACCCGGCCCGTCGCGCCCGGGGGCGCGGCCTTCTTGATCAGCATGTCGCGCGACGGCCCGGCGATGCCCGTGCCGAAACCCGCCACCGCCGCGACGAACAGCGCCAGATAGCCCGGCAGCAGCCCCGCACCGACGATCGCCAGCAGCACGGCCGAAGCCAGCAGGCTGATGGCAATCAGCTTTTCCAGCCGCTGCACCCGGCCGACCAGGAAACCGCCGATCAGCATGCCGGCCGCACCGCACAGCATGTAGCCCGTGGCCACCAGCGCCGTGAGGCTCAGTGGCAGGCCGTACATCGACTGCAGCGCCGGGCTGGCGAAGCTCTGGATGGCGCTGAGCGCGCAGGTGCTCCAGAAGAAAAACGAGAAGCACAGCCAGACCGAAGGCAGGCGCAGGAATGCCATCGGATGCTCGGTCGGCGCATTGGCCGCGGCCGCGGCGCGCGTCGCGGCATCGGGCTGGACCAGCGGCTTGCGGTCGTCGAGCGCGTCGCGGTTGAGCACCATGACCACCAGCACGATGGCCGCGAGCGCCGCGCCGCACAGGCAGGCCGTGCGCCACGAACCCGTGGCGGTGGTGATGCCGGCCATGAACACCGGCGCCAGCGCCCAGCCCAGGTTGCCCGAGATGCCATGCACTGAGAACGCATGGCCGATGCGCGGCGCCGACACGCGCTTGTTGAGGATGGTGAAATCCACCGGGTGGAACGGCGCATTGCCCAGGCCCGCGAACACCGAGGCCAGCAGCAGCATGGCGTAGCCGGTGGCGGAACTCGCAATCACGCCCGCGACGGCAAAGCTGGTCAGCGCGGCAAACAGGATCGGGCGCGCGCCCACGCGGTCCACGAGAAAGCCCGACAGCGCCTGGCCCACGCCCGACACCACGAAAAACACCGACAGCAGCACGCTCAGCTCGGAATAGCTGTAGCCGAAATCGGCAATCAGCCAGGGAAACAGCGGCGGCAGCAGCAGGTGGAAGAAGTGCGAGGAACCATGGGCCAGGCCGATCAAGCCAATGGTGCGCGCATCCTGGCGCAGCGGCACGCCGGCAGCAGCCGGCGCCGAAAGGGACGGAGAAGCATTCATGCGGCCATCTTAGGCAAGAGCGGCGCGGCCTGTATGCGATAGACTGCCAAAAACTGTCGCCAAGATGCCAAAACTGCCTGTGCCTCCGCTCCCGTCCGCCGCCGGACGCAAGGCCTTGCGCGCGCTCTCCTATGTGCCGCTGCTCGACCCGCATCTGTACCAGCCCAGCGCGCAGCGGCCCGTGCGCTCCAAGATGCGCGAACTGCGCCGCGACACCCAGGTCGCGCCGCACAGCCATCCCTGGGCGCAGATGGCGATCTCCATGGGCGGCGTGATCCGCCTGTCGCTGGACCACGCCACCTACATCGTGCCGCCCAGCCGCGCCATCTGGGTGCCCGCGGGCCTGCCGCACGCGGTGACCATGGTGGAAACCGCAAAGCTCTACACGCTGTACTTCCTGCCGGCACGCGCCGGCGCCGGGGCGCAGGCCGCCTGGATGGACCAGCCGGCCTGGCAGCAATGCCGCGTGCTGCAGGCTTCGGAGCTGCTGCGCGCACTGGTGCGCGAACTCAGCACCGACAGCGATGCCGATGCGCCGCTCGCGCCCGAGGCCTTGGAGCGCGAGCACCATCTGAGCGCGCTGGTCTGCGATGAAATGCGCCGCGCCGAGGTGATGCGCCTGGGCATCGTGCTGCCGCGCGACAAGCGGCTGCAGCACCTGTGCGAAGCCGTGCTCGACGATCCCACGCGCCATGCGGGCCTGGAGCAGTGGGCGCTCGACACCGGCGCCAGCCTGCGCACCGTGGCGCGGCTGTTCCGCAGCGAACTGGGCTGCACCTTCACGCAGTGGCGCCAGCAGGTGGTGCTGGCGCATGCGGTGGCGCTGGCCGCGCAGCACCTGCCGATCGCGCACATTGCCGCGGAACTGGGCTACACGCCCAGCGCCTTCAGCGCCATGGTGCGGCGCAGCGTGGGCATGACGGCCGCTGCCTTTCTGGGCCAGCACCAACTGCAATCCTCTGGGCGCTGAAGGACCGCCAGCCTTTGCTGGCAAAAAATGGGAATTCGTCGCAAAAGGTGTCCAGAAGCAAATAAGTGTGCATTCCTGGCCCGAATTCACAAGAATCCCCCCTTCGGAAAAAACCAAAACCATGAGGGGGGACTCTGTTCATGCACAGGGCTTTATTGCTATGGCCCGCAGCCGCGCTGGCCTTGCTCGGCTGCGCGGCGCACACGCCTGCCGAGCAGCTCGCGCCTGCCAGCGACACAGTGCGGGTCTGCGAAGGCAGCCGCTGCGTCGACCAGCACCGCAGCCACCAGCGCTGGCAACCACCAGCCGCGGATGCCGCGGCCGAACGGCGCCTCGAGGCGCTGAGCCGCCTGGCGGCGCAGGATCCCAAGGCCGCCTACGACCTGGGCCTGCGCCTGCTGCGCGGCGACGGTGTGGCGCGCGACAGCTTCCAGGCCATCGAATGGCTGCGCCAGGCCGGCGACCACGGGCTGGTGGCCGCGCAGCTGGCGCTGGGCCGCATCTACCTGCAGGGCCTGGAGGAAATGGGCCCCGATCCCGCCGAAGCCGAAGCCTGGCTCGGGCGCGCCGCCGCCCAGGGCAACAAGGAGGCGGGCCGGCTGCTGCCGCAAGCCCAGGCCGCCAAGCGCGATGCCCAGGCCGGCTACCAGGTCCGCGCGGCCGAACGCAGCGCCTGGGGCCGCTGGTACGCGGCCGCGCCCTATTACTGGTACTGGGGCGGCGCGGGCTGGATCCTCTACTGACCGCCTGGCGCCCCGCCATCCACCGGGCCGCGCCGCAGCGGCCCTTCCACTGTTTCCATCCACCGAGAATTTCCATGTCCAAGATTTCCCTGAGCCTCGCCACGCTTGCCTCCGCACTGCTGCTGTCCGGCTGCGTCACGCCCGGCGGCGGCATGCTGACCGCGGGCAACGCCCCCACGGCGGCCAGCGGCGCCGCCGGTGGCGCCACCAGCGTCAACGCCAACGAATCGCTCGAGCGCTGCGATGCGCCGCTGGGCACCATCGCCGTCGACGACGGCCGCGGCAAGGAGTGGTTTGCCAGCTTCGGCCAGGCCACCCAGGTCACCAACATCGAGCCGCTGATCCGCCTCGCGGTGCAGCAGTCGAATTGCTTCGTGATCACCTCCATCGGCAACAACCGCACCGAAAGCCGCCTCAGCGCGATCACCGACAAGCAGCGCAACTCGGGCGAATTCCGCGCCGGCTCCAAGCAGCAAAAGGGCCAGCGCGTGGCCGCCGACTACTATCTGGAGCCGGCCATCATCATCAACAACGATTCCGTGGGCGGCCTCGCGGCCGGCCTGGGCAGCATGTTCGGCGGCGCGGCCGGTGCCATTGCCGGCTCGCTGCAAAGCAAGGTCTCGGTGGTCACGATGACCATGTTCGACATCCGTTCGGGCGTGCAGCTGTCGATCTCCGAGGGCAACGCCACGGCCACCAACTACGGCGCGGCGCTGGGCGCGTTCGGCGGCGGCGCGGCGGGCGGCCTGAGCGGCTTTTCGCGCACGCCCGAAGGCAAGGCCACGGTCGCCGCCTTCATGGATGCGTACAACAAGATGGTCGTTTCGCTGCGCAACTACAAGGCCCAGGAAGTCAAGGGCGGACTGGGCCGCGGCGGCCAGCTCAAGGTCGGCAAGTAAGCCGCCACTGCAATGGACAAAGGGCTTCTGCGGAAGCCCTTTTTTCATCCGGCAGCGGCGCGCTCAATGGTGCGGCGGCAGCACTTCGCTGAGGTACTTCACCATCGAGGCAATGCGCGCCGATACCGCCGACTGCCGGTAGTACACCGCCTGCACCGGGCGGTCCACGGGCTGCGTGGCCTCGGCCAGCACTTCCACCAGCCGGCCCTGCGCGCGGTCGGCTCCGGTCATGAAATCGGCCATGCAGGCAATGCCCATGCCATGCAGCGCCAGCTGGCGCTGCGTCTCGCCGCTGGAGGTGGCAATCGTTGGCTCGATCTGCATCAGCCGGCCATCGGCGCCGCGCACCGGCCAGACGTTGAGGGTATCGGGCTGCGTGAAGCCTAGCCGTGCATGCTGCGCCAGCTCGCGCGGCGTATGCGGGCAGCCGTGCTGGCTCAGATAGGCCGGGCTCGCCAGCAGCCGCAGCCGCGAATGCCCCAGCAGCCGGCTGTGCAGCGTTGAATCCTTGAGTTCGCCGATGCGGATCGCCAGGTCCACGCGCCGCTCCAGCAGGTCGATGAAGCCTTCGTTGCTGGTCAGCACCAGGTCCACATCGGGATGCCGCTGCTTGTAGCCCGGCATCAGCGGCACCAGCACATGCAGCATGTAGGGTGAGGAGGCATCGATGCACAGCGGACCGGCCAGGCGCTCGCGGCGCTGCATCAGCCCGTCCTCGGCCACGCGCACCGCCTCGAGAATGCTGCGCGCATCGCGCGCGAAGCCATGGCCTTCGTCGGTGATGTCCAGCCGCCGCGTGGTGCGCCGCAGCAAGGTGGTCTCGACCTTGGCTTCAAGGCGCGCCAGCAGCCGGCTGGTGGTGGAAACCGGCTGGCCCAGGTGTTCGGCAGCCGAGGTCAGCGAGCCCGTGTCCACGACCGCCAGGAACACCGTCAGCTCTTCGAGGGTGAAGCGCATATTCGCAGTAAATTCAAAAGTGTTTTCGAGATTAGACCCTTTTTCGCAAAAGTCGCGCTGCTGATAATCCGCAATCCCTGGGTTCAACCAAGTCCGCCACAAGCGGGACCACAAGATTTCATGCACGCCTCCACCCCCTCCTCTTCTTCCCCGGCATCGCCAAGCGATGGCCGCAGCGCAACCCTTCCCCTGCTGGCACTGGCCATCGGCGCCTTCGGTATCGGCACCACCGAGTTCGGCCCGATGGGCATGCTGCCGACGATTGCCGACGGCCTGCAGGTCTCGGTGCCCTCGGCCGGCCTGCTGGTGTCGGCCTATGCCATGGGCGTGATGCTGGGCGCGCCGGTCATGACGCTACTGCTGTCGCGCTGGACGCCGCGCAAGGCACTGATCCTGCTGATGGCGATCTTCACCCTCGGCAACCTGCTGTCGGCGTTCGCGCCCGGCTACGCCAGCCTGATGCTGGCGCGCGTCATCACCAGCCTGAACCACGGCGCGTTCTTCGGCATCGGCACCGTGGTCGCGGCCAGCCTGGTGCCACGCGACAAGCAGGCCAGCGCCGTGGCCGCGGTGTTCACCGGCCTCACCATCGCCAACATCGGCGGCGTGCCGGCCGCCACCTGGATCAGCGAGGCCGTGGGCTGGCGCGAGTCGTTTGCCGCGATCGGCGCGCTGGGCGTGCTGGCCATGGCCTCGCTGGCGTTCGCGCTGCCCAGGGGCACGCGCGGCGCGCGCATGGACCTGCGCGCGGAATGGAAGGTGCTGACCCGGCCCACGGTGCTGCAAGGCCTGCTGACGACGGTGCTGGGCTCGGCGGCGATGTTCTCGCTCTACACCTATATCAACCCGGCGCTCAAGACCTTCAGCGCGGCCTCGCCGGCCTTCATCACCGGCATGCTGGCGCTGTCCGGCGTGGGCTTCACCATTGGCAACGCGCTGGGCGGCAAGCTCGCCGACCGTTCGATCGACAAGACCCTCATCGGCTTCCTGGCGCTGGTCACCCTCAGCATGCTGGCCTTCCCGTGGCTCGCGCAAAGCCAGGCGGGCGCGGCTGCGGGCGTGTTCATCTGGGCCATTGCCGCGTTCGGGCTGGTGCCGCCGGTGCAGATGCGCGTGATGCGCGCGGCCGTGGAGGCGCCAGGCCTGTCGTCTTCGGTCAACATCGGTGCCTTCAACTTCGGCAATGCGATTGGCGCGGCCGTGGGCGCGGCGGTGCTCAGCGCCGGCGGGGGCTACGACGCGGTGATGTATGCGGGTGCGGCCTTTGCGCTGCTGGCGCTGTGGCTGGTGTTTCTCGCCATGCGCCGCACGCAGCGTTCGGCTGCCGCGCTGCAGTGCGGCGCCGGCGCCTGCTGAGCGCGCGCCTGCTGAAGCTCGCGCCTGCTGAAACGCAGGGCATTGGGACCAGGCACTCCCCTGGCCCATGCCGCAATGTATTTTCAATTGGCACCAAAGCACCAAGCCTGGGACACTGCAGCGGGGCCGGCCGGCCCCGTTGAAAAATCCATAACAAGCTCTGGAGACGCTTTGAAAAACCACCAACGCCATTTCCGCCGGGCCACCCACGCGCTGTGCGCACTGGGCCTGGCCACGCTGTCGCAGATCGTGCTGGCGCAGGAGACAAAACGCGATGATTTCTACTGGCTCGGCCAGATCAACAAGGCCTCGGCGGTGATCAACACCGAGCAGGGCCTGCTCGACAAGGCCGCCGCGCCGCGCATCGCCAAGGGCCTGCAAAGCGTGCTGGCCGCGGGCGATGCGCCGGGCGGCAAGCGGCCCGGTTCGGTGATCACCTTCGAGCCGCTGCTGATCGAAGCCGCGGGCGTCGAGGCCACGCTGCTGCACGCCGGGCGATCGAGCCAGGACATGCTGGCCACGGTGCGCTCGGCCATCCAGCGCGACAACCTGCTGCGCCTGGCGCAGCAGCTGCGCAGCACGCGCGCCCAGCTGCTGCAGCTGGCGCAGGCCCATGCCGCGACCATCGTGCCGAACTACACCAATGGCGTGGCCGCCCAGCCCAACAGCTACGGCCACTATCTGCTGGGCCATCTGGCCGGCTTCGACCGCGACGCGCAGCGCCTGCAGGAAGCGTTCGCGCGGCTGGACCAGTCGGCCATGGGCACCACGGTGCTCAACGGCAGCAGCTGGCCGCTCGACCGCGAACGCATGGCGCAGTACCTGGGCTATCCCAAGACCGTGGACAACGCCTACGATGCCGCGCAGATCCTGGCCGCGGAAATGCCCGCGGAGATCGGCGCCGTGGCCTCCAGCATCGCGCTGCATGTGGGCGCGTTCGTCGAGGACGTGATGGTGCAGTACGCGCAGCCGCGGCCCTGGATCCTGCTGCGCGAAGGCGATGGCAACACCTATGTCTCGAGCGCCATGCCGCAAAAGCGCAATCCGGGCCTGCTCAACGACACGCGCAGCAACGCCTCGCGCGTGCTGACGCTGGGCATCGGCCGGCTGATCACCCAGCACAACATTCCGCCGGGCATGAGCGACAGCAAGCCGACGCGCGATTCCACGGCGGTGGTCGATGCCACGCTGGCCACGCTGCAGTCCTTCGACCGCGTGCTCAAGGGCCTGGTGCTGAGCCCCGAACGCGCGCTCGAGGAACTCAATCTGGACTGGACGGCATCGCAGGAAATCGCCGATGTGCTGATGCGCAAATACCAGCTGCCGTTCCGTGTGGGCCACCATTTCTCGTCGGATGTGGTGGGCTTCGCCAAGGAGCGCGACATCAAGCCCAGCGAGTTCCCCTATGCCGAGGCGCAGCGCCTCTACGCGGCCACCGTGAAGCATGAGATGGGCGTCGAGAACGGCCGCCTGCCGATGTCCGAAGCCGAGTTCCGCGCCACGCTCGACCCGGTGGCCATCGTGAACAACCGCGTCACGGCCGGCGGCCCGCAGCCCAGGGAAATGGCGCGCATGATCGGTGCGTCGCAGCAGCGGCTGGCGCAGGAGGCGCAGTGGATTGCCGAGCGCCGCAAGCGCATCGACGGCGCCATGCAGCAACTCGACCGCGACTTCGCGCGCCTGGCCGCGCAGTAACTCCGCGCGCTACCCGGCCGCGCCGGCGGCCAGCCGATCGAAGTCGGCATCCAGCCGCGCCATGCCGGCATCGACCTCGCGGCGCCGCGCCTGCACCCAGTCGGCCTGGGCCGCGAGATCGGCCTCGGCCGCGTCCAGCATGCGCTGCATTTCGGCGGGCTGGGGCCCGCCGCGGGTCCTGCGGCCGAGCACGATGCCCAGCGGATCGAGGGCCGCGCGCAGGGCGGCCTCGCTCAGCGGAAAGAGGCCATTGCCGCCGGGCATTTCGCCGGCGATGGTTTGCGCGTAGAGGGCCTGCGCGTCGCGGTACGGAAAGTCGCTGGGCCGGATGTCGTGCTGCTTTGCATGGCTCACCATTTCCGACGCGAAATGGTGGCCCACGCGGAACGGCAGGCCATGCTCGCGCATCAGCACATCGGCCACTTCCTGCGAGGCCGTCCAGTCGCTGTTGAGCTCTTCGAGCGCGCGCGCAGCGTTGAGTTCGAGACCGTCGAGAATGCGCGCGAACATGGCCAGCATCTCGCCGGTGCAGCGCAGCACTTCGACATTCTCGGCAACCACCTTGGCATCGTTCATGCCCGGCGGAATGTTGTGCGCGTGCCAGCTGCGCCCGGCCGCCAGCGCCAGCACGCGCGAGGCCTTGGTGCGGGTGTCGATCAGCAGGCCCGGGTTGCGCTTTTGCGGCATGGCGCTGGAGACATAGGTGTTGCCCGCGCCTTCGCGCAGCAGGATCCAGGGCCGTGCCTGCGCGTATTGCAGCGTCACGTCCTGGATGAACGCGCCCACATGCAGCGCCATGGTGCTGACCAGATTTCCGATCTCCACCGGCATCTCGGCGCCATGGATCTGGCCCGCGTCATAGGCGTTGTCGACGATGCCATCGAAGCCCAGGTACGCGGCCATGCGTTCGCGGTTCAGCGGCCAGCCCGTGCCGTTGAGCACCGTGGTGCCCATGGGCGACAGGTTCAGCCGCGCATAGGTCTGCTGCAGCCGCTGCGCGTCGCGCTGCAGGCCCGCCACATGCCCCAGCAGATAGTGGCCATAGCTGTTGGGCTGGGCGGCCACGCCATTGGTGTAGTTCGGCACGATGGTTGCCGCGTGCTGGCGCGCCATGCCTGCCAGCAGCTGCGCGGTCTGCTGCAACTGGCCGGCAAGGTCCAGCAGTGCGTCGCGCAGGATCGCGTGGCGCACCGCCACCAGCATGTCCTGGCTGGAACGCCCGGCATGCAGCAGCGTCGCCTCGACGCCTGCGGCCTGGATCAGCAGCGGCTCGAAAGTGATGACCAGGCTGGGCCGCGCGGCGCCGGGCTCGGCGGCATTCGCCAGCAGCTGGCGCAGGCCCCGCGCGATGCGCGGCGCGACAGCCGGATCGAGCAGGCCTTCGTCGGTGTTGATGACGGCCGAGGCCTTGTTGATCTGGCCGAGCCAGAAGAAATCGTCGCGCAGGGAAGTGGTCATGGAAAGGACATTGCCGCGCGGCATCAGCCGCGCAGGCGCTCGATCAGCCCGTTGAGTTCCTCGAGCGAGCCGAACTGTATCGACACCTCGCCCATGTCCTGCACCTTGCCGCGGCGGCGCACTCGCTTCTTCACGCGCACCTCGACCTGGGCCATCAGCAGGTCCGACAGCTCCTCCTCGATGCGCTTGACGTCGCGCGACTTGTCCTTCTTGCCGGCCGGGGGCTTGGCGCCAAAGTCCTCGCCCATCTTCTTGACCAGCGCCTCGGCTTCGCGCACCGACAGCTTGCGCCCGGCAATCTGGTTGCCGGCCGTGATCTGCTCGGCCCGCTCCAGCGCCAGCAGCGCGCGCGCATGGCCCATGTCGATGTCGCCGGCCATCAGCATCTCCTGCACCGGCTCGGCCAGGTTCAGCAGGCGCAGCAGGTTCGATGCGGCCGAGCGCGAACGGCCCACGGACTGCGCCGCCTGCTCGTGCGTCATGCCGAATTCCTTGACCAGCCGCGCCAGGCCTTGCGCCTCTTCGAGCGGATTCAGGTCCTCGCGCTGGATGTTCTCGATCAGCGCCATCGCCGCCGCGGCCTCGTCGGCGACTTCGCGCACCAGCACCGGCACGCTTTCCAGGCCCGCCAGGCGCGCCGCGCGGAAACGCCGTTCGCCGGCAATGATTTCATACTGGCCGGCGTTCGCACCCTTGGCCAGGCGCCGCACCAGGATCGGCTGCATGATGCCCTGCGCCTTGATGCTTTCGGCCAGTTCGTACAGCGCGCCTTCGTCCATGCGCGTGCGCGGCTGGTACTGGCCGGCCACCATCTGCTCGAGGCGCAACTCATGCGGCGTGGCGGCGGCGCCGGCCTGCGCCGCCGGCTCCTCGACCTTGGGTCCGAGCAATGCTTCCAGGCCGCGGCCCAGGCCCTTGGGTTTCTTTGTCACCATGGCTTCAGTCTTTCAAAAGGGTTTGCAGCAGCGCGTCGCCGGCGGCGGGCGTGGGGTCGTCCTGCGCGATGAAGGCCGCGCCCCAGGCACTGGCCAGGGCTTGTGCGCTTCCCGCCGGCTGGGTGCGCGCGACGACGAGGCTGGGAAAAGGCAGGGGCTGCAGCGCGATCGGCGCCCACCCCGGCAGTTGCTCGCGCAGGGCCGGCTGTTCCACGTCGGCGGGCGCGATCAGCAGCGCGGCGCGCACCTGGGCCGCGGCAGGCGAATGCGCGGCCCACCAGGCCGCCAGGATGCAGCCCAGGCCGCTGGCCACGAGCACCACGGGAGCCGGCGCATCGACCAGCGTCTCCTGCAGGCGCGCACTCCAGTCGCCGCGCAGCGGCCGCTGCCAGTCATGCTGCTCGAGCCGCGCATGGCCCAGGGCCTGCCAGTGCGCGAGCCAGGGCTCCTGGCACGCCTGCAGCCCGCCATCGGGCAGCAGCAGGAGTGCGGGGGTGGAAGAGGAAAACGCGGACACCGGCATCACATCGTCTTGATGCGTTCCACCATCTCGCGCGCGAATTCGACAAAGGCCTTGCTGCCCTTGGCCGACGGATCGAACACCACGCCCGGCACGCCGTAGCTTGGCGCTTCGGCCAGGCGCACATTGCGCGGAATCACGGTGTTGAACACCTTGTCGCCGAAATGGTCCTTGAGCTGGTCGCTGACCTGCTGCTGCAGCGTGGTGCGGGTGTCGAACATCACACGCAGCAGGCCGATGATCTGCAGGTCCGGATTCAGGTTGGCATGCACCTGCTTGATGGTGTTGACCAGGTCGGTCAGGCCTTCGAGCGCGAAGTACTCGCACTGCATCGGCACCACCACGCCATTGGCCGCGCACAGGCCGTTGAGCGTGAGCATCGACAGGCTGGGCGGGCAGTCGACCAGCACGAAGTCGTAGTCCGCATCGACGGCCGCGAGCGCGCCCTTGAGGCGCTTGTCGCGGCGGTCGAGGGCCACGAGTTCGACTTCGGCGCCGGTCAGTTCGCGGTTCGCGCCCAGCACGTGGTAGCCGACCTTCTCGGAAAACACCGCGGCTTCCTGCACCGTGGCGTTTTCCAGCAGCACGTCATAGACCGTGAGCTCGAGGCTGCGCTTGTCCACGCCCGAACCCATGGTGGCGTTGCCCTGCGGGTCCATGTCGATGAGCAGCACGCGCTGGCCGATCTTGGCCAGGCCCGCAGCGAGGTTCACGCAGGTGGTGGTCTTGCCGACGCCACCCTTTTGATTGGCAATACAGAAAATCTTGGCCATAGGGCTTTCGGATAACTTATTTGGAAATGGCCAGCTTGATGCCGAAGCCGATGAGGAAGGTGCCCGCGGTTTTCTCCAGCATCTGCACCAGGCGCGGGTTGGCGCGCAGGCGGTCGGCCAGCAAGCGCGTGAGCAGGACCACGGCCAGCGAGTACAGCAGCGTCAACGCCGCCACGGTGGCCGCCATCAGCGCAAAGGTCGGCAGGCCCTGGTGCGTTGCCGGGTCGACAAACAGCGGAAAGAACGCCATGTAGAAAACAATCGCCTTCGGATTGAGCAAGGTGATCAGCGCGCCCTGGCGAAAGTAATGGTGCGGCTGCATCTTCAGCACCGGCGCCGCGCCGGGACGCGCCAGCAGCATGCGCAGACCCAGCCAGGCCAGGTAGGCCGCGCCCAGCCATTGCAGGGCCGCAAATGCCGCCGGATGCGCGGCCAGCAGCGCCGCCATGCCGGCCACGGCCAGCCACATCAGTACCTGGTCGGCGGCAATGACGCCGGCGCAGGCCGCCATGCCGGCGCGCACCCCGCCCTGCCCCGTCGACGTGATCAGCGCCAGATTGCCGGGGCCGGGAATCATCAGGAACAGCACAATGGCAGCGACAAACGCGCCGTAATCAGCAACGCCCAACATGTTCTTTCCCGGCTCCAAAAGCTTGGAGTTTATGCGAGCCGGGAAAATGCGCAGCGGCGGCGGCCGCGCGACAGGCTGCGCATGTCGGCAAAAAGCATCAAAGCTTGCGCATCCAGACGATGCAGCGCTCGGCATCGAGCGCCGGAACCTGCAGCTGTTCCACGTGGAACACGTCCACATCGGCGGGCAGCGCGGCAATCTCGTCAGCCGGGTATTTGCCCTTCATCGCGAACCAGACGCCGTCATCGGCCAAGGCCGGGCGCGACCAGCTGGTGAAGTCGGGCAGCGAGGCGAACGCGCGGCAGCTGACCACGGCATGCGCCCGGGTCAGCGATTCGACGCGCGCATGGATGCCATGCAGGTTGCGCAGCTTCAGGCTCACCGCGGCCTGCTGGATGAACGCGGCCTTCTTGGCCACGGTGTCGACGCAGCTCACATCGACCTCGGGGCAGCAGATCGCAAACACCACGCCGGGCAGGCCGCCGCCCGAGCCGACGTCGAGCAGCGGAATCAGCTGGCCTTCGGCGCGCGGCAGGGTCTGCACATGCTGCTGCAGCGGCGCGACAGCGGCCAGGCTGTCGAGCAGGTGATGGGTCAGCATCTCCTGCGGATCGCGCACGGCCGTGAGGTTGTAGACCTTGTTCCACTTCTGCAGCAGCGCCAGGAACTCCAGCAGCAGATCGACCTGGGCCGGTGTCAGCGCCAGGCCCAGTTGCGCGATGCCCTGCTCCAGCGTGGGTCGCAGCGTGGCGCTCATGCGGCCTCTCCCTTGGCGGCCTGGGCGTTCTGCGCGAAGCCGCGGAAGCCGCCCTTCTTCAGGTGCACCATCAGCAGAGAGATCGTGGCCGGCGTGATGCCCGAGATGCGCGAGGCCTGGCCCAGGGTTTCGGGGCGGTGCTTTTGCAGCGTCTGGCGCGCCTCGAACGACAGCGCCGTGACCTGCAGATAGTCGAGGTCGGCCGGCAGGCGCTGGTGCTCGAGGTGCGCGGCGCGCTCGACCTCGTCCTTCTGGCGGTCGATATAGCCCGCGTACTTGGCGCCGATCTCGACCTGCTCGATCACCGAATCGCTCAGTTCGCCCAGCGTTTCACGTGAAACAGCAGCCGACTGGTATTTGCCGCCGTCAAGGCTCACCAGCTGTGGATAATTCACATCGGGCCGGCGCAGCAACTCGAACAGGCTGTATTCGTGCTCGATGGCCTTGCCCAGCACGCGCTCGGATTCGGCGGCCGGCAGGTTGCGCGGGCTGACCCAGGTCGACTTCAGGCGCTGGGTCTCGCGCTCCACGGCTTCGCGCTTGCGGCTGAAGGCCTCCCAGCGCGCATCGTCGACCAGGCCCAGGCGGCGGCCGGTTTCCGTGAGGCGCATGTCGGCGTTGTCTTCGCGCAGCTGCAGCCGGAATTCGGCCCGGCTGGTGAACATGCGGTAGGGCTCGGTCACGCCCTTGGTGATCAGGTCGTCGACCAGCACGCCCAGGTAGGCCTCGTCGCGGCCCGGAGTCCAGGGCGCGTCGCCGCGCGCCTGCAGCGCCGCGTTCAGGCCGGCAAACAGGCCTTGCGCCGCGGCCTCTTCGTAGCCGGTCGTGCCGTTGATCTGGCCGGCGAAGAACAGGCCGTTGATCTGCTTGGTCTCGAAGCTGGCCTTGAGCGAGCGCGGGTCGAAATAATCGTATTCGATCGCATAGCCCGGGCGCAGGATGTGCGCGTTCTCCAGGCCCTTCATCGAGCGCACCAGTTCGTACTGGATGTCGAACGGCAGGCTGGTCGAGATGCCGTTGGGATAGTACTCGTGCGTGGTCAGGCCTTCGGGCTCGAGAAAGATCTGGTGGCTGTCCTTGTCGGCAAAGCGGTTGATCTTGTCCTCGACGCTGGGACAGTAGCGCGGGCCGACGCCCTCGATCTTGCCGGTGAACATCGGGCTGCGGTCGAAACCCGAGCGGATGATGTCATGCGTGCGCTCGTTGGTGTGCGTGACCCAGCACGGCATCTGTTGCGGGTGCATGGCGGCGTTGCCCATATAGCTGAACACCGGCAGCTCGCCTTCGTTGACGCCGCCGGGCATGCCGTCGCCAGGCTGCTCCTCGCACTGCGAGAAATCAATGCTGCGGCCGTCGATGCGCGGCGGCGTGCCGGTCTTGAGCCGGCCTTGCGGCAGCTGCAGTTCCTTGAGCCGCGCCGACAGGCTCACGGCCGGCGGGTCGCCCGCGCGGCCGGCCGCGTAGTTGTTCAGGCCGACATGGATCTTGCCATCGAGGAAGGTGCCGGCGGTGAGCACCACGGCGCGCGCGCGAAAGCGGATGCCGACCTGGGTCACGGCGCCGACGACGCGCTCGCCTTCGACCATCAGGTCATCGACGGCCTGCTGGAACAGCCACAGATTCGACTGGTTCTCGAGCATGCGGCGGATCGCGGCCTTGTAGAGGATGCGGTCGGCCTGGGCGCGCGTGGCGCGCACGGCCGGGCCCTTGGAGCTGTTGAGGATGCGGAACTGGATGCCGCCCTCGTCCGTGGCCAGCGCCATGGCGCCGCCCAGCGCATCGACTTCCTTGACCAGATGGCCCTTGCCGATGCCGCCGATCGACGGGTTGCAGCTCATCTGGCCCAGCGTCTCGATGTTGTGGGTCAGCAGCAGCGTCTTGCTGCCCATGCGGGCAGCCGCCAGCGCCGCCTCGGTGCCGGCGTGGCCTCCGCCTACGACGATGACATCAAATTCTTGGGGATACAACATGCAAAAACTCCGGGGCCGGGGTTTGTTCACCGGCCCATAATCTTTTCGCAGCGCGCCTGCGCCGGCCCGCACGGCGGAAGGCCCCTGTAGCCATCCTTGCGGGAGAACCCGCAATTTTCCCACTTTTGCGTTTTTTTCGCCGCCTGTCCCCGGGCGACCCTGAAAACCGCCTGACGGCGGTCAGCGCCTGCGGCGCAGCGTTAGCATGGAATGTCCATCACTCCATTGCAAAACCATGAAGCTCTACTACAGCCCCGGCGCCTGTTCGCTGTCCCCGCAAATCGTGCTGCAGGAATCGGGCCTGGCCTATGAACCCGTGCTGGCCAGCACCAAGACCCATCAGCTGGCCGATGGCACCGACTTCTACACCATCAACCCGCTGGGCTATGTGCCCGTGCTCGAACTCGACAACGGTGCGCGCCTGCGCGAAGGCCCGGCCATCGTGCAATACATTGCCGACCAGGCGCCCGAGAAGAACCTGGCCCCGGCCAACGGCAGCTTCGAGCGCTATCAGCTGCAGCAATGGCTCAACTTCATCGGCACCGAAATCCACAAGGGCTTCGGTCCGATGTTCAAGCCGGACACGCCCGAGAACTACAAGCCGATCGCGCTGGCGGCCCTGAGCAAGCGCATGCAGTGGGTGGACGGGCAGCTGGCCGGCAAGAGCTATCTGCTGGGCGAGCAGTTCAGCGTTGCCGATGCGTATTTCTTCACGGTGTCGCGTTGGAGCGGATTTGTCGGGCTCGATCTGTCGGGCATGCCCAATATCCGCGCGTTCCAGGAGCGCATGGAACAGCGCCCAGCGGTGCAGGCGGCGCTGAAGATCGAAGCGAAGAAATAACTCCGAAGGGCTCGCTTGAGGGCAGGCCGTTCATCCTTCGCCAGGTAGCCCTGCGCCAGGCTCAGGACGAACGGGATTTGGCTGTTGGCTCGCCCCCCCGTTGGCCGTGAGCTTGCCCGCGCGGCCCGGCCGAAGGGCCTGAGCTTATTGCAGGCCCGTCAAAGGACCTCTTGGCCTGTCCTCTGTTCCACGTGGAACACGCCCCTCCCCCGTCCGCCAAGAACAGCGGACAGACAGGATGAACCAGGTCTGCTAAGGTTTTTGCTTGTCCGCAACGCAAGAAAGCACTTCATGCCCACCCTGTTCGATCCTGTCAAAGCCGGCAAGCTGCAATTGCCCAACCGCATCGCCATGGCGCCGCTGACGCGCAATCGCTCGCCTGAAGCCATTCCCACGGAACTGACCGCCACCTACTACGCGCAGCGCGCCAGCGCCGGCCTGCTGATCAGCGAGGCCACGGCCATCAGCCAGCAGGGCCAGGGCTACGCCGATGTGCCCGGCCTCTACGGCTCGGAGCAGCTCGAAGGCTGGAAGCGCGTGACCGATGCCGTGCATGAAGCCGGCGGGCGCATCGTGACCCAGCTGTGGCACGTGGGCCGGATCTCGCATGAATCGCTGCAGCCGGACCAGCAGGCGCCCGTGGCGCCGTCGGCCATCACGGCCAAATCCAAGACCTATCTGATCGACGCCGAGACCGGCAAGGGCCATTTCGCGCCCACCTCGGCGCCGCGCGCGCTCGACCCCACCGAGCTGCCGGGAATCGTCCACAGCTTCGTGGTCGCGGCGCGCAACGCGGTGCAGACCGCCGGGTTCGACGGCGTGGAAATCCATGCCGCCAACGGCTACCTGCTCGACCAGTTCCTCAAGACCGGCGCCAACCAGCGCACCGACGACTACGGCGGCAGCATCGCCAACCGCGCGCGCCTGCTGCTCGAGGTGACGCGTGCGGTGGCCGATGCCATCGGCGGCGAGCGCACCGGCATCCGCCTGTCGCCCGTGACGCCCGCCAACGACATCGTCGACGATGATCCGCAGCCGCTGTTCGAGCATGTGGTGCGCGAACTCGCGAAGCTGGACCTGGCCTATATGCACATCATCGAAGGCGCGACCGGCGGCCCGCGCGACCTGCCCGAGCGCCCGTTCGACTATGCCGCGCTGCAATCGGCCTACCGCAGCGCGGGCGGCCAGGGCGCATGGATGGTCAACAACGGCTACGACCGCGAAGCTGCCATCGACGCCGTGGCCCGCGGCCATGCCGACATCGTGGCCTTCGGCAAGGCCTTCATCTCCAACCCCGACCTGGTGCATCGGCTGCACGACGACCTGCCGCTCGCGCCCTGGGACCAGAGCACCTTCTATGGCGGCGGCGCCAAGGGCTATACGGACTACCCGCGCTACGGCGCCAAGTAAGGCCCGCAGAATGCAAAAAGCCCATGGCCGCGAGGCCATGGGCTTTTTTATTTTGCCGCCGGACCGCCGGATGGCCGGCCCCGCCCAAGGCAAGATGCGCCCCCTTGGGGTGGCCCGCATAGGGGCAGCGACCCACACGCAGTGGGGAAGCGTGGGGGCTTTTTGCTTCAGGCGCTGATCAGCGGCCGGCTCGGCGCGGCCGTCACCAGTGCCGGCTCGACCGGCTGGGCCGACTGCGGCGTCTGGCCTGCGGCATAGCCGACCGCGGCACGCATCATGCCGGTGTCGTTGGCCAGGCGGAACTGGCTCACGACCTGGGCCAGGCGTGCGGCCTGCTCGCGCAGCGACTGCGCAGCCGCGGCCGATTGCTCGACCAGCGCCGCGTTCTGCTGCGTCATCTGGTCGATATCGCCCACGGCCTGGTTCACCTGGCCAATGCCCGACGACTGTTCGCCCGAGGCCGCGGTGATCTCGCCAATGATGTCGCCCACGCGCTGCACGCTGCTGACGATCTCCTGCATGGCCTTGCCCGCATCCTCGACCTGGCGCACGCCGCCGCCCACGGCCTGTTCGCTGCTCTGGATCAGCGCCTTGATCTCGCTGGCGGCCTGCGCAGAGCGCTGGGCCAGGTTGCGTACCTCGCCGGCCACCACGGCAAAGCCGCGGCCTTGCTCGCCCGCGCGTGCGGCTTCCACCGCCGCGTTCAGCGCCAGGATGTTGGTCTGGAAGGCAATCGAATCGATCAGGCCGATGATGTCGCCGATCTTGCGGCTCGAGGCGGTGATTTCCTGCATGCTGACCACGGCCTGCTGCACGATCTGGCCGCCCTGCGTGGCCGTGCCCGAAGCCGAGGCCGAGAGCTGGTTGGCAAGCTGCGAAGACGAGGCGGTCTGCTGCACCGTCGAGGTCAGCTGCGACAGCGAGGCCACGGTTTCCTGCAGGTTGCTCGCGGTCTGCTCGGTACGCGCCGACAGGTCTTCGTTGCCCGAAGCGATTTCCTGGCTGGCCGTGGCAATGTTGCCGCTGGCATCGCGCACCTGGCGCACCATGGTGCTCAGGCCGTCCTGCATTTCCTCCAGCGAGCGCTGCAGCTCGGCGACTTCATCGCGGCCGACGATCTCGGTGCGCTGCGACAGGTCGCCCTGCGCGATCGCACGCGTGGTCTCGCGCACCCGCTCCAGCGGACGGCAGATCGAGACCATGTTCAGCAGCGTCAGCGGCACCACCAGCAGGATGGCAATCGCCACCGCCAGCACGAACAGCCACTGCGTCTGGTCGGCCACGGCCTGCTCCTGCGCGATCAATGCGTCCACCTGGCTGTTGAGCAGCTTTTCCAGCTCGACCATGGTCTTGTCGGCCTCGGCAAACTCGGCCATGGCGTTGGCGCCCATGCGATTGGCAATGGTCGCGGTGTCGTAGCCGCCGGCTTCGAGCTGGCGCGCCACATGCTGGAACTTCTGGCTGTAGCTGTCCAGGCGCGCCAGCACGCTGGTGATCAGCGCCTTGTCCGCGTCCTCGCCGCCGGTGAGGAAACGGCCGCCAATGCTTTTCGCATTCTCGAGGCCCTGGTTCCATTCGCCCTGGGCCTTGCGCACCGCTTCGGGACGCTCGTACTGGATGATCATGTCCTTTTCGGCCAGGCGCACATCGGCCATCGATTTGCGCAGGTCCACCAAGTGGCGCAGCTTGGTATGCGACTGGTCGATGAACTGCTGGCTCATGTCATGGATGCGCAGCATCCCCCACATACCCGCACCGCCGAGCAGCGCGAGCAGCGTCAGCACCATCACAATCGCGCCAACCATCCGCATCCGGATGGTGGCCATCCGCATGAGCACCAAAACATTCATGATCTATCGTCCTCTCACTGACAGGCAAACTGCGGAGTTCCGCAGGAACAAAATGTTGCAGTTTGCCAGAGGTCGAAGAAAAGTAGCCCATGGTTTAGCGGGTATATGCGGTCTTTTTCAACAACAAGGCATTGGTCATGACCGTCACCGAGCTCAGGGCCATGGCCGCCCCGGCCACCACCGGGCTCAGATAGCCCAGTGCCGCGAGCGGAATCCCGGCCACGTTGAACGCAAAAGCCCAGAACAGGTTCTGCCGGATCTTGGCCACGGTGCGCCGCGAAAGGTCCAGCGCCTGCGCCACCAGCCGCGGGTCGCCGCGCATCAGCGTGATGCCGGCCGCGTGCATGGCCACGTCGGTGCCGTTGCCCATGGCCATACCGACATCGGCCGCCGCCAGCGCGGGCGCGTCGTTCACGCCATCGCCCACCATGGCCACGATGCGGCCGCCCTGGCCCGCATCGCGCAGGCGCGCAATCTGCGCGGCCTTGTCGGCCGGCAGCACCTCGGCCAGCACCTCGCCTTGATCGGGGTCAAGCCCCAGGCGCCGCGCCATCGCCTGCGCCGCGCCGCGGTTGTCGCCCGAGACCATCACGGTGCGCAAACCGCGGGCCTTGAGTTCGGCCAGCGCCTCGGCCGCACCGGGCTTGGGCTCATCGCCAAAGCCCAGCAACGCGCGCAGTTCGAGGCCCTGGGCGCTGCGCTCGGCGACGGCCGAGACCGTCGCGCCGTCCTGCTGCCACTGCGCCGCGGCCTCGGCCCAGGGTGCGGCATCCAGGCCGCGCAATTCCAGCTCGCGCATCCAGCGCAGGCTGCCGATCAGCAGTTCGCTGCCCTGGGCCCGACCCTCGGTGCCGCGCCCTGCCACGGCGCGCACCTGCTCAGGTGTGGCGACCTCCAGCTGCCGCGCCTGCGCGGCCTGCATCACGGCACGCGCCAGCGGATGTTCGCTGCCGCTTTGCACGCTGGCCACGCGTGCCAGCAGCGCATTCTCGTCGGTGCCGGGCAGCGCCATGAAGCGCGTCAACTGCGGCTTGCCCTGGGTCAGCGTGCCGGTCTTGTCGAAGGCCACGGTGTCGACGCGGTGGGCCAGCTCCAGCGTCTGCGCATCCTTGATCAGGATGCCCTGCTTCGCGGCCACGCCCGTGCCGGCCATGATGGCCGTGGGCGTGGCCAGCCCGAGCGCGCAGGGACAGGCGATGACCAGCACCGCGACCGCATGGATCAGCGCCTCTTCGGCGGGCGCGCCAGCCAGCAGCCAGCCCACGAGCGTGACCAGCGCAATGCCCAGCACCACCGGCACGAACACCGCCGCGACCTTGTCCACGAGCCGCTGAATCGGCGCCTTGCCCGCCTGCGCATCCTCGACCAGCCGGATGATGCGCGCCAGCACGGTCTCGTTGCCGACGGCCTGCACCTCGAGCACGATGCGGCCCTCGCCATTGATCGAGCCGCCGGTCAACGCATCGCCGGTTTCACGTGAAACCGGCAGCGGTTCGCCGGTCAGCATCGACTCATCGACCTGGGTATGGCCTTCGCGCAGCACACCATCGACGGGAATGCGCTCGCCCGGGCGCACCACGATGCGGTCGCCGAGCATCACTTCGGCCACGGGCACATCGACCTCGCCATCGCGGCCCAGCAGGTGCGCGGTGTCGGGGCGCAGCGCATGCAACGCGCGGATGGCCTCGGTGGTCTGGCGCTTGGCGCGGCCTTCGAGCCACTTGCCCAGCATCACCAGCGTGATCACCACCGCCGACGCCTCGAAGTACAGATGCGGCTCGGTGCCGGACGGTGCCGTGAGCCACAGCCACATCGACAGGCCCCAGCCCGCCGAAGTGCCCAGTGCCACCAGCAGATCCATATTGCCCGTGCCCGCCTTGAGCGCATGCCAGCCGGCCTTGTAAAAGCGCGCGCCCAGCACGAACTGCACCGGTGTTGCCAGCACGAACTGCAGCCACGCCGGCAGCATCCAGTGCGCGCCCCAGAGCATGCCGACCATGGGCAGCACCAGCGGCAGCGACAACGCAATGCCCAGCGCCACCGGGCCGAACCCTGCCCAGGCCGAGACCTGCTGCGGCGGCCCGTCGGCCGATAACGGGTGCGGCTCATAGCCGGCGTCGCGCACGGCGCGCATCAGCCGGGCCTGCGTCTGCGCCGCGGTCTGGCCGGCATCGGCCTTGACCTGCACGCGCACGCTTTCGGTCGCCAGGTTGACCGAGGCCTGCGCCACGCCCGGTACGCGCTGCAGGGCGCGCTCGACACGGCCGACGCAACTGGCGCAGGTCATGCCGGATACGCCAAAGTCCACGTCGCTGAGCGTGGGGCCTGGAGGAGGAGTCGACGAGGTATTCATGGCCCAGAGGTTAAACCTTGACGTCATGTGAAGGTCAAGCCTACTGCCCTGTGGACATGTGGATAACTACGGTGCTTGACCTTCTCATGGTGTTAAGGTTCATCATGGCTTCCATGGCGCATCGGGCGCCAAAAGTTATCCACAGGAATGAGCGCTATGCAACATGTATTTGAAGTCCAGGGAATGACCTGCGGCCACTGCGAAAAGGCCGTGACCCAAGCCGTGCAACGCATCGATGCCCACGCCAGCGTGCAGATCGATCGCGGCCAGAACCGCGTGGTGGTCGACAGCAGCGCAGACCCGGCGGCGCTGCGGGCCGCGATCGAGGAAGAAGGCTACCAGGTGGCTTGAGCGCCACGCCAATGGCCACAAGCATTTCACATCTTCCCAGCAGAGTTATCCACATGCCGTCAACACTGTCATCCACACCGCAATGGCCGGTGGCCATTGGCGAAGCGGCGCGCCGCGCGGGCGTGTCGGCGCGCATGCTGCGCCACTACGAAGGCCTGGGCCTGCTGGCGCGCGTGGCGCGCAGCGACAGCGGCTACCGCCAATACAGCGAAGCCGATGTGCATGTGCTGCGCTTCATCCGCCGCAGCCGCGACCTGGGGTTCTCGATCGAGGAAATCACCACCCTGCTGGGCCTGTGGCAGGACCAGGAGCGCACCAGCGCCAGCGTCAAGCAGATTGCCCAGGCGCATATCGACACCCTGTCCGAGCGCATCGCCGCGATGCAGGCCATGCAGCGCAGCCTGCAGTCGCTGGTGCAGTGCTGCCATGGCGACGACCGGCCGGATTGCCCGATATTGGACGATCTGGCGGCCGCGGATGAAGTGTGAGGCAGAGCACCTTGAGCCTGCCTCGCCGGCCGCGTCGAAGGGCCTGAGCTGCTCCCCATTTTGAAGACAGGACGTTCATGGTTCGACGGGCTCACCACGAACGGGGGGATACCGTTCGCCCTGAGCCTGCCTCGCCGGCCGCGTCGAAGGATGAACGTCCTGCCGTCAAGCCATGCGCTAGCGCCTCAACACCCCCGCCAGCAGCGTCTTCAGACATTGCTGCGCCACTTCTTCCGGCGAATACTCCCCACCCGCCTGATACCACCGCCCTATCCAGCTCAGCGCGCCGCCGATCACGAAAGCCGCCATCTTTGGATCACAGGGCGCGAGGCTGCCTTCCTGCACGCCCTGGGCCACCAGCCGGCGGAATTCATGGTCGATCGCGGCCTTGATGCGCCGCAGCTCGGCGCGATTGCTTGCCGAGATCTGCTCGTCGCCGACGCGGATCAGGCACATGCCGAAGTCCTGCGTGACGATGCGCGCATACACCTGCATGCAGGCCGTGAGCTGGTCGAGCGCGGTGCCGCCCGCGCTGCGTGAGGCCTCGATGCCATCGAGCATCAGCTGCAGCCCCTGGCGCACGCAGCCCAGCAGGATCTCCTCCTTGTTCTTCACGTAGTAGTACAGCGTCGGTTTGCTCACACCCAGCCGCGCGGCAATGTCGTCAAGCGAAGTGGCGTGATAGCCGCGCTCGTTGAACAGCTGCGCGGCCGCCGACAGCACGGCCTGGCGCTTGGCCTCGCGCTGCTGCGGGCGGTGCTGCGTGGCGGGCCACAGCGGCTCTTCATCGAGGCTGTCTTCGGGGTGCAGGGAGGTCTTCATCGGTGTTTCCATGGGTGGCGGGAAAGTCCCGATGCCTCGGCCTGAGGTCGCCAACCAGAATCCTACTCGTGGGTAGACCAGTCTACGCACCCCAGGTCACTAGTCCGGTTCGCACAAACCCGCAGAAGAAGGCCGATGGAGACACACACCACAGGCAGCGCCGCTGCCCCCCTGCTGCAGGTCGATGGCATCACGCTGGCGTTTGGCGGCGTCAAGGCGCTCAATGGCGTGGGTTTTGCCGTCCAGCCGGGCTCGATCACCGCCGTGATCGGCCCGAACGGCGCGGGCAAGACCTCGCTGTTCAACACCATCTCCGGTTTTTACCGGCCCAATCAGGGCCGGATCCTGTTCGAGGGCGCTGACATCAGCCAGGTGCACGCGCCGCAGCGCGCCAAGCTCGGCCTGGGCCGCAGCTTCCAGAACATCGCGCTGTTCCGCGGCATGACAGTGCTCGACAACATCAAGCTCGGCCGCCATGCGCACCTCAAGACCCACGTGCTCGATGCGCTGTTCTACCTGGGCCGCGCGCGCCGCGAGGAGGCCGCGCTGCGCGCCGAGATCGAGGAGCGCATCATCGACTTCCTCGAGATCGACCATATCCGCCACGCGCCGGTCGCGGCCCTGCCCTACGGCCTGCAAAAGCGCGTCGAAATGGCCCGCGCGCTGGCCATGCAGCCCAAGGTGCTGATGCTCGACGAACCCGTGGCCGGCATGAACCGCGAGGAAACCGAGGACATGGCGCGCTTCATTCTCGATGTGCGCGCCGAATGGGGCGTCACGGTGCTCATGGTCGAACACGACATGGGCATGGTCATGGACCTGTCCGACCATGTGGTGGTGCTGAACTTCGGCCAGGTCATTGCCCAGGGCACGCCGGCCCAGGTCCAGGCGGACCCCGAGGTGATCCGCGCCTATCTGGGTTCCGGCGATGTCGGCGACCTGCGCCAGCGGCTGCATGCGGGCCTGCAAGGCGCTGCCGCGGAAGGATCATGATGGACTGGGCCTACCTGTTTGAAATCAGCCTCACGGGCCTGGCCAGCGGCGGCCTTTATGCCCTCGCGGCGCTGGCCTTCGTCATGGTCTACAAGGCCACGCGCGTGGTGAACATCGCCATCGGCGAGATCCTGATGGTCGGCGCGTATCTGTTCTTCACCTTCTCGGCGAGCCTGGCGCTGCCGCTGTGGCTTGCGATCCCGGCCGCGGTGCTGTGCTGCGGGCTGCTGGGCGCGGTCATCGAACGGACCATCATCCGCCCGCTGCTGGGCGAGCCGCCGATCTCGGTGTTCATGGTCACCGTGGGCCTGGCCTCGGTGCTGGTGGGCCTGGTGGAGATGATCTGGACCGCCGACCAGCGCCGCCTGCCCGACTTCATGCCCACGCAGCCGATCATGATCGGCGAAGCCTTTCTCGCGCCCAAGATCTTCTGGGGCGCGGTGATTGCCGTGGTGTTCATTGCCGCGGTGCTGCTGGTGCTGCGCTTTTGGCGCGGCGGCGTCGCGCTGCGCGCCACCGCGTCGGACCAGGCCGCGGCCTATTCCATGGGCATCAACGTGCCGCGCGTGTTCTCGCTGGCCTGGGTGGTCTCGGCCATGATTGCCGCGGTCTCGGGAATCATCGTCGGCTCGATCGGCGGCATCTCGTCGTCGATGGGCGTGTTCGGGCTGTCGGTGCTGGTGGTGGTGATCGTCGGCGGACTCGACAGCGTGCTCGGCGCGCTGCTCGGCGGGCTGTTCATCGGCCTGATCGAGGCGCTGGCTGGCGCCTACCTCGGCGGCGAATACAAGCTGCTGAGCACCTTCATCATGCTGGTCATCGTGCTCATGATCCGGCCCTACGGCCTGTTCGGCACGCGTGAAATCGAGAGGCTGTAGTCATGCGCATCGGCACCCTCAAGCAAAGCTATGTCGCCGACGCGGCGCTGTTCGACTCGCGCACGCAGAAGGTCTGGCTGGCCGTCGCGGGCGCGCTGCTGCTGCTGTTTCCATTCATGGCCAGCGACTACTGGCTGTATCTGGCCTGCCTGGTCAGCATCAACGTGGCGAGCGCCACGGGCCTCAACATCCTCACCGGCTACACCGGCCTGGTGAGCCTGGGCCAGGCGGCCTTCATGGGCCTGGGTGCCTACACCGTGGCGATTCTCGAAACCCGGCTGGGCACGCCCTTCCTGCTCAATCTGCTGGCCGGCGGCATCGTCGCCATGCTGGGCGGGCTGGTGGTCGGCATCCCCTCGCTGCGCGTCAAGGGGCTGTACCTCGCCATCGCCACGATCGCCGCTTCGTTCATTGCCCACTTCCTGTTTGCCAACCTGGCATTCACCGACGGCACCACGGGCATCTCGATGCCGCCCGCCAAGTTCTTCGGCGTTCCGCTCGACACCTCGTTTCGCCTCTATTGGGTGATCGTGCCGATCACGCTGCTGCTGCTGCTGGGCGCGGCCAATCTGTTTCGCACGCGCATCGGCCGGGCCTTCATTGCGATCCGCGACCGCGACATCTCGGCCGAGGTGCTGGGCATCCCGCTGCTGCGCTACAAGCTGCTGTCGTTCGGCCTGTCGTCGTTCTACGCGGGCGTGGCGGGCGGGCTCTGGGCGTATTTCTTCCGCGTGGTCACGCCCGAGAGCTTTCCGCTCTTGATGTCGATCTTCTTCCTGGCCGCGATCATCGTCGGCGGCATGGGCTCCATCCTCGGCGGCATCCTGGGCGCGGCGTTCATGACCATGGTGCCCGAGCTGCTCAAGCTGGTGGTCGACCTGCTGCCCGGCGGCAGCGAGCTCACGGTGTTCCTGTCGCCGGTGCGCACCATCGTCTTCGGCCTGCTGATCATTGGTTTTCTGGTGTTCGAGCCGCTGGGGCTCGCAGAAGTGTGGCGGCGCATTCGCCGCTTTTTCCACCTGTGGCCTTTCCGCAATTGAGCGGCAGCGCCCTGTCATCGACGAGGAACAAGCATGCAACAGAACCTGACTTCGCAGCGCCGCCGCTCGCTGCTGCTGGCCGCCGGGGCCAGCCTTGCCGCGCCGCTGGCCGCGCAGGCCCAGACCGGTGGCGAGGACATCGTCATCGGCGGCTCGATTCCCATGACCGGCGTGTTTGCGTTTGCCGGCGTGGGCATCAACCTGGGCATCGGCGACTACGTGAAGATGGTCAACGACGCGGGCGGCATCAAGGGCCGCAAGCTGCGCTACGTACCCGAGGACACGGGCTACAAGGTCGACGTCTCGGTCGCGGCCTACAAGAAGCTCACCAGCCAGAACAGGATCAACCTCTACTACGGCGACTCGACCGGCTTCTCGAAAACCATCAACCCCGAACTCGACCGCAACGGCAACATCCTGATGGCCGGCGCCTCGTTCGCCACCGAGCTCAACGACCCGAAGAAGTACCCGAACCAGTTCCTCGTCGGCCCCGATTACACCGAGATGTTCGGCATCCTGCTCAAGCACATCGCCAAGGAAAAGCCCGGCGCCAAGGTGGCCTTCGTCTACTCCGATTCCGAGTTCGGCCGCGACCCGATCGAGGCCAGCGAGGCGATGGCCAAGAAGCTGGGCCTCACGGTGCCGATCAAGCTGATGACGCCCGCGGGCAGCGTCGACGTCTCGACCGAGGTCATCAAGCTGCGCCGCGCCGCGCCCGACTACACCATCTTCCACGGCTACATCCTTGCGCCCATCCCCGAGTTCGTGACCCAGGGCAAGCAGATGGGCATGACCAGCAAGTGGATGGGCACGTTCTGGACCATGGACAGCTCCACCGTCATGAAGATGGGCCCGGCCGGCGACGGCTTCATGGGCGTCATGCCCTACCGCTACTACTACGACACTTCGGCCCCCGCGCCCACGCTGGACAGGATCCGCAAGCTGCGCCCCGAATACCAGAGCACGGCCTACCTGCAGGGCTATCTCGCGGCGATGCTGTTCGTCGAATCGGCCAAACGCTGCCTCGATGCGGGCAAGCCGCTGAACGGCCCGAACCTCAAGGCCGCGCTCAACAGCCTCAAGGACTTCGACACCGGCGGCCTGATCGGCGTGCCGATCACCATCCGCGGCAATTCGATTCCCGTGGGCCGGGTCTACCGCGCCGACATGAAGGCGCAGAAGATGGTGCCGGCCTCGGACTGGATCGCGCTCTGACACCGGGAACGCGCGCATGACCCGGCCGTCCGATCTGGTCCTCGAGGTCAACAACATCGAGGTCATCTACAACAAGGCCGTGCAGGCCCTGCGCGGCCTGTCGCTGGCCGTGCCGCGCGGCCAGATCGTGGCGCTGCTGGGCAGCAATGGCGCGGGCAAGTCGACCACGCTCAAGGCGATTTCCGGGCTGCTCGCGCTGGAGAACGGCGCGCTGGCCAGCGGCAGCATCCTGTTCGACGGCCTGCCGGTCGCGCAGCTCGCGCCGCAGCAGCTGGTGCGCCGCGGCCTGTCGCATGTGATGGAAGGCCGGCGCGTGTTCGAGGACCTCACCGTGGAGGAGAACCTGGTCGCGGCCAGCTATGCGCTGACCGGAAGATCCAGCGGCCGGCCGGACGCCAGGCCCGACTACGACCTGGTCTACAGCTACTTTCCGCGGCTGCACGAGCGCCGCAAGGGCCTGGCCGGCTATCTGTCGGGCGGCGAGCAGCAGATGCTGGCCATCGGCCGCGCGCTGATTGCCGAGCCCACGCTGATCCTGCTGGACGAACCCTCGCTGGGCCTCTCGCCCCGGCTGGTCGAGGACATCTTCGGCATCATCGCGCGCATCAACGCCGAGCGCGGCACCTCGATGCTGCTGGTCGAGCAGAACGCCACCGTGGCGCTGGCCGTCGCGCACCGCGGCTACATCCTGGAAAACGGCAAGATCGTGATCGACGGCCCGGCCGAGCTGCTGGCCGGCGACGCCGACGTGCGCGAGTTCTATCTCGGCATGGGCGGCGCGGGCGAGGCCCGCGGCTTCAAGGACCTCAAGCACTACAAGCGCCGCAAACGCTGGCTTTCCTAGGAATTGTTCCACATGAAACATTCCGCCTCTCTTCCCCCGCTGCCCAACCGCACCCTGCCGCAGCAGTTGCGCGAACTCGCGCGCAGCCAGCCCGCACGCATTGCGATCCGGCAAAAGAATTTCGGCATCTGGCAGCCCGTGACCTGGGCCGGCTACTACCAGCGCGCCGCGCATTTCGCGCTGGGCCTGCATGCGCTGGGCCTGCGCGCGGGCGGCCACATGGGCGTCATTGCCGAGAACCGCCTCGAATGGGTGCTCGCGCAGATGGGCTGCGGCCTGATCGGCGCGGTCACCGTGGGCGTCTATCCCACCAGTCCGAGCAACGAAGTGGCCTATGTGGTCGCGCATGCCGATATCGAGATCATGGTCTGCGAGGACCAGGAGCAGGTCGACAAGCTGCTGGCCGCGCGCGCCAGCCTGCCGCGCCTGGCGCATATCGTGGTCATGGAGACCAAGGGCCTGCGCAGCTACTCCGACGAGGAGCGCGCACTGATCACGCCGTTTGCCGAGGTCGAGGCCCATGGGCACGCGGCCTGGCATGACCAGCAGCCGCTGATCGACCAGGCGCTGGCGCAGCAGTCGCCCGAAGACATCGCGCTGATGATCTACACCTCGGGTTCGACCGGCAAGCCCAAGGGCGCGATGATTTCCTGGCGCAACATCCGCGGCGTGGCGCCGGGCATCATCGAACGCCTGCAGCTCAGCTCGCAAACGCGCCACCTGTCGTACCTGCCGCTGTGCCATGTCGCCGAGCAGATGCTGACCACCTTCGTGCCGATCTACCTGGGCTCGCAGGTGCACTTCGGCGAGTCGGTACGCACCGTGCAGGAAGACCTGCGCGAAGTCGCGCCCAGCATGTTCCTCGGCGTGCCGCGGATCTGGGAAAAGATGCATGCCAGCCTGAGCATCAAGCGCCACGAGGCCGGCCGCTGGCAGCGCCGGCTGATGGACCACGCCATGGCCGCCTGCACGCCGCTGGCCGACAAGCCGCGCGCGCAATGGCGCCTGGGCGAGCGCCTCAGCTATGGCTGCTGGTACTGGCTGGTGCTGCGTGCGCTGCAGAACTTCCTGGGCCTGCGCTGCGTCGAGGTCGCGCTCACCGGCGCGGCGCCGATCCCGGCCGAGGTCGTGCGCTACTTCCGCGTGCTGGGCATTCCGCTGATCGAGGTCTACGGCCTGACCGAGTCGAGCGGCATGGTGCTGGGCCACCGGCTCGACCAGGTGATTCCCGGCACCGTCGGCCAGCCGATCGCAGGTGTCGAATGGCGGCTGGCCGACAACGGCGAGCTGCAGATCCGCGGCGAGATGGTGTTCGCGGGCTACTACCGCAACCCCGAAGCCACGGCGGCCACGCTGCAAGGCGGCTGGTTGCACACCGGCGACGTGGTGCGCGAGGAGCAGGGCCAGCTGAAGATCGTCGACCGGCTCAAGGACATCATGATCACCGCCGGCGGCAAGAACCTCACGCCCTCCGAGATCGAGAACGCGATGAAGGCCAGCCCCTACATCAAGGAATGCGTGATCGTTGCCGAGGGCCGCAAGTTCGTCGCCGCGCTGGTCATGCTCGACGCCGAGACCGTGGGCCAGTGGGCGCAGTCGCGGCGCATTCCGTTCACCCACTTCCGCTCGCTGGCCGAGCACCCCGAAGTGCTGGCGCTGATCGACAACGAGATCGCCGAGCGCAACCAGCGCCTGGCCCAGGTCGCGCAGATCCGCCGCTTCCATCTGCTGACCAAGGAGCTGGACCATGACGACGGCGAGGTCACGGCGACGATGAAGGTGCGCCGCGCGAGCATCTACCATGCCTACAACGCCGAGATCGAGGCGCTGTACCAATGAGTGCCCTGCCCCGCCGGTGACAGGGCCGGCGCCCGCGTTCCTGCACAATGGCAGGTGTTTCGGGCGTGGGCGCTGGCGAACGATCCGCGCACCGGCATCGATGCACTTCCTTCAGCCAGCCAGTCCGCCGCACCGGCCCATGGCTGCATAGTTATCCACAGGACCAGGCCATGACCACTCGCGAGATTTTTGTCGTCAGCAGCGCACGCACCGCCATCGGCACCTTTGGCGGCAGTCTGAAAGACGTGCCCAACACCCAGCTGGCCACCACGGCCGTCAAGGCCGCGATCGAACGCTCGGGCCTCGATCCCGCGGCCATCGGCCATGTGGTCATCGGCAATGTGATTCCCACCGACACCAAGGACGCCTACCTGAGCCGCGTCGCGGCCATCGACGCGGGCTGCCCGATCGAGACCCCGGCGTTCAACGTCAACCGCCTTTGCGGCTCGGGCCTGCAGGCGATCGTCTCGGCGGCCCAGGCCATCACGCTGGGCGACTGCGACGTGGCCGTGGGCGGCGGCTCCGAATCCATGAGCCGCGGCCCGTATTTCGACACCGCCGCGCGCTGGGGCGCACGCATGGGCGACGCCAAGAGCATCGACTACATGCTGGGCATCCTGCACGACCCCTGGCAGAAGATGCACATGGGCATCACCGCCGAAAACGTCGCCACGCGCTACCGGATCTCCCGCGAGCAGCAGGACCAGCTGGCGCTGCAGAGCCAGCAGCGCGCGGCCGCGGCCATCGAGGCCGGTTACTTCAAGGAGCAGATCGTTCCCGTCGAGATCGCCACGCGCAAGGGCCCGGTGCGGTTCGACACCGACGAGCATGTGCGCGGCAACACCTCGCTTGAAGTGCTGGCCGGCATGAAACCGGCATTCCAGAAGGACGGCGGCAGCGTGACCGCGGGCAATGCCTCGGGCCTCAACGACGGCGCGGCCGCCGTGGTGCTGGTCGCTGGCGACCGCCTGGCCAGCCTCAACGCCAAGCCGCTGGCGCGCCTGGTCGGCTATGCGCACGCCGGCGTCGAGCCCGCCTACATGGGCATCGGCCCCGTGCCGGCCACGCAGAAGGTGCTGGCCCGCACCGGCCTGAAGATCACCGACATGGACGTGATCGAAGCCAACGAAGCCTTTGCCGCCCAGGCCTGCGCCGTGATCCAGGAACTGGGCCTCGATCCCGCCAAGGTCAACCCCAACGGCTCGGGCATCTCCCTGGGCCACCCCGTGGGCGCCACCGGCGCCATCATCACCACCAAGGCGATCGCCGAGCTGCACCGCACGCGCGGGCGCTATGCGCTGGTGACGATGTGCATCGGGGGTGGGCAAGGCATCGCGGCGATTTTTGAACGGGTGTAAATACAGCCCCAAGTTCGCCCACTTCGTGTGGCTCTCCTGGGGGGCAAGGCCCCCCACCGCGTTTTGCCTTGGGGGGGCCGCCCAGGCCGGTCCCAAGGCAAAACCAACTTCCCGTTCGTCCTGAGCTGCGTCGAAGGATGAACGTCCTGCCCTCCAAATAAAAAGAGCCGCATCCAGCGGCTCTTTTCACATTCAAGGCGTCTCAGAACGGCGCCGACTCCGGATCCGTATCTTCCGGCGCTTCCTTGGGGCCGGTCACCGCCACCAGCGGCGCCTTGGTCTTGGCGGCCGCCATGCGCACGCCCAGCACCTCGGCCGGCGCGGGTTTGTCCAGCGCCGCGGGCAGGCCTTCGCCCAGTGCCGTGCGCCCTTCCCCGCCCAGGGCCTCGATCAGGTCGGGCAGCAGCCGGCTGAGTTCGCCCGTGGCAATCGCCACATCGGCATCAAAACCGCCATCGTCCTTGGACTGGCCGTCGAACACCGTTTCCAGGAACGTGATCTTCTTGACCTGCAGGCCTTCGGTCAGCAGCAGCGACACACGGTCGTCCCAGGTCAGGGCCAGCTTGGTCGGCAGCTTGCCGGCCTCGATATGCGCCTTGACCTCCTCGATGTCCAGCGGATGGCGCGCATAGCGCACCACCGACTTGGCCTCGTCGGCGCTCTTGAGTTCACATTCCTGGTCGATGGTGAAGCCCACGGGCGGCTCCTGGCTGGAGAGCCAGTGCGCCATGGCGGCCTGGGCCGCGGTCTGCGTGTCGAGCAGCGCCACGGCAAAGCCCGGCAGGCCGTCGACCAGCAGCGTCACGACTTCATCGGCCCGTGTCTGGCTGCCGGTGTCGAGCACCAGAAAGCGTGCCTCGGGATCGATCCAGATCCACATGCCACCCTGCTTGGTGAACGCCATCGGCAGCAGGTCGAGCTTGGCTTCGTCCTTGAGCTCCTGCTTTTCCTTCTTGCCCGGCTTGCGGCCCGAGCTGCGCTCGATGGCATCGGCCTTTTCCTGCACCTTGCGGTTGAGCACGCTGGCCGGCAGCATCTTGCTTTCGCTCATGAAGCGCAGGATCCACTGCCCGCCCACCGACTCGGCAAACAGGCCTTCGCCCTCCCCGCGCGGCTGCACCCAGCCCGCCGAACGCTCCTGCGTTGCGCCACATTCGGTGAACGGCGTGCGCGCCAGCGCTTCCTCCACCTGCTCCAAGGTGCCCTGCCATTGCTCGCCAATGCGGTACACGATCATGTTCTTGAACATTCCCAACCTTTACTCATGCAGCAAAAGCGCCTGCCCACGGCCTGCGCGTCTGCCCGGTGGTGCCCCGCACCACGCTGATTGATATGAAATTGATAGCTTGCGGTGCAAACCATACAAGGCTTGCGCACCCCTCGCGCGGTAAAAAAAGGTTTCACGACCGCGCCGCAACTTGGCACTACTTTACACAGCATCACGCAGTCCACATGTGCGCGATACATGGTCCGCGCAAACTTGCCTCCAACGCTGAAGTTTTTCCCTTGCAGCGTGTTCATCCACCCAAGAAAGGACCAGCTCCATGGCTATTTTCCAACGCACCCTGACCGCCACCGCTGCCGCAGCCACCGTCTTTGCCGCGCTGGCCATGCCGGTGTGGGCCCAGTCGCCGGCCGCACCCGCTGCCGCGCCCACTACGGCCGTCGAAGCCGCGCCGCGCACCGGTCCTGCCCACGGCCCGGGCCAGCGCCCGCACGACCGTGCCGCCCATGAAAAGCGCATGGCCGAGAAAGCGCAGAAATTCCAGGCCGCACTGCAGCTGACCGAAGCCCAGCAAGCCGGCTGGAACAGCTACCGCGAGGCCATGAAGCCCGTGCGCCCGACGAAGCCGCTGGACCGCGAAGGCTTTGCCAAGCTGACCACGCCGCAGCGTATCGACCTGATGCAGCAAAAGCGCGCCGAGCGCAATGCCCAGGCCGAGCGCCGCGCCGAAGCCACCAAGGCCTTCTACGCCACGCTCACGCCGGCACAGCAAAAGACCTTTGATGCCGAAACCCTGCGCCATGGCCCCCACGGCAAGCGCCACGGCCACGGCCCCCACGGCCCGCATGGCAAGCACCATGCGCCTGGTGAAGGCAAAGGTCCGGCAGCGGCACCCGCAGCCAAGTAAACCGCTGCACGCGGGCCCTGCCGGGCCCGCCATCCACAGGAAAGCAGGCTTTGGCCTGCTTTTTTGCGTACCCGCGTTTTCCGTCAAGTAGGACCAAAGTCCCATTATTTTTTCCACGAACGACAGGATGCGGCAATTGCTTTCAACCCATGCGTTTCCAATTACCTACACTTGTTTAAAAGCGTAATTGATCCGTCCACAGGAGTTGTTCGATGCATTTGAAAATCAGCCGGCGTTTCGTCAACACATGGGCTGCCGGCGCTCTGTGCCTGGCAAGCTGGGGCACCCAGGCCCAGCCCGTCTTCAACGACCATTCCCCGAGCTGGTATGCCCAGGCCGCGGTTGCGAGCAATGATGCCTATACCGCCAGCCTGGGCGCGACGCTGCCCTGGCGCCAGTGGACATATGCGCTGGGTTCTGGCCAAGTCACCGGCCACTGGGACCTGTTTGCCAGCTACTGGTCAAGCCGCATGGCGAATGATGACCGGCAACGCAACTATGTCTTCGGCGTTGTGCCAACGTTGCGCTGGCGTGGCGACCAGGGGCAATCGCCCTGGTTTGCCCAGGTGGGCAGTGGCTTGTCACTTGCCACCGAACTCTATCAATCGGGCGACAAGCGCTTCAGCACGCGCTACAACTTTGCCACGCATCTGGCTGTCGGCACCAACTTCGGTGCCCAGCGCGAACACGAACTGATGCTGCGCCTCGAGCATTACTCCAATGCCGGCATCAAAAAGCCCAATCCCGGAGAGAACTTCCTGCAGCTGCGCTACGCCAGGAAATTTTGACGCAAGCAAGTTATCCACAGCGGTAGCCGCAAAAACGGAAATCGCTGACGAACAACCGCCCGCCAGGGCGGTTTTTTTTGGGCTTTTCACCCTGTGGATAAACCTGTTCTCAAAAACTGCATATCTTTTGACTTATCCACAAGATGCCCGGTGACCGGAAAGTTATGCCCAAAACGCCTGCAGCAGCAACCGCCCTTGGACCACATGCTTTGCGTCAACGCAAGCCGTTGATATACAAGGAAAATCATGAGTTATCCACAATATTCCTCGGCTTCTACTACTACGACTATTTAAAAATAGAACTACTAGGAACAACAACCGCGCGCAAATTTTGGGCAGCATCGCGGCGGCACATGAACAACCCATCCCATGCTTTCAGCCGAAATCCAAGAAGGAAAAATGAACACATGCATCGCAAGCCACTGGAAATTCATCCTGCAAAAAAGTTGTTCACTATTAATTTAGTAGCAAGAAACTGTTGTTATACCTAGCAATTCATGCCTTATCTGTGTAAAAAACAACATACACAAAGCTTGTGGATATCTAAATATCAAGCGTTTGCTTATCCACAGGAAGCTCAATTCGGTGGAAGTTATCCACTTTTGGCGTACATCCGGAACATGGCTTCACGCACAGGCTTGAGAAATGCGCAACCCATTGAGTTGACACAGGAAAGTCAGGTTATCCACAGCGGCGGCCGGGTTCTACTACTACGACTAATTTTTCCTAGTGAAATAAATGAACAACCAGGAGCGCAGTCGGGACAACCCCGGGAAACGGGTAATCCAGGCAAATCCGTCTTGCATCCAGAAGCGAAAAGGCGCAAAGTTCGAAGCTCGAAACGGTCATCCGGCAGAAAAACGCGGGCCTGCACGGAGAAAACGCGAAGAATTGGGGAAAACCGTTGTGGCGAGCACTGGAAACGCATGGTTGTCCACAAGTTGTTTCAAAACTTGTGGAAATAGCCGCCGCAGCGCTGCGCAAAACGGCTAAGTTGTTGATTTCGTTGATTGTTCAAATTATTTCAACGCGCCGTCATGGTTTCCGGGTTTGTGGTAACCCGGTTACATCACTGGGCGTCCAGGTGCAATGGCGTTCATGCGGTCGTCTGTGCAGAGGAAAACGAAGCCGATCAGCCCAGGCAGGCATGGGCCGGCACAGCGCTTTTGGGCAAAAGCGCGAAGCAAGGAGACAAGAGGCTGCCGTGACATCTGCCAGGCGCGCTGAAAGCCTCAGGAAGGGCTTGTGTGGTCGTCAAGCACCCTGAGGGTCAGGAAGACGGTTGGAAGGCCTGGAAGGCTTCCTGAGGTGCCATGCGGCCACGCTTGCGTTGCATGGGTGCAGTGCAACGGGAACGCACGGCAAATGCGCCTGGGATGGCTTGATGCCGCGTCCGAGGTGCTTGCACGACCGGGACACGCGCAGCGGCAGTCAGGACGCGTCGTATGCCGGATATCGCCACCGAACCTACCGGGGCAGCCGCTTTTCAAGCGCAAACGGCGGCAGGCCATTGAGCAGCCGCTGGCCGTAGCTGGTGCGCACCAGACGCTTGTCGTAACAGTAGACGAATGCGCGGTCTTCCTCGGTGCGGATGGCGCGGCCGACCCACTGTGCCAGGCGGATGGCCGTGGCTGGCACCACCAGTTCGCTGAACGGGTCCCTGCCGGCGCTGCGCAGCCATTCCGCCCGGGCCTCACCCACAGGATCGTCAGGCGGCGCAAAGGGCAGCTTGGTGATGAACAGCGACTCGCACAGTGCCCCCGGAAGGTCGAGGCCTTCGCCGAAAGACTGCATGCCAAAGATGATCGACGGCTGGCCGTTGGCGACCCGCTCGCGGTGCAGCGACAGCAACTGGGCCCGCGGCATGGCCGTCTGCACCAGCACACTGGCGCGCATGGCAGTGGAAAGGGCATCGACCGCCTGGCGCATCTGCTCGCGCGAGGTGAACAGCACCAGTGCGCCAGACTCGACACGTGCCAGGTCGTGCAGCAGCGCATCGACCATCTCGACGGTGAAGGCACTTGCCTGGCGCGGATCGGCATGCGTCTCGGCGGCCACGAAGATGCCCTGGGCGGAATAGTCAAATGGGCTGGGCACTTCCAGCGTGGTCACCGCAGCATCGCCATGCAGGCCCGACTCGCGCAGGAAGAAGTCGAATTGTCCACAGCTTGTGAGTGTCGCGGAAGTCAGCACGGCACCCCGCACCTGCGACCACAGATGGCGGCGCAAAGTGGCTCCCGGGAGCAGCGGGCTGGCATGCGCCTTGACCACGATGAATTCGCCATCTGTCTCCAACGTGAACCATTTTGCGTTGGGAACATACTGTTTGTCGTCATCTTCCGAGGGCTGCTGCAACAGTAACTGGGCAGTGTCATAGACTGCTTCCAGCCTCGGAGCCAGTGCGCCGACCTGTGCGTACATTGTGGATAACCTGCGCGCTTCTTCCGGTTTGTCGCGGATCTCGGCACGCAGCGCCTTGGAGATCGCACGCAGCGCATCGAGAAACCCGTTGGCATGGTGCGAGGCCTGGGCCAGTGGCTCGAGCAGCGCTTCGGGCAGGATGCCGCGCGCTGCCCGCACGCGTGCCGGACCCCAGCTGTCGCGCTGCGACTTGAGTTCGTCGCCATAGAAATCCATGACCAGCCGGGCCAGATCCTGCAGCGTCTGGCGCAGGTGGCCGGAGTGGCCAGGCACATCGGCGATCTCTTCGACTTCCAGCAGCGTGCCCACGCGCAGCGCGCGGCTCGCGAGCTTGTCGATCCAGCCCAGGCGGCTCAGGTCCAGTGCGCACGCAAACTGGGCCAGCGCGGTGGCCGGGAGGTGGTGGGCTTCATCCAGGACCAGCAGGCAGTTGTCCAGTTCGGGCAGAAGGCGTGCGCCCAGCGAGGACAGCAGCAGATCGTGGTTGGCGACGATGACCTGGGCCGCGACCATCGACTTGCGGCGCTCGTAATAGGTACAGCTGTCGAAAGTCGGGCAGTGCTTGCCGGTGCAGGAACTGGACTCTGCCGCCACCGGGCTCCAGGCTTCGGGTTCGGGCGGAGTCGCGAGCGAGTCGCGGTCGCCGTCCCAGACGCCGGTGGCCATCGCATCGGCCATGCTGGCATAGAACTGCATGCGCGCCTGCAACTCCTGCGCGGGACGCGCGCGCGCCGCGGCTTCTTCCTCGGCAAACAGATCGTCGCCTTCGTCATGCGCTTCGCCCGTGCCGGCAAGACGCTCCAGCTTGAGCTTGCAGACAAACCGCCCACGGCCCTTGGCCAGCGCGAACTTGAACGGTTGCTCGAGTTGCGCGGCCAACGCCGGCAGGTCCTTGTTGACCAGCTGTTCCTGCAAGGCCACGGTGGCCGTAGAAATCAGCACGCGCGTGCCGCGCGCCAGCGCCAACGTGATCGCCGGAATGCTGTAGGCCAGGGATTTTCCAACCCCCGTACCCGCCTGGACCACGGCAATGGCGCGTTCGGGCGCTTCGGCATCGTCGTCGACCTTGCCGAGCTGAGCCGCACTGAACGTGGCCGCGACCTGGCCCGCCATGCGCCGCTGGCCCTCGCGGCTGCGGAACCCGGGGATGGATGCGACGACATCATCAAACGATTCAAGGCCCAACTGGGCCCACTTTTGCTGAGACATTGAGAGCGAAATGGGCCGCCGCTTCAGGCGGCAGCAGAGATTAATAAGAAATAAAACACTGATATGTATTGAATAAGATGTTAAATCTTATGTTTTTTGCCTTACATATCGTGTTTGGAAGCGATGTGAAACATGGGTTTTCAGCCTTCCACGGCGTATTGCTGTGTATTTTCGCAGGTCTGGGAATTCTGTGGATAAGCGCGGATAAGTTTTATGCGGCGCCGGGAGGTTTGCATTTATCCACAGGCTGAGTGGCGAAGACCGGGGCTCAAGCGCTGTGCATATCCCTGTGGGCAGGCCTATGGATCTGCGGTGTATTCATGGAAAAAACCGTTTGACGACAGTCGCATGGATCACCTGTACACAGATTGTCCAGAATCGCCGTTGGAATCGGCACGCCGTGCAGATGATGGCTCTGCTGTCTTATCCACAGCAGGCAAGGCGCCCGGCAGGGCCAGCCTGTGCATAGCAATGCGTGCGACTTGAGGCGCTGCGCATTGGCGCAAGGTCCTGTCAGCGTCATGGGGGCGACTGGACATGATTGCTTAAAAAACAAGCAAAAAAACGGCGATTGCGCTGTTTCCCATATCAGTGGGGCGCCTGTTTTCCTAAAAAATCGCTGCTCTTGCTATCCAATTAATAGCAATAGGTACATGCGAGTTAAGGGTAAACACCCGAAAATGATGAAAACGATGGCTCGAACCGTTCTTTCGTCGCGTGAACCCCTGTCAAAGCGCTTTGTAATTTTTCATATCTTCGCCAATGGCCCTTAGGGCAGCATTCCCAAAGCTGTCGGCGCATTGCAACAAAGTGTTAGCGCAAGGCGTTTCTATGACAAATTAACCGTTGGATTCCCGTTTCCATCGTCCTGGCCTGCGCTGCGCCATCGATAGGCTGGCGCAACGTCTTGTATCTGCAATGCAACCGGTAAAAGCGTCAACAAGGCCCTTCACATGCCTGCCCTGCCCCCGACTCCACCTGCGACGCACAACGCTGAGCGAGCCTGTCGGCGCGAACTGCAGGTCCGCAGCCGCTGGCTGCGTTTTGCGCCGGATGTGGAGCAGCAGTTCCGGCAATTCCTGCGGCAGACCCAATCCGATAACTTCCTGGCCTGCATCGTGGTGGGCCTGGTGTTGTGGCTGGGTGTGGTGGGCTGGGACGTACTGCGCTACCGGGAGTATTTCCAGGGCACGGCTGTTGAGAGCCACTATCTTTTGACCATCGTGCCGGCGCGCCTCGTGAGCCTGCTGATGCTGGGGGGACTGATGCTGGCCGCGCGGCGCTTGCCCGACCATTGGCTGCCCGCGGCCGGCCTGGCCACGATTGCCGCCTATGGCATCTGTGGCTATGTGACCGGCTACTTCTATTTGCTGACCGGCAAGGGCGACGCCATGGCCCTGTCCATCCTGATCCTGATGACGGTACTGCTTCCCTGCGGCATGACACTGCGCCAGACGCTGCCGGTCAGCATGGTGTTGATTGCGGCCTACTGGACCGTTGCCTGGCAGTGGCTGCCGTCCGCACAATGGGTGTCCTTTCGCGCGACCGCCAGCCTGCTGATGGTCTGCATGGGCATGATGGCGTTTGCCGCCTACCTGCGCGAACGCGATGCACGCGCGCAGTTCCTGCGGCACCGGCTGCTGGATTGGGAGGCCGCGCATGATCCACTCACGGGACTGGCCAACCGGCGCAGCTTCCAGCGGCATTTCGAGATCTGTCTGGCGCAGGCGCAGCGCGAAGGCGCGACGCTGATGCTCGCCATCCTGGATCTCGACCACTTCAAGCTCTATAACGACCACTATGGGCACAAGGCCGGCGACCGGGCGCTGCAGCAGGTCGCCCTGGTGCTCGGGCATTACGCCGCGCGGCCCATGGACCTGGCCATCCGCCTGGGCGGCGAGGAATTCGGCCTGCTGAGCTATGCCGACGATGCGCAGGCGCTGCGCCAGCGCATGCAACATCTGCTGGCGCAGCTCGAAGGCTTGCAGATCATCCATGCGCATTCACCCACTGCGCTGTGGCTCACTGCCAGCATCGGCATTGCGCAGGCCGATGCGTCTGCCACCACCGAAAGCCTGTTCCTGCAGGCGGATGCCCAGCTCTACCGTGCCAAGAGAACGGGCCGCAACCGGGTCTGCGGGTTGGAACTTCCGGTGGCACAGCCCGGCATCAAGCCTGTGGAGACAACGATTTGAGCGGGGAGCTCCGCCGCGAAAACACTGCTGTATGTAAGCTCGGACAGAGCAATTAGCGAAGTTTTCGAGAAGGTGGGTGTTACCGAAGGCAAAAGGCGCGCGTGGCCTACGTTCGCGGCGCGGGGTTCCCGTATCATGCGCCGATTCAGCCGCACGGCGGTCAGGATGGCTCTGTGCCCCTCCCGCCAGCCCCTGCCTGCGCCAAGCGGGTCGCGGGATCTGCCTGCGCCATGGCTTGACGCAAGGCCGCGCGGGCATGCGGGTCGTTGACAACATACCCTAAAATTCCCCACGCAACGGGCAGATCTGCCGGCAGCAGAAATCGATGAATTCAAGTGCCAGTCTATACCACTGGGCCGATAGGAAATAATGAAAAAGCGCGTCGCAATCATAGGTCTATCCTTTAGATTCCCCAGTACCAATACCGACCAATACTGGACAGACCTGCTCGACGGGCGTGATCTGGTGACCGAGGTCGAATCCTCGCGATGGGCCAAGGACGGTTTTCTTCACCCCGACAAGAACCATCCCGGCAGCAGCTACACGTTTGCCGCCGGTTCGGTCGGTGATGTTTCCCTGTTCGATGCCGGTTTCTTCGGCATCTCGCCGCGCGAAGCCGCGCTGATGGACCCGCAGCAGCGCCTGCTGCTCGAAATGAGCTGGGAAGCGCTTGAAAACGCGGGCATCAAGCCGTCGACGCTGCGCGGCAGCCAGTGCGGCGTGTTCATCGGCATTGCCAGCGCCGACTATGCCTACCGCCTGTCGGAAGACCTGTCCGCCATCGACTCCTCGGTGGCCACGGGCAATACCGCGAGCATTGCCGCCAACCGCATTTCCTATGTGCTCGACCTGCAGGGCCCGAGCATGGCCATCGACACCGCCTGTTCCTCGTCGATGGTGGCCTTCCACCAGGCCTGCCGTTCCATCGTGACGGGTGAAACCACCCAGGCGCTGGCCGGCGGGGTCAGCCTGCATCTGCATCCCTACGGCTTCATCACCTTCTCCAAGGCCACGATGCTGTCCAAGCGCGGCCGCTGCAACGTGTTCGATGCCGCGGGCGACGGCTACGTACGCTCCGAAGGCGGCGGCATGTTCGTGCTCAAGGACTATGACCAGGCGGTGGCCGATGGCGACCAGATCCTGGCCGTCGTCGCCAACACCGCGGTCAATACCGACGGCCGCAAGACCGGCCTTACGGTGCCCAGCCCCAAGGTGCAGTCGGCGTTGCTGCAGCGGGCCTACAGCCAGGCCGGCATCGACCCGGCGGAAATCGACTATGTCGAGGCGCACGGCACCGGCACGGCGGTGGGCGATCCGATCGAGGCGCGCGCCATTGGCGATGCGCTGGGCAAGCGCCGTCCCAAGGACAAGCCGCTGCTGATCGGCTCGGTCAAGAGCAACATGGGCCACCTGGAGGCCGCTTCGGGCATTGCGGGGCTGGTCAAGGCCCTGCATTGCATCCAGCATCGCGTGGTACCGGCCACGATCGGCATCAAGACGCTGAACCCTAAGATCGAGTTCGACGACTGGAACATCGAGGTTGCCACCGAAGCGCGCGCGCTCAAGCCCACGGGCAAGCTGATTGTCGGCATCAACTCGTTTGGCTTTGGCGGCGCCAATGCCCACGTCATTCTGGAAAGCCATGAACCGGCACCCGTGCCGGCGCACGAGATTCCGGTCGGCGCGCCGGCGCCGTTCATCGTGTCGGGCAAGGACACGGCGGCGCTGAAGGCTGCGGCACGCGAATTTGCCGACTTCGTGCAGGAACAACCGGCAACGGCGCTCTACGACATTGCATACAACGCGGCTTTCCGCCGCGAGCGCCATGATCACTGCGCCGTGGTCGAAGGCGCGAGCGCCGTTGCCGTGGCACAGGCGCTGCGCGACTTCGCCGACGATGCATCGACCTCCACGCAGGTGGAATCGGGCACGGCGCTGGCCAAGGCCCAGGGTCCGGTGTTCATCTACTCGGGCAATGGCTCGCAGTGGGCCGGAATGGGCAAGCGCCTGCTCGAGGAGTCGCCCGTATTCAAGGCGGCAATTCAGCAGGTCGATGCAATCTTCCGCCGCCATTCGCCCGACTCGCTGGAAGCCGAACTCGCGGGCCGCAATGGCGACGGCCGCTATGAATTCACCGAAGTCGCGCAGCCGGCGCTGTTTGCGCTGCAGGTCGGCGTGACGCAGATGTTGCGCCACCGCGGTGTGGCACCCGTGGCCGTGGCCGGCCACAGCGTGGGCGAGGTCGCTGCGGCCTGGGCTTCGGGCGCATTGAGCCTGGAAGACGCGGTCGAAGTGATCTTCCAGCGCAGCCGCCTGCAGGGCACGACCAAGGGCAAGGGCGAGATGACCGCCGTGGGCCTGGGCCATGCGGCCGCCGAGGCCGTGCTGGCAGAACTGGCGCTGGCGCCGGGCGTGGTCATTGCCGGCATGAACAGCTCGCGCGGCGTGACCGTTGCCGGCGACCCGGCCTTGCTGACCCAGCTCGAAGCGGTGCTGACCCAGCGCGGCGTGTTCAACCGCCGGCTGGCGCTGGACTACGCCTTCCACAGTCCGGCAATGGACGAGATCGAAGCCGGAGTGCGTGCCACGCTGGCGGGCTTGAAGCCCGGCGCCACGCGCGTGCCGTTCTACTCCACCGTGAGCGGCGCGCTGCTCGACGGCACGGCGCTCGATGCCGAGTACTGGTGGCACAACATCCGCCAGCCGGTGCTGTTCGAGCAGGCCATGCAGCAGATTCTCGCCACCGGTGCGAACGTGTTCATCGAGGTCGGCCCGCATGCCGTGCTGCGCAGCTACATCAACGACTGCCTCAAGGACCAGTCGGCCGAGGGCCGGGTCATTGCCACGCTGGCGCGCGGCGACGATTCCGCCCAGCGCGTCTGGGGCGCAAGCGCCCAGGCACTGATCAGCGGCGTCGACATCGACTGGCAGCAGCTGTTCCCCACCGTCGGCAACTTCGTGCAGCTGCCGTACTACCCGTGGCAGCGCGAGCGCCACTGGCATCCGGTCACGGCGCAGTCGCTGGGATTGCTCGACCGGCACAAGGTCCATCCGCTGCTGGGCTACGCGCTGCAGCAGCAGGTGCTGACCTGGGAGAACCAGCTCGACACCCGGCGCATCCCGATGCTGGCCGACCACGTGGTGGGCGACACCATCATCTTCCCCGGCACCGGCTTTGGCGAACTTGCGCTGGCCGCGGCGCTGCTGTGGCAGCCGGGCACGCTGGCCGAGGTCGAAGAGCTCGAGATCCGCGCGCCGCTGCTGCTGAGCGAGAGCAGCGCCAAGATCGTGCGCGTGGCCATCGATCCCCAGGACGGCAGCCTGACGGTGAAGGGCCGCGAGGTCGGCAGCACCGACCCATGGACGCTGCACACCGTCGGCCGCATCCTGCGCGAACCCCGCGACGGCCTGCTGCGCCAGGATGCGCCGGTGCTGCCCACGCGCCAGCCCGACTTCAGCGGCGCCAGCCACGCGGCGCTGACCGAAGCCGCGGGCCTGGGCTATGGCCCGGCGTTCCAGTGCATCGACTTCGGCTGGGTCGATGGCGGCTCGGCCCTGGCGGTGCTGAAGATGCCGCAAAGCATCGAGGCCGAACTGGCGCAGACCCATCTGCATCCCGCTGTGCTGGACTGCACCTTCCAGCTGATCATCCAGCTGCTCAAGGACGACATGGGCGTGCATGAGGGCGTGACCTTCATCCCCACCAAGATGGGCCGCATCAGCTTCCGCGCCAGCCAGGCCCAGCCGGGCTTCGCGCGCGTCACGCTGCTGCGCCGCACGGCGCATTCGCTGAGCGCCGAATTCACCGTGTTCGACACCGAAGGCGTGCCGATCGCCACCGTCAAGGAAGCGCGCTTTCGCAGCATCCGTCTGAGCAAGAACGCGGCCGACCGGCTGCGCTTCCTCGACTACCACGGCATTCCGCAGCCGCACCCGCTGGCCGCCGCCGCGGCCCCGGCCATTGCATTTGAAAGCGTGCATGCCGCGCTGGCCGAACTGGCCCGGCGCTCGGCGCTCACCGGCTCGCTGCGCCGCTATTGCGAGGAGGTCGACCCTCTGCTCGACAGCTTGTGCAGCCGCTATACCCGCGAGGCCCTGCAGCGCCTGTCGGCCGACGGCCGCACGCTGCCGCAGCAGCAAGTGCTGGCGCTGCAATCCGCCCATCCCGAGATCGCGCCGTTCCTCGCGCATCTGCTGCTGCTGGCCGGCGACGACCAGGCCGTGGTGCAGACCGACGCCGGCTGGGAGCTGGTGCCGGGCGATGAGGACCAGGCTTCGGCCGAAGACATCTGGAACAGCCTCGTTGCGGACTATCCCGACTACTTCCAGATCGTGCATTCGGTCGGCCGCATCGGCATGCACCTGTCCGAGCTGCTCGACGGCAGCGTGACGCTGGACAAGGTCTGCCCGCGCGAGACCTCGCTGGTCACGCTGCTGCGCCAGGCACTGGGCGCGCGCAGCAAGCAGCGCATCGGCCACACGCTGCAGGAGCTGATTGCGCAGGGCCTGCGCGAGCTGCCCGAAGGCCAGCGCCTGCGCATCGTCGAAGTCAGCGAAGGCGCGCCCTCGTTTGCGCTGGATGCCTGCCTGGGCCTCGATGCAGACCGCGCCGACTATGCGTTTGCCACGACCTCCTCGGCCACGCTCGAGGAAGTCGCGCGGCTGCAGGAGCAGTTCCCGCACATCGATGCGCGCCTGATCGGCGGCGCGGCGGGCGCGGCGCCCGTGTCCGGCTGCCAGCTGGCCATCGTCACGCTGGACTTCGGCACCGTGGCCGAGGCCGTGGCCGCGCTGGAATATGCGCGTTCGTGCCTGGCGCCCGGCGGCTCGCTGATCGTTGCCGGCCAGCATGGCGCGCGCTGGGTCGACTTCGTGTTCGGCGCGCAGCGCCAGCACTGGTCGCTGCTGGAAAACGGCAGCTGGATGTCCAGCCAGCGCACGCTGCAGTTCTGGCAGCAGCAGCTCCAGCAGCTGGGCTTTGCCGGCACCGACCTGTTCGAGCTGTCGCCCGACACCTTGTCCGGCCCCTATCTGCTGCTGGCGCAGCAAGCCAAGCCCGCGCAGCAGCCGGCAGCAAGCACCAAGCGCGCGCCGCGCAGCTGGATCCTGCTGGCCGATGAGAAGGGCGTTTCGGCGCAATTGTCCGACCAGCTGGTCAAGCAGCTGCAGGCGCGCGGCGACATGGTCGTGCAGGCCGGCCCGGGCGACACCGCGGCCATTGAAACCCTGCTGCGCACCACCACCGCCAGCTACGGCAAGCTGGACGGCATCGTGCACCTGGCCGGCATTGCCAGCCCGGCGACCGAAGCCGAGGCGGTGCTGGAGCAGCAGGTCGCGCGCTGCGCGCTGGCTGCGGCCATCGTCCAGGCCTGCGAGGCCACGTCGACCAACACCACCTGCTGGCTCGTGACCCAGGCGGGCGCCAGCGACATGCTGCCCCATGCCACGGCCACGCCGGTGCAGGATGCGGCGCTGTGGGGCTTCGGCCGCACGCTGATCAACGAAGCCTCGGACTGCGCCGTGCGCCTGGTCGACATCGAGAGCACCCAGGCGCTGGACAGCGTCGTCGCCGCGCTGGCCCAGGAGCTCGAGCAGCCCGACGCCGAGCAGGAAGTGATTCTGACGCGCGCCGGTGCGCGCTATGTGCCGCGCCTGCGCCTCGAGGAGCGCCCGCAGGTGCGCCAGGAGATCGATTCGCCGACCATCCGCCTGGCCTTCCAGTACCCGGGCCAGCTGCGCAACCTGCGCTGGGAAGCGCACCCGCGCGCCGTGCTGGGCCAGGGCGAGATCGAGGTCGACGTGCGCGCCACGGGCCTCAACTTCCGCGACGTGATGTATGCGCTGGGCCTGCTGTCCGACGAAGCCATCGAGAACGGTTTCGCGGGCCCGACCCTGGGCCTGGAGTTCTCGGGCGTGGTGACTGCCGTGGCCGACCCGGACTGCGGCTATGCGCCCGGCGACCTGGTCGTGGGCTTCGGCCCGTCGAGCTTCGGCAACCGCGTGGTCACCCAGGCCAGCGCGATCTCGCTGATCCCGCCCGAAATCTCGCTCGAGGCCGCGGCCACGATTCCCAGCACCTTCTTCACCGTCTACTACGCGCTGCACCACCTCGCGCGCCTGCAGCCCGGCGAGAAGGTGCTGATCCACGGCGCGGCCGGCGGCGTGGGCATTGCCGCGATCCAGCTGGCCAAGTGGATAGGCGCCGAGATCTACGTCACGGCCGGCTCGGACGAGAAGCGCGACTTCCTGCGCCAGCAGGGCATCGACCACATCTACGACTCGCGCAGCCTGGCGTTTGCCGACGACATCCTGGCCGCGACCGGCGGCAAGGGCGTGGACGTGGTGCTGAACTCGCTCGCGGGCGAGGCCATCAACCGCAACTTCCGCGTGCTCAAGCCCTTCGGCCGCTTCCTCGAACTGGGCAAGCGCGACTTCTACGAGAACACCAAGATCGGCCTGCGCCCGTTCCGCAACAACATCAGCTACTTCGGCATCGATGCCGACCAGCTGATGCAGTCGCGCCCCGAGCTCACGCGCAGCCTGTTCGCGGAAATGATGACGTTGTTCACCGAAGGCGTGCTGCACCCGCTGCCCTACCATGTGTTCGACGCCAACGACATCGTCGAGGCGTTCCGCTACATGCAGCAGGCGCGCCAGATCGGCAAGATCGTCGTCACCTACAACAACGCCATCGGCCAGATCCACACGCCCGCGCCCACGGCCGCCAAGCCACTGGAAATCGCGGCCGACGGCAGCTACCTGGTGACCGGCGGCCTGGGCGGCTTCGGCCTGCGCACGGCCGAATGGCTCGCCAGCAAGGGTGCGCGCCACCTGCTGCTGATCAGCCGCAGCGGCCCGAGCGCCGACGCCGCGAAGCAGGCGATTGCACGCCTGGAGCAGCAAGGCGTCACGGTGCATGCCGCGGCCTGCGACATCACCGACCGCCAGGCGCTCGCGGCGCTGCTGGCCGAAACCGCCAAGACCATGCCGCCGCTGAAGGGCATCGTGCATGCGGCGACGGTCATCAACGACGGTCTGATCCGCAACATGGATGCCGCGCAGATCCGCAGCGTGCTGGCTCCCAAGGCCATGGGCGCGCAGCACCTGCACGAGCTGACGCTGGAGACGGCGCTGGACTTCTTCGTGATGTTCTCCTCGGCCACCACGCTGTTCGGCAACCCGGGCCAGGGCAATTACGTGGCGGCCAATGCCTGCCTCGAAGCACTGGCCAAGTACCGCCGCGCCAACAGCCTGGCCGCGACCTGCGTGCGCTGGGGCGCGATCGACGACGTCGGTTTCCTCGCGCGCAACGAGAAGATCAAGGACGCGCTGCAGGGCCGCATGGGCGGCTCGGCGCTGAACTCGACCATCGCGCTCGACGCGCTGGAAAGCCTGCTGACCACCGGCCAGTCGGGCCTGGGCATCATGGAACTGGACTGGAAGGCGCTCGCGCGTTTCCTGCCCAGCGCCGGCAGCCCCAAGTTCAGCGAACTGGCGCGCGATGCGATGGACAACGACGGCGACGAGGAGGATTCGGGCGACATCCAGCGCGTGCTGGCCGAACTCTCCGATGCCGAGTTGCAGACCACGCTGACCGACATGATCAAGGCCGAGGTCGGCGAGATCCTGCGCGTGTCGCCCGACAAGATCGACCCGAATCGCTCGATCTACGACATGGGCCTGGACTCGCTGATGGGCGTCGAGCTGGTGGTGGCGCTGGAAGGCCGTTTCGGCATTCAGCTGTCGGTCATGGCACTGAGCCAGAGCCCGACCATCACCAAGCTGGCCGAACGCATCGGCCTGCAGCTCAAGGGCAGCGACGAGGCAGGCGCCGCGCCGGCCGAAAGCCAGGTGCTGGCGCAGACCAGGCAATTGATGGCGCAGCATGGCTCCGACGTCTCGGCGGAGTCCGTTGCCAGCCTGGCGCAGGACATTGAATCTCAAGGCACGGCCGCAAGGATGATCCACTAATGACACGCAAGGGACTCCCGGGCCTGACCGCCCAGATCAAGGACAAGCTGATCCAGCAGGCGCTCGAGCGCCGGCTGCGCCATGCCGAGCAGGGCAGCCAGGTGGCCGCGCCCGCGCCGGCAGCGGCTGGCGAGGTGCAGGTGGCCGAGCAGCATTACAGCTTCCGCCTGCATCCCGGCTACCAGCAGATCCGCATCATCAACGACGGCGCCGCACGGCTGGGCATCGGCAGCCCGTTCTTCAAGCTGCATGACGGCACGGCCGGTGCGGTGACGCAGATCGCGGGCCGCGAATACGTCAACTATTCGAGCTACAACTACCTGGGCATGTCGGGCAACGCCGAAGTGGCGGGCGCGGCCAAGGCCGCCATCGACCAGTACGGCACGTCGGTGTCGGCCAGCCGGCTGGTGTCGGGCGAGCGTCCCATCCACCGCCAGCTCGAGCAGGCCATCGCCAAGGCCTACGGTGTCGATGACGCCATTGCCATGGTCAGCGGGCACGCGGCCAACGTCACCACCATCGGCCACCTGTTCGGTCCCAAGGACCTGGTGCTGCATGACGAGCTGATCCACAACAGCGTGGTGCAGGGCATCCTGCTGTCGGGCGCGCGCCGCCTGCCGTTTCCGCACAACGACTGGGCCGCGCTCGACGCGATCCTGACCGAGCAGCGCGGCCAGTTCGAGCGCGTGCTGGTGGTGCTCGAAGGCATCTACAGCATGGACGGCGACTACCCCGACCTGCCGCGCTTCGTCGAGATCAAGCGCCGGCACAAGGTGTTCCTGATGGTCGACGAGGCGCACTCGTTCGGCGTCATGGGCAAGACCGGCCTGGGCATACGCGAGCACTTCGGCCTGTCCGGGGGCGACGTCGATATCTGGATGGGCACGTTGAGCAAGGCGCTGGCGGGCTGCGGCGGCTACATTGCCGGCGAAACCGCGCTGATCGAGCACCTGAAGTTCCTCGCGCCGGGCTTTCTCTACAGCGTTGGCATGCCGCCGCCCGTGGCCGCGGCCTCGCTGGCCGCATTGCAGCTGATGTTCGCGCAACCCGAGCGCGTGAGCGCATTGCAGCAGCGCGGCCAGTTCTTCCTGGAGCAGGCGCGCGCCGGCGGCATCGACACCGGCACCAGCACCGGCCTGGCGGTCATTCCCGCCATCATCGGCAGCTCGGTCAAGGCCGCGCGCCTGTCGGCGGCGCTGTTCGAGCGCGGCATCAACGTCCAGCCCATCCTCTACCCCGCGGTGCCCGAGAAATCGGCGCGGCTGCGTTTCTTCGTGTCCTGCGAACACAGCGAGGCGCAGATCCGCGCCACCGTCGACGCGCTGGTCGAAGAATCCCGCCGTCTCTGAGCGCGCATGGCAAGAGGCGTGCTGGAGGTCGCCGCGCAGCTGCTGGCGCTGCTGCGCCAGCCGCGGCCGCCCAGCACGCAGCAGCCGTATCCGCGGCTGCGCAATTTCATCCTCGATGTGATGGCCGAGGGCCGGCGCAAGAACACCATCAACCTGCTGTTCGAAGCCGAGGTCGCGCCCATGCGCCGGCACCTGGCGGCGCATGCCGGGCGCGTGTCGCTGACCAGCTACATCGCGCGCTCGCTGGCCTGCGCGGTCAACGAGAACCGCGCCATGCATGCCTACCGGCATGGCAAGAGCCGGCTCACGCTGTTTGAAGACATCGACCTGGCCTTCATGGTCGAGCGCGACATCGGCGGCGCATCGATGCCGGTGAACTACATCGTGCGCGCCGCGCAGCGCAAGCCCGCGGCCGCGATCCATGCCGAGCTGCAGGCGGCAAAGCAGGCGCCGCTGGGGCAGGGCGGGCCGATGCCGGCCATCGAGAAGTTCTTTTTCGAACTGCCGCGGCCGCTGCGGCGCATCGTCTGGTTCTTCATCCGGCGCGACCCGGCCATGTTCAAGGACCTGGTCGGCACGGTGGGCATCACCTCGATGGGCATGCATGCGCAGGGCGCGGCGCTGATCCTGCCGATCACGCCAATGACGCTGACGCTGTCGATCGGCGCGATCAGCCGCCGACTGGTGCTCGAAGACGGCCAGCCCGTGGAGCGCGAATTCATCCAGCTGAACCTGGGCGCCGACCACGACATCATCGATGGCGCGCCGCTGATGCGCTTTTCCACCCGCTTCAAGGCCATGCTGGAAGCCGGCTGCGCACTCGAGCCGCTGACCCTTGGCAATTAGTGGTTACGCAGTATTACGAACAGGCAAGCTTGGATTTCAGGCCTACACTGCCACCACTCAAAAAAGACAGCGCCGCGCATGCGGCGTTTTCGCATTCATAACAGTGGAGTAACAATGGAGTTTCTGAATACCGCCGATTTTTGGATCGGCCTGGTGAAGATCGTCTGGATCAACATCATTCTTTCTGGCGACAACGCCGTCGTCATCGCCCTCGCAGCCCGTTCGCTGCCTCCTGAACAGCAGAAGAAAGCCATCATGTTCGGCTCCGGCGCGGCCGTGGTGCTGCGCATCGTGCTCACGGTGGTGGCCGCCAAGCTGCTCGAGCTGTCCTTCCTGCAGATCATCGGCGGCGTGCTGCTGCTGTGGATCGGCTACCAGCTGCTGTCCGGCGGCGATGAGGAAGAGGGCCATGGCAAGGGCAACGGCTCGATGTTCGCGGCCATCCGCACCATCCTGATTGCCGATCTGGTGATGAGCCTGGACAACGTGATTGCCGTCGCCGCCACGGCGCAGGGCAACATGGTCCTGCTGATCCTCGGCCTGGCAATCAGCATTCCGCTGGTGATCTTCGGCTCGACGCTGATGATCAAGCTGATGGAACGCTTCCCCGTCATCATCACGCTGGGTGCGGCGCTGATCGGCTGGGTCGGCGGCGAAACCGTCGTCAACGACAACCTGCTGCATGGCTACACCATGGCCCATCCCTGGCTGCACTATGTCGCCGCCGCCGCCGGCGCCGTGCTGGTCGTCGGCCTGGGCAAGCTGTCCCAGGCGCGCGCCGCCAAGGCCCAGGCCTGATACGACGCGTCAACGCCAGGGTGTGAGTCTCTGGCCGTTGGAATGAAAAACGCACTGCCTTGGCAGTGCGTTTTTTGTTTGTGAGGACAGGACATTCATGCTTCGACGTGACCGCTCACCACGAACGCAAACAACCGTTCGTCCTGAGCCCGTCGAAGAATGAACGTCCTGCCCTCCAAGATCTTAGCGGCGCAGCCCCATCGCCGCCAACACCACATCCCCCAGCTCCTCGACCCGCAGCTCCACCTTTTCCCCTGCACCCGGAACCCCATTGCGCCACACGAAGTAATCCGTTTTCCCATCCGGCTCCTGCATCGCCTTGTACACCTGCGGCAGGATGGGCACATGGTCGCCATACCAGCACAGCCAGCCGGGCGTGGCCATGGATTGCAGCTGGTCGCGCAGCATCGCGGCCATGCGGTCGGCGTTGCGCAGGTGGCGCAGGTAGATCGTCAGATCGCCGCAGCCCGCGGGTGGCGCCTGCGCATACAGCTGTTCCACATCCTGCGCCTGCGGCTTCTCCAGGTGCAGCGGGCCATGGTTCTCCATGGTGATCACGAACACGAAAAGCGGCTGGCTCGACGCCTGCCGCAGCAGGGCGCAGACCTTCTCGGCCAGGGCCACGTCGCCGATGTAAGGCCCGGTCTTCTCCACATCGCGGAAGCTCTCGATATCGATGAATTCATCGAAACCGAGTTGCGGGTAGACCAGGTGGCGCGTGTAGAAACTCGCGTGGTACGGGTGCACGCAGACCGTGCGGTAGCCGAGCTGGCGCAGCTGGCCGGCAATCGTCGGCACGCCCTGGCGCGCCAGCTTGCGGTAGGGATTGAAGCGGTGCACGCCCAGCGCCGCGGCGCTCAGCCCGGAGAGAAACGCAAACTCGGTGCGTACGGTGTTCGCGCCCCAGGCCGCGACCTCGACCTGGCTCTGGCACACCGCCGATGCCTGCAGCGCATCGAAAGTCTGCAGCACTTCGGGGCGGATGCCGGCATACAGCCGCCGCGCATCGAAAAACGACTCGCTCTGCACCACCACCAGATTCGGCAGCGGGGTGCCCTCGGCAGGCGCTGCCATGTCGGCCTGCGCCGCGGGCAGCGGGTGGTGCCGGCGCTCTTCCTGCGCATAGCGCCACAGGCTGGCCAGCAGGCCCAGCTGGCGCAGGTCCTCCTGCGGCACGAAGCCCACGGGCAGATGCTGGCGGCTGCCCCACCACAGCAGCGCGCCCGCGCCCAGCGCCAGCGCCGCCACCATGCCGAAGAACGCCGCCAGCGGCATGGAAGCGCTGAGCGCCGGCTCGAAATGCAGGCCGCCATAGAAGGCCGCGCCAAAGCCCGCGACGGCCAGCGCCGCGCGCGCCTTGCCCAGGAAGGGCAGGTACAGGCGCGGGTGCTTCAGCGCATCGAGGAAGTATTCGAAGTCCTGGTAGATGAAAGGCTCGCGCAGCGAGTGGAACTTGGCGTTGTTGACCAGCACCACGAACAGCTGGAACGCCAGCACGATGGCCATCGCAAACCACGGCCGGTGGAACACCGCCAGCTCGAAGCAAAACAGCAGCAGCCACAGCGCGACATGGAGGGCGCTGGCCGCCGCCGGTCGCCGCCAGCAGGGCAGGGGCCGGGGCTGCACCGCGGGCTCCAGCGCAAACGACAGCAGCAGGCCCAGGCCCACGGGCCAGGCCAGCGCGCTCCAGGGCATGGCTTCAGCCACGGTAGCCGATCAGCCGCAGGATGCGTTCCGAGATCGCTGGCGGCAGCACCGACAGCCACCAGGTGCCGAAGTTCAGCGGAAACGGGAAGCTGATGCGCGGCCGGTTGCGCTCGAGCCCGCGCCGGATGCAGCGCACGGCCTTGTCGGCGGGCCAAAGAAACGGCTTGGGGCCGGGCATGTCGTGGCACATCTGCGACTCCACATACCCCGGCATCACCACGTTCACGCGCACGCCCTCGGGCGCGAGCCAGCCGCGCAAGGCCTCGCCATAGACCTTGACCGCGGCCTTGCTGGCGCAGTAGCTGGGCGTCACCGGCAGGCCGAAATACGCGGCCAGCGAACTGATCAGCGCGATCTGCCCGGCGCCGCGCGCGCGCATCGAGGGCAGCACGCCATCGACGGTCGCCATGGCCGCCAGCAGATTCACGTCGATCAGCGCCTCGATATCTTCCCAGCGCTCGCCCGCGCCATCGGGGCCGATGTTGGTGTTCACTCCGGCGTTGACGATCAGCAGATCGACCTGCTCCTGCGAACACACTTCGCGCAGCCAGGCGGCCAGCGCCGGGCGGTCGCGCACATCGAGCACCTGGGTCAGCACGCGCGCGCCGCGCGCCTGCGCAAAAGCCGCCTGCTCGGCCAGCCGCGGCGCATTGCGGCCCTGCAGGATCAGCGTGTTGCCGGGTTCGGCATACGACTCCACCAGCGCGCCGCCAATGCCCCCAGTGGCGCCGGTGATCAATACAGTGCGTGGCGTCATAGCCATTCCTCCAGGGGTGAGCGCTCGGCGGCCAGCAGCCGGCGGCTGCCCGCCACGGCCAATGCAATGCCGTCGCGGCAATAGAAGCCACCGTTGACCTGCGTCGTGTGGATCACGGTGTTGCGGAAATGCGTGAACAGCGCCGCGTCGGGCGGCGTGCCGTTGCGCCAGAAATCGTCCAGCGTGCCCTGGAAGGTGAGCCCGGGCAGGTGGTAGATCGGGTTGCTCAGCGCCAGCGTCGGGCAGTTCAGGCCCAGCGAACTCGCGCCCACGGTGCTGTTCACCGTGACCGTACCGCGCGCATGCGAGAGCAGGGCGTCGAGATTGCCGGTTTCGATGTAATCCACGCGGCCCGCCACATCGTAGTGCGCGGCCAGGCGGCGGATGGTGCGCGCATGCTGGTCGAGCCCGATGTCCAGCGGGTGGTTCTTGATGACCAGCCGGCTTTGTGCCGGCGCGTGGCGCGCAAACGAGGCCAGCACATACTCGATCACCTCGGCCATGTCGTTGAACATCGAATGCTCGCGGATCTGCGCATCGCTGCCCAGCTGCAGCGGCAGCACGTAGAACGGCGTGGCGTCGCGCAGCAGGCCCTGGATCAACGCGTCGTCGCGCGGCGCGTGGTAGCGCAGCATCGGCAGGCGGCGCGCATAGCCTGCGTATTCCGTGGCGGCGCTGACCGGCGCATGGGTGCGGTAGCGCGGAAACGCCACGGGGTTCCAGAAGCCCGCCGAGTGGTAGGCGATGTCATGCATGGCGCGGATGCGAAACGGCGAGACGAACGGCTGCACGGGCGCCGGCGCGGGCAGTCGGCGGCCCACATCGGCAAACCAGTTCGGATCGCGCGGCAGCAGCGAGTGCGTGTTGACGCCGTCGCGCTCGAGCGTGACCCAGTGCGGGCGGAAGTAGCCTTCCTCGAACACATGGGTGCGAATGCCCAGGGCCTGGCCATGCGCCACGGCGGGGCGGTGCACCGGCCGGCAGTCGCCAAACAGCACCTGGTCAGTAATGCCCAGCGTGCGGTACTTCTGGTCGAGAAAATCCTGCAGGTCGGCCAGCCGGCCGCGGTAGTTCGATGCCGAACGCCCGCCCCAGTAGAGCCAGTCGCCGGCATTGAAATTGATCTTGTGGACCTGGTGGCCGTCGGCCTTCAGACCATCGGCCAGGCGCAGGAAAAAGGGCGAACACACGCCCTGCAGCAACAGAAAAGAACGCACCCGACTCATCGAACCCCCACCACCTGCCGCAGCACCACCCGAAACAACTTGCGCCACCAGGGCAGCTTGCCGCCATCCCGTTCGCGCCACGCCACCAGTTCATCCAACGCCTGCTCCGGCTCCAGCTGGCCGCTGCCGGTGCGGCTCAGATACACCGGATAGCCAATCAACGCCCCGGCCACCAGCTCGTCCAGCGCCAGGCGCCGCGTGCGGCGCACATTGGGCAGCATGTCCTGCGTCAGGCCCCAGCCCGAATAAAAGGGCTGCCCATGGCAGGTCACGGCCTTGCCGCGCAGCAGGGCCTCGAAGCCCGCCAGCGAGGTCAGCACATGCACCCAGTCCACGGCCATCAGCAGATCGCCCATCGGCGCATGCTCGACCACCTCGTCGCACCAGCGCAGCGCCTCCTGCTCGTCCGCGCCACGCGCGCGCAGCCCGGCCAGCACATCGGGGTGCGGCTTGTAGACCAGATAGGCATCGGGGTGGGCCGCGCGCGCCGCCTGCAGCAGCGCCATGTTCGAGCGGATGCCCGGCGCGCCGTAGGCCAGCGAGGCATCGCTTTCGACCTGCCCCGGCACCAGCACCACGCTGGCCGCAGCCGCGGGCCGCTGCCAGCGCTGGCCGCCGGTGTTGTACTTGGTCAGGCCCTGGGCCACCACGCGCTCGCGCAGCCGCGCCGCGCGCTGCACCGTGGCGGCATCGAACGGCATGGTCGACAGCAGATGCTCGAGATCGGAAGGGCGCGTGGCGTCGTAGTAGATGCCGCGGCCATCGACCACCCATGACATCGGCCGGATCAGATCGACACCCAGGCCCACCGAGCGCAGGAATCCATCCTCAATCCGCAGCACGCGCACGCCTGCCGCCAACTCGCCGCCAAACGGCTTCATGCCCCAGGCGGCCAGCACCCCGCCCGCCGGCACCTCGGCCACGCTGGAAACGAACACCACGCGCGACCGCGGGAAGCACTGGCGCACGGCGGAGCGTTTCCAGGCAGAAAAATCTAGCGCATGCACGACGGGGAAGGCAAATGGCTCAGGGCTTTGCGGCAACACGCAACTGCTCCATCAACGCCTCGACCTGCTGGAAATGCGCCTGCCAGGTGGGCAGCGCCAAGCCGCCCATCTTGCGGCACTGACCGCGCCGCATCTCGCTGTGCGGCTGTGCGTATTCCACCACCAGCTGCGCCCAGCGGCGCCCGTCGAGCGGATCGGCATATTCGGGGATGTCGCCAGCGATTTCACGGAAAGCCGGCAGATCGCTGGCAATGACCGGCACGCCCAGCGCCAGGGCCTCGGCCAGCGGCATGCCGTAGCCTTCGGCAAACGTGGGAAACAGCAGCGCCTGCGAATGGCCCAGCCAGGTCGCCAGTTCGGCATCGCTGCAGCCGGCCTGCTGGAAGACAAACCCCTTGAGCACCTCGCAGCGCTCGAGCATGTCCATCACGTTGTCGCAGAGCCAGCCGCGCTGGCCCACGATCACCAGCCGCGGCGCCGCCTCGCCCAGGCGCTCGATCAGCTGGCGCCACAGCTGCAGCATCAGCCAGTGGTTCTTGCGCGGCTCGATGGTGCCCAGCATCACGAAGTAGGGCGCCTCCATCGGTCGCTGGGGCGCCGGCGCGGGCAGCTGCGCCGGCGCCAGCAGGGCGACCGCGGTGGCGGGCAGGGGCATGCCCGACGACTGGGCATAGGCCGCGAACTCGGCCAGCGTCGCCGCCGAATTGGCAATGACGCCATGGCCGGTGCGCAGCATGGTGTTCATGCGCACGCCATGGCGGCCGGTCTCGCCGGGCCGGCAGTATTCGGGATGCGACACCGGAATCAGGTCATGCACGAAATACAGCGGCTTGAGCGCCGAACGCTGCAGGAACTGCGCGTACTGCGGCTTTTCCAGGCCGTTGTGCCCGGTGTTGAAGAAAAAGCGTGGCCGCGAAAATTGCCGCCCCACGCTGCGTACAAATGCCTTGGCCACGGCGCGCCGCACCAGGGCATTGAAGCCGTGCCCCGGTTTCGGCAGCGCCGCGAAAAGCCGCTCCGAGTCCGCCTCGGACAGCTCTATCCACTGCCCGGCAAAACGCACCAGTGCCGTCGCACGGTCGCCAAAGTGGCGCACGTATTCCAGGCTCACGCGGTCCACGCCCGTGGGCAGGCGGCCTTGCATGGCCCTGTCCACCAGGCGGGTCACATCGATCAATGACTCACGCATGGAGCCACCTCCCAACTACAAAAGCAGGCAGCAAGTTACCTGGTCACGCTGATGAGGTTGGCCACCGGGTAGATGGTCGAGAAGATCACGTTGAGGAACTTCTGCAGTTCGGCTGCGGGAGCATTCGAGACATACAGCAGGTCCTTGTCCTTCATCGGAAAGCTCTGCGCCACGAAGAAAGTCGCGGGGTCACGCAGATTCATTCGGTAGATGACCGGCACCTTGCCCTCGGGCGTGGTCGCCACGGTCTTGCCCTGCAGATCCAGCGCCGCGGGCGACTCGAGGCGGAAGATGAACACGCCCTGGGCATCGGCGCGCATGTCCTGCACACCCCCCACGCGCGCCAGCGCCTGCGCCAGCGAAATGCCTTGCGCCTCGAAGTTCAGTTCTTCGTTCTTGCCGGTGGCACCCAGTGCGGTGAAGCTCAAGGGCTGGAACAGCGAAGTCACGACATCGCCGGGCTGCAGCACGATGTTCTGGCGCGGGTCGCGGATGATGGTGTCCAGCGGCAGGGCCTGCACCTGGGTGCCGCGTGTCAGCTGCAGCGTCATCTTGTTGACCGGCTGGCGCGTGCCGCCGGCCGCGGCCAACGCGTCGAGCAGCCGTTCGCCACGCGCCGTCAGCGGCATGCGCGTGCTGTTGGCGACTTCGCCCACCACCGTGACATTGGCAGTGTTGTTGCGGATCATGCGCACCAGCACCTGCGGCTGGTTGGCCTTGCCCTTGAGGCGCTGGATGATCTCGGTCTCGATCTGCTGCGGCGTCCGTCCGGCCGCCATGATCTGGCCTGCAAACGGAATATTGACGCTGCCGTTGCTGTTGACCATCTGCTCGGGCAGGGCCGTGACACGTGTCGTCGAAGGGCCGCCTCGCGGGTCGATCGCACCGCTGCCAAACAGCGCCGCGGGCGGTGCTTCCCACACAGAGACTTCGATCACGTCGCCCGCGCCAATCACATAGCCGGATTGCGCCGTGGCATCAAAGACTTCCGAGAACAGGCTTTGCCGCTGGCTGGCCAGCACGCGGCGTGCGACCGTGTCATTGACTTCGACGATCTGGATGCCCATGTCTTCGGGGTTTGCCACCGCCTCTTCGACCTGTTTTGTACTGGGACCGGAGGTGGGCAGCCAGGTGGGCGCTGTGGAGCAGGCGCTCAACACGGCCACCGCGCCTGACGCAATCAGCATGCGCAAGGTCGTGGAGCGCGCCGTGGAAGCGGCAGGTTTTGCATTCATATGTTCAGTCATCATGTTTATCACTTGCTTCGCTGGTGGTCAGCTGCTCTTGCCAGCCACCTGCCGATAGACATCAATTGTCCGATCGACACAGCGGCTCCACGTAAAATTCCGCGCCTTTGCCAAGCCTGTTTCCCTGGCAGCGGCACGCCAGCCCTCATCACACAGACTGGCATGAATGCCCAGGCTCAACGCATCGATATCATCCGAATCGACCAGCCGCGCCGCGCCCTGCGTCACCTCGGGAAGTGAAGTGAAGATGGAAGTCACCACTGGCACGCCCGAGGCCATGGCTTCAAGCACCGGCAGGCCGAAACCTTCATAGATCGACGGGTAGACAAATGCCTGGGCACCTGCATACAGCGCGGGCAGATCGGCCTCAGGCACGAAGCCCAGATAGCGCAGCCAGCCTTGCGCCGCCAAACGTTCGATTGTCGCGTGTAACCCATCACTGAGCCAGCCCGCGCCGCCCACCAGCACCAAGGGGTATTGTTCACGCACTGCCGCGGGCAGGCTTTCATAGGCCTGCAGCAGGTTGGCAATCTTCTTGCGTGGCTCTAGTGTGGACACACACAAGGCATAGCGTTTGAAGCCCAGGCCGTAGCGCGACAGGCATGGCTCGAGCTCAACTTCCGAGGCTGGCGCGAACTGAGGCGACACCCCCAGATGCACTGCGGTAATCTTTTCCGCGGGCCAGCCCAGAAATTCCATGACTTCGCGCCGCGTCGCCTCGGAATCTGTGATCAGATGACTTGCACGCGCCATCGACGCCTTGAAATCGCGCTCGAAGTGCCGGATGCGTTCGATGGGATGCGTTTCGGGATATTTGAATACCGACAGGTCATGCACGGTGGCCACGCCCGCCTCGGCGCAGGCCGGCAGGAAGAAGTTCGGACCGTGGAACAACCGGTCACGGCAAATGGCAGAGTTGCGCCAGTCGCGCAGCCAGCGCGGAGGCTTGACGCTGACCAAGGGCTTCTTCTTTGTCGATGCCGATGCAGGCGTCTTGAGCAGGCGTGCCGGCTCGTCTATCCAGCGCCCTCCGTGGTAAAACCGCATCTCCTGCAATTGGCCTTTCATGGGAAGCCTCTGCGCCAACTCCCAGGTATAGCGCCCGATCCCTGTGAGGTGGGGGGACAGGGCCTCCACCGACAAGACCAACTTCAAATCCACGCCTCACGCCTCCAGCATCCAGCGCAAGGTATCGCGCAATGCAATCTCCGGCACTTCGCCCACCACCGCGTCCAGCTTCGCGCGGCTGCCCACCAGTGTCTTCACTTCGTTCTGGCGCACGAACGCCGGGTTCACGCGCACCTCGAAGTCATGTCCCGAGATCTCGCGTGCCATGTTCAGCACATCATTCAACGACCATGCCTGGCCTGAGCACACGTTGAAAGTCTGGCCGACGGCAGCCGGCGCTTCAAGCAGGCGGCGGTACGATTGAACGACGTTGCGCACGTCGGAAAAATCGCGCTCCACATCGATGTTGCCCAACTCGATCAGCGGAGCGCGGCGGCGTACATGGCTGATGATCTTGGGAATCAGGAAATTGTCGGCCTGGCCCACGCCGGTGTAGTTGAACGGCCGCACCGTGATCAGCGGGAGGCGATCGGCGTAAAGACGTGCCGCATATTCCATGGCCAGCTTGCTGACGGCATAGTCATTGGCAGGCGCGGGCGGGGTGTTCTCATCGAGCACGCCACCCACGGAGTTGCCATAGACATTCGCACTGCTGGCAAGCAGCACTGCATCGAGGGGAGCGTTGGACTGGGCCAGGACTTCCAGCAGGTTGCGCGTGCCCACCAGGTTGGTGCGGTAAATGGCTTCCACATCGCCATGCGCGACGAATGCAATGGCTGCCAGATGCACCACTTTATGCGGCTGCACTTCCTGTACCACTTTCGCCAGGCTGGCAGCATCCGACAGATCGGCCGCATGCAGCGCGCTTACGCCTTCGACATTCCCAGCCGCGGCATTGCGCACCAATCCATGCACTTCATAGCCTGCGCGCTGCAGTTCCACGGCCAGGTAGCGGCCGGTAAATCCGTCCGCGCCGGTCACCAAAATCTTCTTCATCAATGTGCCTCTTGCTGTGTAGTGCATGGAATCAGGCTCGGCGCCTTGGCGGCATCTAAACCCGGCCCTCTGTTCCAACTTCTGTTGTGAGTGGAAGCGTTGGAGAAAAACGTACTGTCAAAACCAACCAGAGCACATTCTTCGATATTCAGCGCGACAATCGTTCGTCCTGAGCTTGTCGAAGGATGAACGGCCAGTTCAATCGTCCGCCGAAATTATTTCCTGGAATGACCAGTTGCTCCCAAGACTCCCCTGGATGCTCATAGCACTGCGTGCGGCATTGTGCCGGCAACCCACGCGGTCCACAGGTAACAAGCACGCAACAGATGCAGTCATGCGGGCCGCCAGCCCGCCAGGACACTCAGCGCCGCAGCGTTGATCTGCGCGGCCCGCGCTGCGGTAGACGCCTCGGTATAGCAACGCAGCTCAGGCGCGTTCCCCGAAGGACGCAGATGAATCACTTCCTCATTGGCAAAGGTTGCGCGCAGCCCATCGGTGGCATCCAGTCCGATCACGGTACCCGATACCTCGCCAAACACCTGCTCGAATGCCTGGCGCTGCTCGGCCTCGTTACCCGATTGCAGTGCAGCCAAGCGTTCCTGGCTCAATGCCGTAGGGAAATTTTGGATACGGTCGCTGCAGGTGAAACGGGGGGGCAGGGCAGCGAGCAATGCCGATACCGGGCAGGCCTTGGCCCGCGCGCTGGCCAGCACCGCCAGCATCGGCAGCACCGCATCGCGCGTGGGCAGCGGTGCGAGCTCCCGGCCTGCCGCCTGCATGGGACTCATCAGCAGGAAGCCGCCATTGGCCTCATAGCCGCAAACCCCCTGCCGGCCTTGCTTCAGCGCCGATTCCATGGCCTCGATCACATAGGGCGACCCAATGCGCGTGCGCGCCGTGTGCGCAAACCAGCCGGACTTTTCCAGCGCGGTATTGCTGCTGACCGGCGTCGCCACGCATTGCGCGTTCAGATAGTGGGCGCAGAGGATGCCCAGCACATCGCCGCGCAGCCATTCGCCATGCTCGTCGGCGATCAGGGGGCGGTCGGAGTCGCCATCCGTCGAAAGAATGGCATCCAGCTTGTGCTCGGCAGCCCATTGGCGCGCCAGCGCTACGTCTTCCGGGCGCACCGCTTCGGTGTCTACAGGAATGAAGGTGGCCGAGCGGCCCAGCACCTTGACCTCGGCACCCAGCGCTTCGCACAGCGCCACCAGAATGTCGCGCCCCACCGCCGAGTGCTGGTACACCCCCACGCGCATGCCGCTCAACGAACCGGCGCCAAAGAAGTCCACATAGCGCTGGATATAGGCGCCGGTCACATCCACAGCCTCTGGCAGTGCCTTGGGCTGGCGCAGCGCGCCAGCCTCGTCGAAATCGCCTGTACGCAGGTCGATCTGCTGGGCCTTCATGCCCGCTTCATCGGGCTTCAAAACTTCGCCCGCAACGCGATTGAATTTGATGCCGTTGCGGTCGTCGGGAATATGGCTGCCCGTCACCATCAGCGACGGGATCTTCAGCGAAAAGGCGTGAAGCGCCAGAGCCGGAGAAGGTACAAAACCACAGAACACAGCGATGCCACCCTGCGCTTCGATTGCGGCTGCGCAAGCCGCCAGAATGCGAGGCGTACTGGGGCGCAGGTCACCAGCGAGAGCCACCGATTTGCCGGGAGCGAACTCGCCCAGACTCGTCATGTGCTGCAAGAAGCCAGCCGTGTAGGCAAAGCAGACCGCATCGGTCATGGCCACTACCGGGCCGCGGGCACCACTGGTGCCGAATGCCACGCCGCTTTGAACCATCAAATCACTGATGTTGACGGATTGCGTGGAGAGGTGTGAGCTTACTGCAATGGTTGACATCGTGTTGTTCATATGAATTTCAAGTCAACGAATATATTTTTCACAAAGAGAATGCTATATATTTTCAACAATGCCACGCGATTTCAATAATTGAAGCACTTTATCAACGCATTCTTCTATCGAAGAGCTATAAGTGTCGACAAGAAGGTCTGGAGCATCTGGCTTTTCGTAAGGAGAAGAAATGCCAGTGAAATTTTTTATTTCACCGAGCCGTGCTTTTTTGTAGAGCCCCTTGACATCTCTTTTTTCACAAATTTCTAAAGGGCAATTGCAGAAGATTTCAAGATAATCACCATGAGGCAAGATTGAGCGCACACGCTCACGATCGGACCGAAAAGGTGAAATGAAAGCTGTGAGCGTGATAACACCAGCCTCTAAGAATAATTTCGCTGTTTCGCCTACGCGTCGAATGTTTTCAATGCGATCTTTTTCCGAAAAGCCCAGGTCACCACATAGGCCATGACGGACATTGTCTCCATCCAGCACGAACGTCCTTCTTGCTGCAATATGCAAGCGTTCCTCAACAGCATGGGCTAACGTCGACTTGCCGGAACCCGAAAGACCGGTGAACCATATCAAGGCGCTTCTATGTGAGTTCAGTTCTTCTCGCCGTCTGCGGCTAACCGTGGCTTGGTGCCACAACACGTCGGTGGATTTAAGCATTGGGTTCTTTGATCTCAATAGTATGCTGTGCAGCTGAAAAACCATTTTCCTCAAACCAGGCAACTGATTCTTGAACAAGTGTCAGCACCAAGATGAATGAACCTGTTTCATTGGGGGCCTCGACTCTTAGCTCTCCAGTTCGAACTGTGTTGGGCTTAAATCCACCATCCGGAATTGCGCTACGCAAGCCATTAGAAAGAAATATCTCTCCATTCGATTTCAACCAATGGTATGAAAAACTAATTGGAAGATAAGTGTCTCCTTGCCAGATGCAGTCACTGGAGTTTGATACCTCTACTTTGATGCATGTTGACTCGCCAGCTGTAAGTTGTTCTGGAGGATTTATGGCTCGGAGGAAACCAGCATGGTTGGAAACAATGGTAGGTACCAATGCGTTCTTGGTTTTTGCTACGCTGAGGGCGGCAGGAAGATAGGAATGACCGCTGAACATGTTGTCTTTGGGATGCACTACATCAAAACCGTAAAGTACATCCTGCCAGAAAACATCTTTTAATCCTTGAGGCAGTCTTTCAGAAAATGAAAGACCCGCAGTATACTTTCCAATCGGAAGATCCGCTATGACATAATGGCTAATTCGATAGTATCCAGCACCCATCAATGGATAGCTGTGACCTAGTGCCGTGCTGGTGGTTTCGAAAGCCTTATTTCCGACGGAATCAAAAATGTGAATGCCAATTTCGAAGTTTGTCATCTCCCTGTTCAAGGAGATGTCAATGTCGAAGGTCATCAGTTGACCTGGTGTGAATTCACCGCCTTCTCGTACTGTTGCTGATGATATTCTCAGGTCGACTGTCGAAGTGTTGCGATAGTGTTTTCTCTCATGCTTGGTTAACTGGTATTTAATGAGAGATTCATTCTGAGGTGGCTCCTCTACGTCAGGGGAATTCTTCCAGGCCACTACCATTTCAAAAAGACGAATATCAAGGCGATTGAGGGCGACAATTCTCTCACGCATATCAGACGAAAGTTCATTCATCTGAGGCCGTTGCTTTGTGATGTTAACGCCTTTTAATTTTTCAGGAGCTGAGACTCCGATCAACGTGGCGGTGTCTGAAAGAAATCCTGGAATATTATCGTAAAGGCCGACAACATCATATTGTTTTATGACGGAAAAAGCATGTTCTATCTTCTTTTCGTCGCTCTCATCTGATATTCCTCCAATACGAGAGAAATGCTCTACATATCCATTGCTGATGCGTGGATTCAGCGAAATATCTCCATTGTTAATAAACTCCAAGCAGGCTTTCCTCAAGAAAGGCAGTTGTGCATCTGTATGGTTATTAACAACGAAATATAGCCAGGATACTATTCTATCGATAGGGTCGCGAAATAGCGTGATATATTGATAACGAGGATCCAGAGTCTCGCCATATTGAAAATGGACATGCGCGCTGATTACTGAGTATGCTCCCCCATAATTTCTTATAAGGTCTGAGTGTTCACCAATCAAGTTAGGTGTCACGCATCCTGTTCCTAGCTCAGAAATCAGCCAAGCGTTAATTGCTTGTCCTGCCGTTTTCGGGAGATGATCAAATATCAGTCGACCCGAATAGGCCTTTTTACGGAACGTCATGTCGTCAGCAATAATTTTCGTTTAGAAGGAAAAGCCTGCTTGGTTTCGGCGAAGGTCGGCTTCCACCATCATCTGGCACAACTGTTCCAGCGTAGTCGCTGGCTCCCATCCGAGCTTCGCCTTGGCTCGCTCAGGGTTGCCGATCAGCAGTTCTACCTCTGCAGGACGGTAAAACTTAGGGTTGATGCGCATCACCGTCTTGCCAGTAGCTGTGTCGATGGCGGTTTCGCCTTCGGCTTGGCCCTTGAATTCGACGTGAATGCCGGCACCCTTGAATGCCATCTGTACGAAGTCGCGAACGGTTTCGGTGCGATTCGTAGCAAGCACGAAAGTATCGGGTTCATCTGCCTGCAGCATGCGCCACATGCCTTCCACGTATTCCTTCGCAAAGCCCCAGTCGCGCTTCGCATCAAGGTTGCCTAGTTCCAAGCAGTCCAATTGACCCAACTTGATCTTGGCAACGCTGTCAGTAATCTTGCGCGTCACAAATTCGCGGCCACGCAATGGGCTTTCGTGATTGAACAGAATGCCGCTGCTGCCGAAGATGCCATAGCTCTCACGGTAGTTCACGGTCATCCAGTGCGCATACAGTTTGGCAACGCCGTAGGGGCTGCGCGGATAGAAGGGCGTAGCTTCGATCTGTGGAATAGCCTGCACTTTGCCAAACATCTCGGAGGTGCTGGCTTGATAGAAGCGAACCTTGGGATTGACGATGCGGATAGCTTCCAACAGGTTCACCGGACCGATGCCAGTGATTTCAGCAGTAGTGAGAGGCTGTTCGAAGGATACGCCGACAAAGCTCTGTGCTGCGAGGTTGTATACCTCGGTGGCACCAGTGGTTTGAAGCAGGCGAATGCTCGCCGAAAGATCGGTCAGATCATATTCGACCAAATACAGATTTGGATTTTTTTCAATTCCAAGCTCTTCAATGCGCCAGAAATTGACTGAACTGGTGCGGCGATATGTGCCGTAAACCTTATATCCCTTGCCAAGTAAAAGTTCGGCAAGGTAGGCGCCGTCTTGACCAGTAATTCCAGTAATGATTGCTGTTTTCATAATTTTTTCGGTTGATTAGGAAATTCGACGATTGGCGCTTATCACGATTTTGTCAAGTGCAATGTTGATCTGACCGCCTGTGATAATCTGGATTTCGAAATTGATGATGGGCTTATCTATTGAAAAATTGATTTCTTTCAATGTGGAACCTGATCTTGGAACGGAAATATATTCAATGCTATGTGATCCATCAGTATGCTTTAAAAAAACATCCATTACATCCGCACTATTCGTGTCGCTGCAGTTGCCTGTGATCTTTAGATTATAACTGTTGGATGCCAAACCGATGTATGGGCCAAAGAGTAGAACACCTTCGCGACCATCGGTTGCGACTGTATTCCCAATGCGAGTTCCTACTACACTACGGAAACTTTTATCGATCGCATCGAATGTTAATTTTATTCCATAAAACTCGTTGATTTCCCGAAATGATCCAATCAGGAAGTTAATTTGTTTGGACAAGTTCTTGTAATCATGCGAGTCCAACCATAGCTGACGCCTGATAATCGACTTCTTCAATGTGGCATCACCAGTCTTCACGATGTTTTCCACATTTGTTAGAGCCGCTGCAATGTCCTCGATGGAAGTGGATTTTGCTTTTATCACCAAGTCATCGATGTCACGGAAGATGTTCAGCGGCGTGACAAGTACCAGCTTTTTAGAAGCCAGTCCCAGCCTGATGGCACCACTAGCCGACTCTCCGGTTTCCTGATATGGATAAACAACGACGTCTGATTTGGAAAGATAACCTAGGCTCTCCTCGTCCGATAAGAAGTCGGAGATAAAAGTCACTTGGTCTTGGATTTTCAACTCAGCCGCTAGTCTCTTGCCCTCGTCAATTAATTCGCGAGAAATGGGTGCAGGATATTCGGCATTAACAAGAAGAAGTTTCTTCTTGATGTCTCCTTTTGAGAACAAGGCAAATGCTTTTATCAGCTCAAAAAGACCTTTGTGAGGAAGGAAGAATCCATACGATGCGACTACGAATTCATCTTCCGCCTTGTCGTACTTGACTTCCAGCGGCTTTGGCCTGTTCACACCGTGCTGAAGTATCTGAACGTTCTGTGCAATGCCGATTTTTGCCAAGCGTGAGACGTCATTCTCGGAGTGGACCAACACTGCCGCGCACAACTTAAATGCGCCGCTCAAATCGGAAAGTTTCTTGTCCAGGATATGCGGCGGCGGATCTATTGTCGAGTGTAGTTCGACAAAGCACAATATATCTTTCGATGCTAATTTCTTGATCAGATTGCTGAGATCATTAAAATTGAAAAATCCGTAGTTAAATTGTATTAATATGGCTGTGAGATTTTTTTCTTCGATGCATTGTTCCAATTTTGAAAAGTTGTCCTTTTCGCCAACTTCCCAGCACCTGGATACAAAATCTTCGTCATCTTCAGTCAAAGCATCGGCATACGGCGCAAGCACCGTATAGCTTGACGGATAGTCTCGCATCAAATATTTGGAATATGTTGCAATGCCGCATTTCGTATTCCAAGTGGTGATGATTCCGACTTTTTCTTTGCCAAAAGGCATTTCCTGCGAATTATCAACTGCTGTGTAAGCTTTTGCTAAGTATTCATTCACAGCGATCGCCGAAGATATTTCAGCCAAGCAGCTTTCTGGTGCTGTTTTGGATTCTGGTATATCGGAGATTTTTTTGATTAAATTCGCTCTATCAAAAATTGAATCGTCGATGGCCAAGCTCCTGCCCGACACCGTCTGAGCATGCTTCGCTTCCATGGCTGCGATAGCTTTTATTGCCGACTTGTTCCAGCTAAAACGCTTGGAGTGCTTCAACGCGTGGCTGCAGAGCAAGTCATACAGTTCCTGGCTTGTAAGAACTTCTTTGATTTTTGCAGCGATCGAAGCCGGTGACGTTGGATCAAACAGAGCGTCTGGGTGCCCAACTACTTCTGGAATGCTAGTGCTGTTGGAGCCGATCGCTGGCTTACCACACGACATTGCCTCTAGTATTGGCAGGCCAAAGCCTTCAAACAACGACGGGAAAACAAATAGATCGCATAGGTTGTACAGACTCAGCAAATCCTGATCTGCAATATGGCCCACAAAATTGACCTCGCCTGTGGACAAGCCGCAGCTGGAGGCGTAATCTTCCAGTTCCTTGTAAATCGCTGGCCATCCATTGCCTGCAATTACCAGTTCGTATTGGCTTCTAATTTCTTTGGGAAGCAGAGAAAAAGCTTCAATCAGTGCACGATGGTTTTTTCTCTGGTCAAAACTTCCAATGTACATTAAAAATTTCTTCTTAATGTTCATTTTGCTCAAGAAAGCTGATTTTTCGGCGGGAGAAATATCAATTGGTTTGAATTCATCGCCAATTGCCGAAGATATGTTGATGACACGCTCAGGCTGAAGACCCAGTACTTCCAATCCCTCGTCGCGAGAAAACTCGGAAATTGCCAGCAATACTTCTGCTTTGCAAAGATTTTCGAGTTTCCGCATGTAGTGATTTTTCGTTTCATCACTTACTAGGTACTTGTCTTTCTGGACAAGAGGAATCAGATCATATAATATGACGGCAGTATTATGCGGATTGCCTTCGTTTTCGACAGATAATACGGAGTCATCGCCCAAGCCTTCAAATAAGCTGGTGATTAAAACGAAATCTGGCTTGAGTGCTGATATAAAAGCTTGTCGGCAGAGTTCCCCAGATTTTGTTCTGAAGATATCTTTTGAGTTAAGTTCGTTGGTTCTGCTTATGGATTCAAAAGTAATTATCCGGTTTTGAGGTAATAAATCGGATAGGTCGTCTCGAATGGCCTTGACCGTGGCAGGTATTTGATTATTTAAAAGAATCCAGATTTCATGCGCGGTTCCTTCTTCAATGATGGCCTTTGTAAGGTTCATTGAGTACCTTCCGATTCCGCCAAGACGGCTGCCGGACTGGCAACTTTGCAAATCTATTAATATTTTCATAGTCGTCAAAAATTTTTGTAAGTGATCGATTTGCTCAATTCCGAAAAAACTTCGGAAACGTGAAGCGACGGAATAATTTTGTCTTTTATTGCTGTTTGCTTGGCTGGTATTTGCCTGGATGTTTCCTGAAATTTTTTATTCAAATCAAATTTCTCATTCAAGTCTTGAAGAATTGTTTTGTGCAGACTGATTTTTTGATCAATGCTATCAAATCTATGGATTAACTGTTCGTTATATCTGTAGAGTTGGTTTTCGACTTGTCGAAGTTTTACATCGGAGGATGAGAAACCTTCGGATCCCGTAAAATAGATGTATATTTTTCCAAAGATTGGTAGCTTGCTCAACTTCAATCGATGCAAAGCTTCTTCCAGTTGTGGAATAGTTTGCTTGGTGGCGCGCCGTTCGTAAGAGTTGAATATTTGTGCAATGATCTCCATTTTGGAGGCGCCTTTGCGCAATCTTGACAAATAGTAATTAAGCCCGTCAGCATCCGGTTCGCGAAGCAATAGCGTCTGATAAGCACTGTAGACAAATTCTCGGTCTTGAAAAGACAAGAGATCCTCAATGGTAAGATTGATTGTTTGGTTGGACTGAGTGTTCATGTTTGCTGACGTAATTTCCATGTTTGGAATGTTTTTTGGTTTTTTCTCAGAATTTTCTTTGAATTTTTGATGGGTTTTTTTATTTTCAATTTCTGATTTTTTTTCGCTCGCTAGGGAATGGGTATTATTGTTGTTCTTCTCATTTTTAATAGAAGATGGCGAGTCATCTATTTCTCTAAGGTCCGTTGCACCAGATGCGCTCATGTTGATCGGTTCCTGTGTGTGAGAAGTTGAGCGAGCGATTGCGGAGGCCAATTTCCGCAACGGCGATGTCAGGCGCCAACTCAATGAGTTGCGCATCATGTCCAGACTGCTTTGCATCTCCAATTGGAGTCGATTTAAATCGCTTACGGCTTGTTGACCTGATTTCATCTCTTGCTGAAGCTGCGACTCCAACGCAGCAAATGCTTCTCGGGCATGAGTCAGTTCAACATTTTTATCTTGCTCCAACTCTGAGCTCGACTTTAGCTGGGCTTCAAGTTGCCCCTCAAGTTGTTGTTGAATGCGTAGAAAATTATCCCGAGCTTCCTGGAATTTGCTAATTTTGTCGGCATGCAATTTCTCATCATGCAATTTTTCTCGTTCCAGACGCAGCAATTCATTTTGGTAGAAATCTTGCCGAGCCAAGAATTCTTGCTGTTTTATAAGCAGCTGAGCAGAAAATTGTTCCTCGCGATGCAATTGATGCCGTAGCAGCCGCTCACATTCCAGTTGAGCTTTGACAATTTGCTGAACATACTCGCGCTCTTTTTCGGCATATTCACTCTGCAGTCGGCGCTCATGCTCATGATGTTGGTGTAGCTGCTCAACCGTGTCCCGAGCCGTTCTTTCCTCGAGATCCAGCATGTAAACGCCAAGATCCTGTTCACGTTTCAACTGATCGCGAAGCAATTTTTCTAGGGCAAGTACAGCATCGCTGGTTTTCTTCGAAAGCACTTGCTCACGTCGAACCTGGCTCTCCAACTGCCGCTGAAATTCCTGCTGTCCCAATATTATTTGATTGGTGACTTCTTTTTCGCGTTGTGCATGCCGCTCGTAGAATTCGCGCTCTAATTGGCCTTTGTCAAATGCCGATTCGAGCCTATCCTCAGCCATTTTTTGCAGCGTCCTCTGCAACGCTAGAGTATCCTGCTCGCGTTGCGCTTGATGACGCAATAAATCTTCTATAGTTTGTTTGGCTCGGCTGACCTGTTCTTTGTATATGCTTTCGGAATTGACGAGGCTTTTATTGAGAGTTTCAACGGCTTGTTCGGAAGAAAGCTTTTGCTCAATAATTTTGCTGAGCGATTCCTCGTTTTCTTGTTGATAACGTTTCTTGATTAGATGATGAAAGGTGGCACTGGCAGTACCGTTCAGCGAGAAACGGTCGAAAACGTTGGGTGGGTAATCAAAGGCTGAATTCAACTCAGGATGCGCGTTAGATACGTAGTATCTATTCAAACCATCGAAGTAAACAGGTGAGTAATCACGAGAGACAACAAGCTGCTCCCAGTCACCATGTGTCTGAACCTGAGTTAGAGGTAGAGTGCTTTCTATGACCAAAATCCATGGACGCGCTGCAGATGTCCCCCAGCTAGCCAACACTTGCTTCTCAAAACCTTCTACGTCTATTTTTAGCCAGTGGATTTGTTGGTCGGCGCAAATATTAAATATCTCAGAAAGAGTGACGCAGGGGACAGTAATCTCTTGGACGTCAAAACCGCTTTCACGATGTTGAGCTGCAATATTTTCATCTGCAGTAGAGATCCCGGTTTCTTGAATCTCAAAAAACCGTAGGATGGATGATTCTCCGCCCACCGCTGCTTGAATGACTGTGTCTCCGGGTCGGTTTCTTCTTAAAAGTTCAGCATAATGGGCGGTAGGTTCGACATGAATGCCTTTCCATCCATGCTCATGAAACGCGAGGCTCACTGAGTCAATTAATGGATCTTGCGCCCCAATATCTATATAAAACCCTTGTTTTATATGCCCTAGCGCGCGCCAAAGCATTACATCCTCGAAGTTCTGGGCGTAAGAAGTTATGCTCATGCGACTGGTCTAACAGGGATTAAAGGCTTGCGTGCTTGATTTCTCATCGGTGTTCTTTAGCTGTGAGCGTTCGTGTGTGGATCCTAAAGGAGGACGCAAGCCTAAGGCTTGAACAAGTTGCACTGCAGAAGTTTTCCAACTGGGAAAATTAGATTCCGATAGGTTTTCCGGGAGAAAAGATTCTTGCAACCACGACTTGTTTATCCATCGATCGATTGAAACAGCCAATTCTTGAGAGGTGGAGTTGTAGAAATAGCTAAGTTTTGGGGCTATGATTTCTCGGAAAATCGGAATATCCCGTGCAAGTACCGGTTTTTTATGCAACGCTGCTTCAATCACGGGCAGGCCGAAGCCTTCCGCGTGCGAAGCCACGAGAACTCCACAGCAATTGGCGTAAAGAAGTTCTAAATATTCATCACTTACATCTTCAAGCCAATAAAGTCGTTGATTTGACTCAGAATGACCACGCAATTTTTGTTGCAGCTCGTCGGTTCTCCAGCCTGCACGCCCAACAATTATCAGTGCCGGCCCCTCGCCGGGCTGTTGCCAGATCTTTTCAAAAGCAGCTAAAGCCTGTGCATGCCCTTTGCGTGGTTCGATGGTGCCGACCATCAAAACGCACGGCACGCTGCGCATATGCTCCAGCAATACCTGAGCATTCGCAGGAAGTCCCTTGCTCGGTGCGCTGGCTTCTATGTCTGCGCCCAGGAGAATGACGTTGGCATCAAGCGCAGTAGGCGGCAGGTCGAAGCTGGCTTTCAACCACGTATGCAATTCTGCTTTGACCGTTTGAGATATACAAATTGCGCTGTCTGCATAAACTGCAATCCACCTTAGCCAATGCCTGAAATTTCGAGTCGTGCGTGGCTGGAACCATTCAGGGTGAAGAACAGGCAAGAGATCATAGACCACTGCGTGCAAATGGACGCCTTTTCTCTTCCAGCTCAAAATTTGCTTCTGATGTCTTGGCAATAAATGAGCGGCTAAATCCAATGCCAAAAAAAGGTCGCCGCTTTGCACTTCCACCGGCCGCGACTCAGCCATTCCGACGCTGGAACACTCTAGAAAGTTAGCGGCGGCGTAATGATAGCCTTGTTGACGAGTGGCATACACTGGGCAAATGCGATAGCCTGCTGGGGGCGACTTCAGCAACTGTAAAACCAAGGCTCGCACTACACGTTGGATACCGGTGCGCGCATCATTTTTATAAATTACAGAAACATCGACCAAAAACTGTGCTTCGATTGGTTCACCGTTCACAGGCAGGCGAGAGATTTTATGGCCACTCGCTTTTCTCCGCGCTAGGCGCACGGGAAGGAATTTTATTGCGTATGCGGATATATGCAGAGCAAGACTCATTGCGCAGCGTAGCTTTGATAAAAATCAAATGCCTCATCTACATGATCAAAAGATTTGAGCTGGCCTTGAATCAAAACAGCCGCTCTGTCGCAATGTTCGCGTACGTAACCTGGATCATGTGAAACGATAATCATCGCTCGATCCTTCCGTTTTTCAAAAAGTTCCACTCGGCATTTTTCGTGAAAACGGCTGTCCCCTACAGCCACGATTTCATCAATCAGAAAGCAGTCAAACTCAACCACCATGCTGATTGCAAAGGCCAGCCGTGCTCGCATGCCTGCCGAGTAAGTCTTCACTGGCTCACGCAGATATCGGCCTAGTTCAGAGAACTCTTGTACATACGCAATCCTATCTTCCGTACTTTTGCCATATACGCGGCAGATAAAGCGTAGATTATCGAGTCCCGTAAGCGTCCCCTGGAAAGCTCCACCGAACGCCAAGGGCCAGGAAACACTCATTTCACGCCGAATGGTACCGGCGCTTGGGCGTTCTGCTCCGCTGATGAGTCGAATGATGGTTGACTTGCCCGCACCATTGCGCCCAAGTATGCCTACCTTTTCGCCAGGTTTAATTGTCAGATTAATGTCATCAAGTACAGTGACGTTGCCGTGACGTGTCGAATAGCGCTTGCTTACATGTTCGAGGTGAATCATTCTGGCATCACCTTGCGACTAATCTCGCGCAATTTAGCCATGCCCAGCAAGGTCAATACGGAGCAAAAGATAGCCATATAGCCCATGTCGTAATGCGCCTTGAACTTGGAGCCAAAATAGCCCTCGCGAAGCAGTTCCACGCCATGTACCATTGGCAGATACAACACCAATTCTTGCGCGGCTGTAGGTAGTGCATCCACCATGTATGCGGCACCTGAGAGAGGGAAAAGTAAATACGAGAACGGATGCCAAAGTTTATCTACGACTTCGGACTGTTCTGCCAAAGCTCCCATGAAAATAGCCAGTGAAAAGCCGAACCAGCCCAGCATTAACCATGCGAACATTACTTTACCTATATCTTCGGGTGGACTGATCCACCCTATTAACGTAAAGAAGAGGCCCAATACCATGAAAGAAATCGTGGCCCCTGCAGCTTCCAGCAAGATGCGAGCGGCGAAAATATCCATGACTTTGACATGGCGGTGATACATCAATGCAAGATTCGGTTCGATAGCACCGATGCACCGATTAGGCATATTCCGCCACAGCAATACGCTGGAATAGCCCGTAAGCGCAAAGGCTGCTATGGGCAAGTCGGAGACGTGCGCGGCACCCGCGAGAGTCCACAGCACGGTTACCCCTAGCGTAAACAGCATGGGCTCTACGAAAAGCCATAGAAAACCGATATTGTGGCGTCCAAAGCGGGTCAGCACTTCGCGCATCAACAGCGCGCCAATGACGCGACGTTGAATGGTCCAGGAGGCAGCCAGGGAAGATTGCGAAGGCTGGGGGGTTTCTTCCATATCGGCTCCGTCAGTCTTGATGCTCTCGCACGCCTGCCAGCAACATGCTCAGGATGCCCCATGCCACCAAGCCCAGCACAAAGGTTGCAAGGATGCTGCGAAGGCGACGCGGCTCCAGCGCAATATCAGGCAGGCTTGGCTGAGCAATGCGCTCGACATATACCTGCTTGCGCTGTGCCTCGTTGCGCGCTTGTTCGAGCGATGCCAAGGCACTGGCGAGCTGTTTGTCTGCAAACTCGCGCTCTAGCGCAAGACGCTGGAATTCGGCCGCTTTGTTTGCCAACGAACGCTCGCCGCCGGTGACCTTGGTCGTCTCGGCATCCATTTCTGCCTGGAGCGTAGCAACGCGCTTTTCCAGCGCAGAAATCTGGGGATTCTGCGGGGTGAAGGTTTTGAGTTGAGCCAGTTGTGTCTTGGTGGCAATCAATTCGTCCTGCAGTTTCGCGACTTGCTGAAGCTGTACCGTTGCCTGGCGTTCAGGATCCACTACTCCCTTGGCATTGCGGTAGGCAGAAAGCGCAAGTGCTGCGGCTTTAGACTTTTTCTCGGCAGCGGCCACTTCGGATGAAGCGGATTGAATCAGATCTTGGCGTCCCCGTTCGTTGAGCCTATTGACCAAACTTTCACTGAGCTCCAACAGCTTCTGGTTAATGTTTTGCGCGTCCTCGGCCGTATAAGCGCGCACCGTTAGTGTCGTGATCGAAGAAGCCGTATCCTGCTGAATATCTACTTTCTTTTGATAATAGCGATGCAAGGCTTCGAAGCTGGTGTCGAAATCTAATCCGCCAAAACGACTGACCCGGTCCACCGAATCACTTGCATAGGCTTTAGCCACACCCAGCGTACTGTCTATTTCCTTCAACGCATCACGCGAGAGCACATAGTCACGTACCGTATAGCTGTCATCTTGCGCACGCGAAAAGCCTGCGCCTTTGAGCAATGCACCCAAACCGGTTGCCATCGGCTTGTCCGGACTGCGCACCACGATCCGGCTTTCCGAAACGTAGACGTCGGACGCCATCAAGCCAAAGTAGAGCGTCGCCAGCACGGTGGGGACCGCCACGGTAACGAGAAAAAGCCTGTTCACACGGGAAAAGCGTTGCTTCAGGGTGCGGCTCCAGCTGCTGGAGGCCCCGGTGGGTACGGGGGTGGGGTGCATTTCCAAGAGATTTCCTAGTTGCGCGTCGACTTCGAACGCGCAAATTGTCATGTTTAAGATGCGCTGAAGGGGCGCGACATGCGGCCCCTTCGTGGATTCCAGCCCGGCCAAGGCCGGGAATCAGAGATATTAGACCCGACCGTATACGTCCTGAAAGCGCACGATGTCGTCCTCGCCCAGGTACTGGCCGCTTTGCACCTCGATCATCACCAGATCGAGTACACCCGGGTTTTCCAGCCGGTGCATGTGGCCGGCGGGGATGTAGGTGGACTCATTGGTACGAACGAACAGCTCCATGTCGCCGTTGACCACTTTAGCCATGCCGCTGACGACAATCCAGTGCTCGCTGCGGTGGTGGTGCATTTGCAGCGACAGTGAGGCACCGGGTTTGACTTCGATGCGCTTGATCTTGTAGGCCGGATCTTCTTCGAGCACCGTGTAGGTGCCCCAGGGGCGGTGCACCGTCAGATGGTGCTTGTGGGCCTCATGGTTTTGCGCCTTCAGTTCCTTGTACAGGTATTTGACTTCCTGCGAGCGGGATTTGTCGGCCACCAGCAGGGCATCCGGGGTGTCCACGATGACCAGGTTGTCCACACCCACGGCGCCCACCATGCGCTGGCCGCTCTGGATGTAGCAGTTGCTCACGTCATGCAGCAATGCCTTGCCCGAGATGCGGTTACCTTGTGCGTCTGCCGGCACCAGGTCGCCCAGGGCACTCCAGGAGCCGATATCGCTCCAACCGATGGTGCACGGCACCACTGCGATCTGGGACGACTGTTCCATGACGGCGTAATCGATCGAGTTGTCAGGAACCAGGGCAAAGCAGTCGGAATCAAGTTCAAGCCCGACCACGCCGTTGCCTTGCGACTTGCGCGATTCTTCGAGGCAGCGACGCGTGGCGGAGAGGATGTCCGGGCAATGCTGCTCCATGGCCTGGAGCATCGCGCCTGCCTGGAAGCAGAACATGCCCGAGTTCCAGAGGAAGCGGCCGGATTCGACATACTCGACAGCGGTTTCCAGCGACGGCTTTTCCACGAAGCGGCGCACTTCGTTGCCTTCGGCTTCGATGTAGCCATAGCCGGTTTCAGGCGCTTCGGGCTGAATGCCGAAAGTGACCAGGCGGCCTTGCTGCGCCAGTGCCGTGGCCTGGGCGACGGCGGTGGCAAACGCTTGCTGGTCTGCGATCAGATGGTCAGCGGCGAGCACCAGCAGCATGGCGTCTTCACCGTGTGTCTCGACCACGTGCATTGCCGCGGCAGCAATGGCCGCAGCGGTGTTGCGTCCGAATGGCTCGAGGATGTATGAAGTCTTCAGCTGCGCTTCGTTGACTTCGCGGTATTCGTCCTGGGTCTTGAAGAACAGCTCGCGGTTGGTGACGGTCAGTACTTCTTCGACTTCCGGCAGCACGGCTCCCCGAATGAATGCCTTCTGCAGCAGGCTTTGACCATCGGCCAGGCGGATGAACGGCTTGGGATGCAGTTCGCGCGAAACCGGCCAGAGACGCGAACCGGCGCCACCACAGAGAATTGTCGGGATGAGTTTCATTGAGAGAGCTTGCATTGTCGTTTTCATATTCGTGCAATTACGATGCATGAAACCGATGTTGAATTGGGGGCAGTACCCGGCAAGAGAACTGTCAGCACCTGGAGCTTGGGAGCCGTAGCATCATAGTAGGGACTAACCCGAGCAGTTGCATACCGCACCTGCCAAAGGGGTTCATATTTTCCCATAAGTTGTAACGCGCTATAGCTGCCTGCGATGGCTCGTGATGCTGCGGTTTATTGGCCGTTCTGTATGTAGGCGCAGAGCTTTTTCGTAAATCTATGGGCTGCAGATTTCGATAGTTTAGAAATCTGTGTTTCTGTTTGAGGCGGGGTAATGCGTTTGCTTACTTTGTCCGGGGGTGACGGCCGATCAATGCGCTCGGCCATGCGGTTGCCGGGAATGTCAATGGCTTGAGAACTGGCCGTTCATCTTTCGACAGGATGCCCTGCGCCAGGCTCAGGACGAACGGGTCTTAACCGTTGCCCTTTGTCCAAAAGATTAGCAAAGGTCGAACCGGAGCCCCAGAGTACTCCCTCAGTGGCTCGTCTCCAGATTCCCATTCTTCTGCGCGATGACCTGCGCCATGATGCTGACCGCGATTTCCGCGGGCGTCTTGCTGCCGATCGACAGCCCTGCAGGAGAGTGCAGCCGGTCCAGGGTCTCGGTGGGCACGTCGAAATGTTCCTGCATGCGCTCGCGGCGGCTTTGGGCGTTGCGGCGGGAGCCTATGGCGCCGACGTAGAAGGCGGGGCTCTGCATGGCTTCGAGCAGGGCCAGATCGTCGAGCTTGGGGTCGTGGCTGAGGGCGATGACGCAGCTGCGCAGGTCGGGGCGGAAGGCGGTGACGGCGTCGTCGGGCATTTCGGCGGTGCGTTGCACGCCCTGGATCTGCAGCGAGGCCATGTATTCCGCGCGCGGGTCGCAGATGGTGACGACGAAGCCGTTGAAGATGGCCATCGTTGCCAGGTACTCGCTCAGGGTGCCGGCGCCGATCAGCAGCATGCGGTAGCCGGGGCCGAGCACGTTGTGCAGGAAATGTGCGTCGATGTCGAGGGCCTGCGGCGTGTCGGTCTGGCTGAGCGTGGTGCCGCCCGTGCCGAGGTCGACGCTGCGGCGCACCAGGGCGCCTGACAGCAGCTGTTCGATCAGCTGCTGCAGCTGGCCTGCTTCGGGATCGAACTCCAGCGCCAGTTCCAGCGTACCGCCACAGGGCAGGCCGAAGCGGTGCGCTTCGTCGGCGGTGACGCCATAGGTGACGCGCCGCGGCGGCTGGGCCCAGCCAAGGGCGTGGTCCATCTGCTCGCCCAGACGGGTGTAGCGCTGCAGCAGGTCGTCCTCGATGCAGCCGCCCGATACCGAGCCCACGGTCTGGCCGCTCTCGCACAGCGCCATCATCGCGCCTATGGGGCGGGGCGACGAGCCCCAGGTGCGCACGACCGTGGCGAGCACGGCATGCAGGCCTTGGGCGCGCCAGCGGTGGAGTTGTTGGAGGACGGTGAGGTCGATGTGGTTCATGGGGGGGGGGGCTTGCTTGAGGAGGGGCCGTCATCCTTCGACAGGCTCAGGACGAACGGTTACTACCGTCATCCTTCGGGGTCGCCCAGACGGGTCGCTTAGACGGGGTTGCCTATACCGGGCCGCGCAAGATCAGTAGGAACAGTTACTACCATGGTCCTTTAACGGCTCGGGACGAACGTTGGCCTCAGCGAAGTTTAGACCGGCCACCGCGCCGCCCTGACGCAGTGGCCTGTAAGACATGGCGCTCAGTGGTGGGCGTTGGCCGGGTCGGTTTCGGCGCGGAGCTTGGCGACGGTCTGCTTCAGGTCGGCCCACTCGGGCAGGCCGTACTGGCTGCGCAGGGTGTTGAGCAGCTCGGCGATCTGCGTGTCGCTCATCGCATGGCGGAACGAGGGCATGGTGCCCAGGTCGGCGTGGGCCGGGGCCTGGATGCCTTCGAGCACGGCGCGCACGGCGTTGTTGGGCGACTGCGCGTGCATGTTGGTGTTGAGCGCGAGCTGCGGGCGGCTGCCGAAGCTCGATGCGGCCAGCTGGCCCTGCGGGTCGCTGCTGTGGCAGCTCATGCAGGCGCCCTGGTACAGGCGCAGGCCCTGGGCGTCGGCCGGCACGGCCTGCGCGGTGTCGGCCTTGCGCACCAGCGCCTGGGCATCGACGGGCTCGGCGGTGGCGTTCTTGTGCGACAGGATGTAGCTGGTCAGCGCCTGCAGGTCCTCTTCGGGCAGATGGGCCAGGCCGTGGGCCACGGGGGCCATCGGGCCGGCGGCCACGCCGTGGCGTTCCGACACGCCGGTGCGGAAGTATTGCAGCAGGTCTTCCGACGTCCAGGGCACGGGCGCGGCCGTGGCCGAGGTCAGCGCGGGGGCGTCCCAGCCTTCGGCCGAGCCGCCGGCGAAGTGGAAGCTGCCCTTCTTCTCGCCCGCGAACGCGTCGCGCGGCGAGTGGCAGGCGCTGCAGTGGCCCAGGCCTTCGGCGATGTAGGCGCCGCGGTTCCATTCAGGCGTCTGGCTCGCGATGTCGGCCACCGGGCCGGGCGTGAGGTTCATCCAGTTCCACACGGCGATGCCGCGGCGGATGTTGAACGGAAAGCCCAGCGCGGTTTCCGGGTTGTGGCTTTTGACGGCCGGCTGCGTCATCAGGTACGCATAGATGTCATGCATGTCCGTATCCGTCACGCGCGTGAACGCGGTGTACGGAAACGCGGGATACAGGTGGCGGCCTTCGCGGTCGATGCCGTGGCGCATGGCGCGCTCGAAGGCTTCGTAGCTCCAGCGGCCGATGCCGGTTTCCGGGTCGGGCGTGATGTTGGTCGAGTAGATGGTGCCGAACGGGCTGGGCATGGGGAAGCCGCCCGCGTTCTCGGCGCCGCCCTTGGCGGTGTGGCACACGGCGCAGTCGCCCATGGCCACCAGCGTCTTGCCGTTGGCGATCTGCTGGGCGGAGAAGTCCTGCACGGCAATGCCGGACTGCGGCGCGATCTCGCCGTGCTGCGTCGCGGCGAGGAAGCCGGCGCCCAGAATGGCTGCCAGGCCCACGCCGCCAATGATGATTTTCTTCACGAGGTTCATGTTCTTGTCGGGGGCTTATTGGGCTTTGGCTTTGGCTTCGGCCTGGCGCAGCGCGGCCAGCACGCGGCTCGGGGTGAATGGCACTTCGGTGAGGCGCACGCCAGTGGCGTCGAAGATGGCGTTGGCGATGGCGGCGGCGCTGGGCACCGACGCCGATTCGCCCGCGCCCATGGGCGCTTCATGCGGCCGCTCGAGCAACTCGATCTGCACTTCGGGCAGTTCGTCGAAACGCAGCAGCGGATAGCCGCCCCAGTCGAGCGAGGTGGTGCCGCTGGCGTCGAAGGTCACGAACTCCTTGAGCGCGCGGCTGGTCGACTGGATGATGTTGCCGTGCACCTGGTGGCGCACGCCGGCCGGGTTGACCATGGCGCCGCAGTCGTGGGTGCAGAACACCTTGTCGACCTTGACCTCGCCGGTCTCGCGGTTCACGGAGACGTCGCAGACCCAGGCGGCCCAGGCCGCGCCAAAGCCCGGGAACTTGCTGTGGAAGTAGCGCGCATAGGCAAAGCCGCGGCCCTTGGCGATCTTCTCGCCCGCGGGCGTGGGCGTACGGTGCGCCACGCCGTCTTGCCACTGGCTCAGGCGGTGCGCGGCCTGGATCACGCCGACGGCGCGCTCGTCCTTCATGTAGCGCAGGCGGTAGGCGATCGGGTCGGCCTTGGCGAGCCAGGCGGCTTCATCGATCCAGCATTCATGCGCCAGCACGTTGGGCAGCGCCGAGACGCCGCGCATCCACGAGGCGCGCACGATGGGCGCGGCATCGAGCGAGACCGCGCGCACTGCGGGGTAGTCGTACAGCGGAATCGATGTGCGGTCGCCCATCTGCAGCACCTTCTTCTCGTGCTTGACCTTGCCGGTCAGCACCAGGGCCAGCGTCGGCGAGAGGTTCGACGGGTAGCTGGTCTGCAGTTCATAGGCCACCACGTTGCCGGCATCGTCGAGGCCGCCGCGCAGCTTGATCAGCTGGCCCGTGCCCTTGGGCTCCCACGCCGATTCCTGCTCGCGCATCAGCTGCACGCGCACCGGCTGGCCCACGGCCTTGGCCAGCAGCAGCGCATCGGCGGCCACGTCGTCGGCGCAGTTGCGGCCGTAGCAGCCCGAGGCTTCCATGCGGTGCACGTTGACGAAGTCGGGGTGCAGGTCGATGAGCTTGCCCAGATCCTTGCGCAGGTCGTGCGGGTTCTGCGAACCCGACCAGACCTCGGCCTTGCCGTCCGCGAACAGCGCCACGGCGCACGAGGGGCCGATCGATGCGTGCAGGTGGTACGGCCAGACGTAATCCCGATCGATGGGCTGCGTGATCTTCTGGACCGCGTCCTTGTAGTTCTCGTCCTCGCGCAGCATGCGCGGTTCCTTGTCGAGCTTGTCGAGCGTGGCGTGCAGGCCCGCAAGGCTCAGGTCGGGCAGGCCGGCCCATTCCTTCCACTGCACCTTGAGCTGGCGCATGGCGGCAATGGCTTGCTCCTCGCGCTCGGCGACGATGCCGATGAAGTCGCCCTGCACGACCAGCTTGACGATGCCCGGCAGGTGCTTGATCGAGTTCTCGTCGACCGCCACCAGGCTGCTGCCCAGCGGCGCGGTGTGGTCGGCGCCGGCGTAGGGCGGACGCACCACGCGCGCGTGCAGCATGCCCGGCAGGCGCACGTCGTGCACATAGGTCAGCGCGCCCAGCACCTTGTTGGGAATGTCCACGCGGGCCACGGACTGGCCGATGTACTTGTGTTCCTTGCTCGAACGCAGCGGCATGTGCTGGTCGAGGTCGATGTGCAGGTCCTGGCCCGCGGCGAGTTCGCCATACGACAGGCGTTTGCCCGCGCCGATGACGAAGCCGTTGTCGGTGCGCAGTTGCGCGGCGGGCACCGACCAGCGCTCGGCCGCCAGGTTGATCAGCAGCTGGCGCACCTGGCGCGCGGCCTGGCGCATGGGCGTCGAGGTGTTCTGGATGGTGTCGCTGGCGATCGTCGGACCCAGGTCGGGCGTGCGCGTGGTGTGGCCCAGGATGATCTTCACGCGCGCGATGTCGGTCTCGATCTCGTCGGCGACGAGCTGGCCGATGGCCGTGCGCACGCCCGTGCCCAGGTCCACGTGGCCGTTGAAGCCGATCACGTCGCCGTTGGCGCTGATCGCAATGAAGCTGTCGACCAGCGTGCCGGCCGGCACCGGGAACGGGCCTTGCGCGGGCGCCGGCGGATGCAGCACCGGGCCGGTGCCGGCCAGGATGGCCAGCGGGCCGGTGGCGGCGGCGCTGACCATGATCAGGCCGCCGGTCTTGAGCAGCTGGCGGCGCGTCAGTTGCACGGTGCCGCGCAGGTCGTCGCGCGAATTCTTGAATCCAAACATCACACCAGCTCCTTCGAACATGCGGCTTCGCCATGCGTTGCGCAGGCGCCTTGCACCACGGCGACGGCACTGTGCACGCCGCGGCCCTGGGCGATCAGATCGCGCGCCTTGCGGGCGGCGTCGAGGATCTCGAGGTGGGTGCCGCAGCGGCACAGGTGGTAGGCGAGCTGCTTTTTGATCTCCTCATCGCTGGCCTGCGGGCGCTTGTCGAACAGCGCCACCAGCGCCATGACCATGCCGTTGACGCAGTAGCCGCACTGCGCGGCCTGGGTGTCGATGAAGGCCTGCTGCACCGGGTGCAGGTGCACGGGCTGCGCGGCGGGGGCGGCGCCAGCCTGCAGCGCGTTGTCGCGCAGGCCCTGGAACAGCGGGTCCTGCGCGAGTTCGGCCTGCGCCTGGCGCGTGGCCTCGGGCGACAGGCCTTCGAGCGTGGTGACCTCCTTGCCATCGACCACGGACAGCGGAATGGAGCAGGAGCGCGCGACCTTGCCGTCGATCAGCACCGCGCAGGCACCGCACTGGCCCAGGCCGCAGCCGTACTTGGGACCGTTGAGCTGCATGTCATTGCGCAGGACATACAGCAAGGGGGTATCGGCGGCGGCCTTGTCGGCGTCCACCGTATTGCCGTTGAGTTTGAATTTCATCGTGTGTTATGTCGTTCGCGCGTGGCGCGCGGTTGTTCTTGATGAGCGCAAAACGCAGTCGAGAGGTCAGTGCCGGTTGTTTCGGGTCCTGTGGCGCAATGCAAAAAACGGCAATGGATCAGCGCAGGGCCGATGGCTTGCCGGATGGGATGCAGCGGGGAAAGGGCGCCCTGGCGCATTCCGCTCGGGAATGTGAGGACTGCAGAAAAGGAGCTGCGTGACGGGCAGCCCCGGAAAACAGGTACGGAATCAAGCCCGGATGCTAGTGGCTTTCGCACGCTGTGGCGGAGGCTGCGGCCAAACCCGACCCCGGTCTTGGGTGTTATAGAAGACCGGCTGCGGCCGCAGGGCGGCAGGAGTACTCGCGCGGGGCCGGGCGCCCGCCTTGCACATCAGTGGCCGGCCTGGCCCTTGAGCCGTCGCCAGAGGGTGGTGCGGCTGATGCCCAGGGCTTTTGCCGCCGCACCCTGGTCGCCGCCGCAGTCCGCGAGCACCTGCTGGATATGGCGCTGCTCATGCAGGCTGCGCCCAGCCGCCAGCGAGGCCGCAGGCGCGGAGTCCGGGAGCGCAGGATGGTCGATCAGCGCCAGCAGTTCGGCCAGATCGGGCGTGCCGGCCAGCTCCACGCAGCGCACCGCGACGCGCTGCGCGAAGTTGTGCAGCTCGCGTGCGTTGCCGGGCCAGCGGTGGCGCGCGACGACCGCAGGCAGCAGGCGCAGCACCGGCTGCATCGACTGCGCCAGGCCGATCTCGCGCATTGCGCTTTGCACCATCATGTCGGCCAGCAGCAGCAGGTCGGCGGGACGCTCGGCCAGCGGCGCCAGGTCGATGCGCAGCACCGCGATGCGAAAGTACAGGTCTTCGCGGAAGCTGCCCTGCTGCACCATGGCCGCGAGATCGCGGTGCGTCGCGGCGAGGACGCGGATGTCGATCGGCACCGGCGCGCTGGCGCCCACGCGCGTGACCTCGCGCTCCTGCAGCACGCGCAGCAGCCGCGTCTGCAGCGCAAACGGCAGCTCGCCAATTTCGTCGAGAAACACCGTGCCGCGGTGCGCGGCTTCGAACAGCCCGGCCTTGCCTTCGCGGCGCGCGCCGGTGAAGGCGCCATCCTCATAGCCGAACAGCTCGCTCTCGAGCAGGCTCTCGGTGAGGGCGCCGCAGTTCACCGCCACGAAGCGCTGGCCGCGGCGCCGGCTGGCGCTGTGGATGCCCTGCGCAATCAGCTCCTTGCCCACACCGGTGGGCCCGGTGATCAGCACCGGTGCTTCGGTGAGCGCGGCCACGGTTTCGCAGCGCCGCACCACGGCCTGCATCTGGGCCGAGGCCTGCACCACATGCGCCAGCGTGTAGCGCGCGGGCTGGCTGCGCTCGCGCTCGTGCGCGCGCAGCTTGCGAAAGGCCTGTTCGACATGGCTTGCGCGCTCGAGCGTGAAGACCGCGCCATGCGGACGCCCGCTCTCCATGATCGGCTGGCCCTGCACCAGCACCTTGCGCTGCGCCCATTCATGCACGCGCGCCACGCGGTCCTGCACGGCGCGTGCATCGAGCGCGGGCAGCAGGTGCTGCAGCGGCTGGCCCACGGCCGCGGTCAGCGCCACGCCGGTCAGCGCATCGGCCGCGGGGTTGGCGGCCAGCACCTGGCCCTGCGCATCGGTGGCCACCACGCCGCTGTCGAGATGGCGCAGCACGGCGGCCAGGCGCTCGCGCTCCGAGCGTTCGGCGCGCCGCGACAGCACCAGCTGCAGCGCCTCTTCCATGGCCGCGGCAATCGAGTCGCGCGAGTACAGCAGCACGCCGCGCAGGCCGCGCAACTGCGCCGCGCGCACCGCCACGCCCGGGCCGACGATGGCCGTGACCCCGCTGGCCGCGAGCTGCTCGACCAGCGCGTGCGCATGGGCTTCGGATTCGTAGGCATGCAGCTGCACCGGCAGATCGAACTGGCGCAGAAAGCGCGCCACGTCGTCGGGAATCTCGCGGAAGAACACCAGTGCGATGTCGCCCTGCGCGGCGCGCGCGGTGGCCAGCGCCGCCATGATGTCGAAGCCGCCGACGCGCACCGTGACCAGCGGCACCTCGATGCGGCTGCGCAGGTAGCTGGCGTTGGAGCCGGCGCTGACGACCACTTCGACGCCTTGCTGCGCGACGGCTTTTCTGACCAGTTCCACGCCGCGCTCCAGATTGCCGCGCTCGACATGGATCTGCGCACGGCCCTGGAACTGCGGCGTGACGGACAGCGCCACCTCGGCCAGCTCGTAGGCGCTGACGATCAGCAGGCGCGGCAGGTCGGCGGCCGCGGGCAGGGGGGGCGATATCGAGGGCATGGACGATGGTAGCAAGCTTGAAACGAGATCGGTTTCAGTTTTGCAATCCGAGCCGTTTCAGTTCCGTAGGATTCCAAGGAAATCAAGGGCTTGCAGCGAACGCACAGACTGGCACGGCGCTTGCGGGGGAGCCGGTGTCACCTTTCACAACGAGTACAAGATCATGAGACGTAGAACCTTGATTCAGGTGGGGGCCTGGAGTGCGGCGCAGGGCCTGTGGAGCGTGGCCCGGGCGCAGGAGAGCTTTCCCAACAAGCCCATCACCATCATCGTGGCGTTCACCGCGGGCGGCAGCGCCGACCAGCGCGCGCGCCAGATCGGCAAGTTCATGAGCGCCGATCTGGGCCAGTCGGTGATCGTCGAGAACCGCCCCGGCGCGGGCGGCAACATCGGCACGCTGGCGATTGCGCGTTCCAAGCCCGACGGCTACACGCTGGGCATCGGCAACATGGCGCCGATGGCGGTGAATCCCTCGCTGTACAAGAAGTCCGGCTTCGACCCGCTCAAGGAGTTGAGCATGATTGCGCTGCTCGAGCGCGGCCCGCTGATGCTGGTGGTGAAGTCCGACTCGCCGCTGCGCTCGGTGGCCGACGTGATTGCCGCCACCAAGACCAAGCCCGGCGGCCTGTCGTTCGGCTCCAGCGGCCCGGGCGGCGCGCACCACCTGTCGGGCGAGCTGTTCAAGTCCATGACCGATACCGAGATGACCCACATCCCCTACAAGGGCGGGGCGGCGGCGGTGGTCGATCTGATCGGCGGCCAGCTGGATTTCATGTTCGAGCCGATGTACTCGGCCGTGCCCTCGGTGCAGGCCGGCCGGATGCGCGCGCTGGCCATCACCAGCACCGGCCGCTCGCCGATGATGCCGGACGTGCCCACCATGGCCGAGTCCGGCGTGCCCGGGTTCGAGATGGAGAACTGGCAGGGACTGATCGGCCCGGCGGGGATTCCCGCCAATATCGTGCGCCAGATCAACGCCAGCGTGAACAAGGCGCTGGCCGACCCGTCGATCAAGGCGCAGATGCTGAGCCAGGGCAATGTGATCGGTGGCGGCACGCCCCAGCAGTTCGAGGCGCTGGTGCGCAGCGAAACCGCGAAGTGGGCGGAAGTCGTGCGGCACAACAAGATCGCCGTGCAATGACCGCCACCCCCATGCCCCGCACCATGCGCGCCATCACCATCGACCGCTACGGCGGTCCCGAGGTGGCGCAACTGCGCAGCGATGTGCCCGTGCCCGCGCCTGCGCCGGGCGAGGTGCTGGTGCAGGTCGTCTGCGCGGGCGTGAACTTCATGGATGTCCACACGCGCCAGGGCAAGTACCGCGACTCGCGCACCTATCCGCCGCGCGCGCCCTGCACGCTGGGCATGGAGGGCGCGGGCGTGGTGCTGGCGCTGGGCGAAGGCGTGACGCATCTGGCCGTGGGCGACCGCGTGGCCTGGTGCATTGCGTGGGGCAGCTATGCGCAGTACGCCTGCGTGCCGGCCTGGCAGGCGGCGCGCATCCCCGAAGCCATCGGCTTCGACCTGGCGGCCGCGGCGATGTTCCAGGGCTGCACCGCGCATTACCTGGTGCACGACGTCGCACGGCTGGCGCCGGGCCACAGCTGCCTGGTGCATGCGGGCTCGGGCAGCATCGGCCAGTTGCTGATCCAGACGGCCAAGCGGCTCGGCGCCACGGTGTTTGCCACCGCCAGCACGCCGCACAAACGCGCAGTGGCTGCGCAGCGCGGTGCCGATCGGACGCTGGCCTATGAGGGCTTTGCCGACGCGGTGCGCGCGGCCACGGGCGGACGCGGCGTCGACGTGGTGTTCGATTCGCTGGGCAAGGCCACGCTGCGCGAAAGCCTGCGCGCGGCGCGCACGCGCGGGCTGATCGTCAACTACGGCAATGTCTCCGGCTCGGTGTCCGATCTCGATCCCATCGAACTGGGCGAGGCCGGCTCGCTGCTGCTGACCCGACCGCGCCTGGCCGACCACATGACCGATGCCGCCACCATCCAGCGCCGCGCCGATGCGGTGTTCTGGGCCATTGCCGCCGGCCATCTGTCGGTCGACCTGGCCGAGCCCTGCACGCTCGATGACGTGCAACGCGTGCACGCCCGGATCGAGGCGCGCGCGCAGGTGGGCAAGAGCGTGGTGTGGATCGATGCGCGCGACGCGCTGGCCAGGGCCTGAAGCACGCACGCTGTGCCGCGGGACGGTGGAACGGGTGGTTGAGGCGGGCAGCCTGTCTGCAGACAGGGGCGATTGGACCTGCGTTAATATCCTTTGCCAACCACCGACGGGTGGCCTATCCACCAAGTCACCCGCAGCGTGGTGGCTTCATGAAGAACTCAATGGCACTGAGAAAATGCATTGAAAGGGCACTGACGTGCATGGGGTCCAGAAGGGCACGCCATGGCGCCAGCTGACCAGGAGGAAAGCGGCGGCGCCAGCCAGGGCCTGGTGCCGCTGGTCGGCATCGGCGCGTCCGCGGGCGGCCTCGAAGCCATCAGCCAGCTGTTCGAAGCGCTGACGCCCGATCTGGGTTTTGCCTACCTGATCGTCTCGCACATGGACCCGCGGCATGAGAGCCATCTTGCCGAGGTCCTGGCCAAGCGCACCACCGTGCCCATGTGCACCGGCCATGAGCAGCTCATTGAATCCGACCATGCGTATGTGATTCCCCCGGATACCGTAATGACGGTGGTGGGCAACCGCATCAAGCTGTCGGCGCGCTCGCATTCCGGCAGCCGCCATCTGCCCGTCGATGCCTTGTTCGAGTCCCTCGCACAGCAGCGCCCGGGCAAGGCCGTCGGCATCGTGCTGTCGGGCACCGGCAGCGACGGCGCCGAAGGGGTCAAGGAGATCAAGGAAGCGGCGGGGGTCACTCTGGCCCAGAATCCTGCCAGCGCGGCTTTTGACGGCATGCCGCAGTCCGCGATCCAGACCGGGTGCGTCGACCGCGTGCTGAATCCGCGTGACATGGCGGCGGAACTGGCCCGGATTGCGCGCCACCCGTACTTCGTCGACGACCACGATGACCAGGCACTGGCCAGCGCGGCGCCGGAGACGGCGCTGGAAAAGATCTTCGAGCTGCTCAACAACGTCTATCAGGCGGATTTCACCCAGTACAAGCCCAATACCCTGCAACGCCGGCTGCGCCGCCGCATGGCTTTGGTGGGCGAGACGAAGGTGTCCTCCTATCTCGAACTGCTGCAGGACAACCCGGTGGAACTGGCCGCGCTGTATGACGATTTCCTGATCCGCGTCACTTCGTTTTTCCGCGAGGAGGCGATCTACACCGCGTTGAAGCAGAACATCCTGCCGGTGCTGGTGCGCGACCGCAGCCATGCCAACCCGTTGCGCATCTGGGTGCCGGCCTGCGCCACCGGTGAAGAGGTCTATTCGCTGGCGATCTGCCTGCTGGAATTTCTCGGCGAACGCGCGCAGGACCTCACCATCCAGATCTTCGGCACCGACCTCAACGAGGGCGCCATCGAGCAGGCGCGTCAGGGGTCCTTCCCGGAAAGCATTGCCGACCGGGTCTCCACGGCGCGGCTGCAGCGCTTTTTCGTGCACGAGAACCGCCGCTACCGCGTGGCCAAGCATGTGCGCGAGCTGTGCGTGTTCGCGCGCCAGAACGTCGCGCGCGATCCACCGTTCTCGCGCATGGACCTGATCAGCTGCTGCAACCTGCTGATCTATCTCGACCCCGGACTGCAGCGCCGGGTGCTGCGCCATTTCCACTATGCGCTCAAGCCCGACGGTTTCCTGATCCTCGGGCCGGCCGAGAACGCTGACGAGGAAAGCCAGTATTTCAAGCGCTCCGACAATAACCAGCGCATGGTCTATCGCCGGGCGCTGCCGGCGCGCGGCTCGCTGGATGCGGTGCTGTTGGCGGATCCGGCCCGCAAGTCGGTGACGGCCAGCGAGATCGCTCAGCCGAGCTTTGTCGACAACAGCCAGGTCCAGCGCAAGGCCGACGGCATCCTGCTGTCACGCTTTGCGCCGGCCAGCATCCTGGTCGACGACCGGCTCAATATCGTGCAGTTCCGCGGCCAGACCAGCCCCTATCTGGAGCACGCGAGCGGCACCGCCAGCCTAAACCTGCATCGCGTCGCGCATCCGGGCATCCTGCTGCAGCTGGTACCCGCCATCAAGGAGGCGCAGCAATCGGGCGCGACCGTCTTCAAAAACGATCTGCGCATCGATACGCTGACCGGGCAGCGCGAAGGCACGCTCGAGGTCATACCGCTGCGCGAGCCGGCCACCAAGACCAGCTTCTGCCTGATCCTGTTCGACGCCAACAGCCGGGTGCCCAAGCCCGAAACGCGGCCCGAGATTCCGGTCTCCGAGAAGGATGCGCGCATTCGCCAGCTCGAAGAGGAGCTGGAGAGCATGCGCGATTACCTGCATGCCACCAACGAGGCCTATGAGGCCGCGCTGGAAGAGTCGCGTTCCGCGCAGGAGGAACTGCAGTCGGCCAACGAGGAATTCCTGAGCGGCAACGAGGAACTGGTCACGGCGCGCGAGGAGCTTCAGGCCAGCAATGAGGAACTGAAGACCGCCAACGAGGAGATGCTGAGCCGCAGCCGCGAACTGCAGGTGATCAACACCGAGCTGCTGCGTGCGCGCAAGGAAGCCGAATTCCACGCCAGCTACGCCGAATCGCTGATCGATACGGTGGCCCATCCGCTGCTCGTGCTGGACCAGGCGCTGTGCATCCACCGCGCCAACCATGCGTTCTACGACACCTTTCTCACCAACCCGGGAATGACGCTGAACCGGCGGTTGTTCGATCTGGGCGACGGGCAGTGGAACATCCCCGAACTGCGGCTGCTGCTGGACCGGGTACTCACGGCCAGCAACCCGGTCAACAACTTCCGCGTCCACCACGATTTCCCGGACATAGGGATGCGTTCGATGCTGGTGCATGCGCGCAAGGTGCCCGCGATGGACAACCGCTCGGCGCGGCTGCTGCTGGCGTTCGAGGATGCGACCATGGCCGAGGACCGGCTGGTGGCGGCGCGCGTGGACGACCATCGCAAGGACGAGTTCATCGCGGTGCTGGCACACGAGCTGCGCAATCCGCTGGCGCCGATCCGCACTTCGGTCGAGGTGATGACGCTGAAGCTCAAGGACGAAGGCATGCGAGCCCCGCTGGAGATGATCGATCGCCAGGTCACCACCATGACGCGGCTGATCGACGACCTGATGGACATCTCGCGCATCACGCGCGGGCAGCTGTCGCTGAGCCGCAAGCCCCTGTCCCTGGTCGAGCTGCTGAGGAATGTGGCAGTGGCCGTCACGCCCTTCATGGAGCAGCGCGGCCACCAGCTGGTGACGGTCCTGCCCGAAGGCGAGGTCATCATCGAGGGTGACGCGACCCGCATGGAGCAGGTGTTTGGCAACCTGCTGAACAACGCCGGCAAATACACCGACCGGGGTGGCCACGTGGAGCTGCGGCTGGCAGTGGAGGCAGGCGAAGCGGTGGTGACGGTGGTCGATGACGGCTCCGGCATCGCGCCGGACATCCTGCCGCACATCTTCGACCTGTTCCTGCAATCGGAGAGCACGCGTTCGCGCGCCGAAGGCGGCCTGGGCATAGGGCTGACGCTGGTCAAGCAGATCGTCGAGGGCCACGGGGGCAGCGTGACCGCTGCCAGCGCGGGCCCCCAGCGCGGCAGCAAATTCACCGTGCGCCTGCCGCTGATGCAACGCGTGCCGCTGGCGGAAATGGTGGAGGCAGGCCCTGTGGCCAACGCGGCGGTCAAGGCGCACCGGGTGCTGGTGGTGGACGACAACGTCGATGCCGCCAATGGCATTGCCGAATTGCTGCGCATGTGGGGCCATGAAGTGGCGCTGGCCTATGAAGGCTACGCGGGGCTGGAGATGGCGCGCACCTTCCATCCTGACGTCGCACTGCTGGATATCGGACTGCCGACGATGACTGGATACGAGCTGGCCAGAAAACTGCGCAAAGCCAGCGCCGGGGGCCTGTTCCTGATTGCCGTCACGGGCTATGGCCAGCCCCGCGATGTGAGCGCCGCCAAGGAAGCGGGGTTCGATCTGCATGTGGTCAAGCCCCTGGATGTGGGGCAACTCGAAAGCCTGCTGGCTTCGCTCGACCTGAAGCACTAGCCCGGGTCCAGGCGCGTCCTGAAGCGCCACCGCAAAACGCCGGCTCGCATGCCGGCGTTTTGCCTTTGTGCCCCACCGCACGCAATGCCTGGCCGGTGTTTGCCTCATCTGCGTGCAGGCTGATCGCAAATGGTGCGCGCTCCTCCTGCGCTGTGTTCGCCAGAGGCAAAGGTGTGGAAAAAAGCCGCTGGAAATGCTGGCACGCAGCTTGCTTGAGAAGCTTCGACTGCCTTGTGTACAAGCGAGTATTCAAGCGCAGCGCGATTTTCGCCAAGGCCCAACCCAGGAAGGAACTGCCATGTTTTCGCGTCGTCTCTTGCTTGCTTCTCTGACTTCTTCCGCGCTGGCGGCAACCCTGGTGGCGCCGGTGCAGGCCGCCGACAAGGTCATCAAGGTCGGCACGCTGAAGCTGATCCATGGCATCACGCCGTACTTCTATGACAAGTTCACGCCCGCGGGCTACAAGATCGAAGTGGTGACCTTCGAGACCCCGACCGACGGCAAGAACGCGGTGGTCACCAAGTCGGTGGACTTCGGCACCTATGGCCTGGCGGCAGCGACGCTGGGCGCGGCCGCGGGCGAGCCGGTGGTGATCATTGCGCCGCAGTGCAATGGCGGCATCGCCATCGTCGTCAACAAGAGCGCCGGCATCGCCAATTTCAAGGGCCTGAAGGACAAGCGCGTGGGCATCCTGCCGGGCTCGACGCAGGAGGCCGTGTTCCTCGACCGCCTCAAGGCCGAAGGCATGACCATCAAGGACGTGAAGTCGGTGCGCGTGTCGTTCAGCGAGATGGCCGGCGCGCTCGAGCGCGGCGATATCGACGCGTACGTGGGCGCCGAGCCCGGCCCGTCGATCAGCGTCGTGAAGGGCGTGGGCAAGGTGCTCGAGTACCCGTACAGCACGCCCACGGGCGCGGTGAACATGGTCATGACCACGCATGCCGATACCGTCAAGGACCAGGCCGAACTGGCCAAGGTCTTCCTGGAAATCCACCGCAAGGCCTCCGAATACGCGATGGCCAACCGTCCGGCGCTGATCGAGATGGCGGGCGCCAAGCTGGGCCTGCCGGCCGACGTTGCCAACCTGGCCGCGGACAACGTCAAGCTGACCTGGAAGATCGATGACGACTGGATCCAGCGCAGCAAGTACTACGGCTCGCTGATGCTCGAGCGCAAGCAGATCCGCAAGCTGCCCGACTACAGCCGCTTCATCGTGACGGGCCTCAACCCCCAGTCCTGATTGCCGCTGTCCCGCCCTGCCGCCTGTCCTGGAAAGATCCGCCATGTCCACATCCACCTTAGATACCAGCGCGCGCGCGGTGGCCGCGCCCGCAAGGCCCGCGGCGCCGGCGCCCAAACTGCCGGCCGCGGAGTTCGCGATGCCCGCACAGCCCGGCGCTTTGCAGCGCTGGCTGTCCCGCTGGGTGGTGCCGGCGCTGCTGCCGCTGGCGCTGCTGGTGGCCTGGGACCTGGCGGTGCGCTGGTCGGGGACCATGCTCGTGCCGTCGCCCAAGGAAGTCGCGATCACGCTCTGGGACTTCGCGTTTGGCGGCATCTACGACGATGCTTTCAGCGAGACCCTGGCCACGCACTGGCTGCAGTCGATGGCGCGTGTCTACGGCGCGTTTGCGCTGGCCGCGGCGGCGGGCATTCCGCTGGGGATGGTGATCGGCAAGAACGCGGCCATCCGCCGCGTGGTGGACCCGACGCTGCAGATGCTGCGCCCAGTGCCCGTCACCGCCTGGCTGCCGCTGTCGATGATCTTCTTCGGCGTCGGCCCGAATGCCGCGATCTTCCTGGTGTTCCTGGGCGCGTTCTTTCCCATCGTCATCAACACCGCGTTTGGCGTGAAGTCGGTGGAAGTGCGGCTGTTCGAAGCCGCGGCCATGCTGGGCTGCTCGGGCACCTCGATGTTCCGCCAGGTGGTGCTGCCCGCGGCGCTGCCGTCGATCTTCAACGGCCTGCGCCTGGGCCACGGCATTGCCTGGTTCCTAATCGTCGTCGGCGAGATGACCGGCGTGCCCGAAGGCCTGGGCGCGGCCATCATGGATGGCCGCATGCTGTCGCGCACCGATATCGTGATCTCGGGCATGGTCGTGATCGGCTTCACCGGCTTCGTCACCGACCGCCTGCTAATCGCCCTCAACAACCGCCTGCTCAAGTGGAGCCCGCAACACAATGTCTGATTCCATCGCCACCCGCAAGCCGACGCCGATCCTCGACATTGCCGATGTCAGCAAGGTGTTCCCCCTCAACGGCCGACCGATCCATGCGCTCAAGGACGTCAACCTGCAGATCCACAAGGGCGAGTTCATCTGCCTGATCGGCGCCTCGGGCTGCGGCAAGTCGACGCTGCTGCGCATCATGGGCGGCTTCGAGCCCGTCTCCACCGGCTCGGCGCGCATGTACCACGCGCCCATCCAGGCGCCCGGGCCGGAGCGCGGCATGGTGTTCCAGGACTACGGGCTGTTTCCCTGGCTCACGGTGCGCGAGAACATCGCTTTCGGGCCCAAGCAGCGCGGCCTACCCGCGGCGCGGCTCAAGGAGATCTCGGACCGCTTCGTGAACATGGTCGGTCTGGGCAAGTTCGCCGAGCATTTCCCGAACCAGCTGTCGGGCGGCATGAAGCAGCGCGTGTCGATTGCGCGCGCGCTGGCCAATGACTGCGAGGTGCTGCTCATGGACGAGCCGTTTGGCGCGCTCGACGCGCTGACGCGCGAGGTGCTGCAGCAGGAGCTGCTGGATATCTGGGAGAAGACCAAGCTGACGGTGATCTTCGTCACGCATGCGGTGGAGGAAGCCGTGCTGCTGGCCGACCGCGTGGTGGTGATGACCGCCGGCCCGGGCCGCGTGGAGCGCGACTACCGCATTCCGCTGGACCGCCCGCGCTGCATCACCGACCCCGAGTTCAACCTGGTGCGCCGCGAGCTGACCGAGATGCTCAGCAGCCACGTCTCGCTGCCCAAGGCCGCGTGATGCTCGACAGCCTGCAGGCGCTGCCCCAGGCGCTGCGCGACGCGGCCTACGACAACACTGCTGCGGTGCCGGGCAGCGCGGCGCAGCTCGCGGATTTCGAGGCGCGCAGCGCGGCGCTGGCGGCGCGCGCCGAGGGCCTGCTTGACCAACGCTACGGGCCCGCCGAGCGCCAGCTCTACGACTACTTTCCAGGCTCGGCGGGCGCGCCCACGCTGCTGTTCATCCACGGCGGCTACTGGCAGATGCGCCACAAGAACAGCTTCCGCTTTGTCGCCGAAGGTGCGCTCGCGCGCGGCCTGCATGCGGCGCTGGTGGGCTACACGCTGGCGCCGCAGGCCAGTCTCATGCAGATCGTGCTGGAGGTGCGGCAAGGCATTGCCGCCGTGCGCGCGCAGGCGCTGGCACAGGGCGGCAGCGGCGAGATCCTGCTGTGCGGCTGGTCCGCGGGCGGGCATCTGACGGCCCTGGGCCTGCAGTGCGAAGGCGTGCGTGCGGGTCTGGGCATCAGCGGGATCTACGATCTGGCGCCGCTGCAGCAGACCTATCTGAACGCCGCGTTGCAGCTGACGCCTTCCGAAGTGCAGACGCTGAGCCCGTTGCGGCTGCCACCTGTGGGCAAGCCGTTCGTGACGGCTTTCGGCACGGCGGAGTTGCCGCAGCTGCAGGTGCAGAGCCAGGTGTTTGCACTGCACCGCCACGGCCATGCCGGCGGCTTGCTGCCCGTCGAGGGCGCGGACCATTTCAGCATCCTGAATGCGCTGGCGGATCCGCGGGGGGGGCTGCTGAACGAGTTGATGGACTATCGGTAAAAATCGTTCTTCAAACGATAGAGCCGTTCGCCCTGAGCCTGTCGAAGGGCCGTCCAGGGCAATGCGCTTGCTCGTCCTTCGACCGGACCGCTATGGAGCAAATGGCGACTCAAGCCGCCACCCGTCCCTGCCGCGCCGCCTGCAAGGTATGCAAGGTGATCTTCTTCACCTCGTCGCGGCTCACCGCAATATGCTTTTGCAGCAGCGCCTTGGTCTGCAAGGTGTCGCGGGCCAGCAGCGTGCGCAGGATCTGCGCATGCTCGTCGTAGGCCGCATCGATGCGGTAGTTGCGCGTGAATTCGAGGCGCCGCACGACGCGGATGCGTTCCGTGAGGTCGCAGTGGATGCGTGCCATCTCCAGGTTGCCGCTGGCATGCACCAGCGCCATGTGGAAGGCCTCATCCATCTGCGAGACTTCGGCGCAGGCGGCGAGACGCTCGCCCCGGTCGACGCACCATAGCGCGCACAGCGGCGCCAGCCGTTGCGCGAGATCGGGCGCCGCGCCAAGCAGGTCGATGGCCGCGCATTCGAGCACCGAGCGCACGTCGTAGAGCTGCTCGAACACATGGAAGTCGATGCTGTTCACCAGCCAGCCGAGCTTGGGCATGACCGAGATATAACCTTCGCGCTGCAGCCGCACCAGGGCCTCGCGGATCGGCGTGCGGCTCATGCCCAGCAGGGCGCTGACCTCGTTTTCGCTGAAGCGGTCGCCCGGCACGAAATGGAAGTTGTCTAGCGCCTGCTTTAGCTGCGCATATGCCGAGGCGGCAAGGCTGATCTGGGTCACGCAAGTCTCCTGATTTCTTGTAGTGGGGCGGTCTAGCGCAGGCTCTGGCAATAGGCGCGCCAGCCGCCAAACGCCGTGATGTCGGTGGCTTGCGCCAGCGCATGGCCTTCGCAGATGAAGCCCTTGCAGGTCGTGCCGTTGGCCAGCGTGACCGTGCCTATGCCCAGCGGTGCGGGCACGCCCGCGACAAAGCGGCCGAAGTGGGCCAGCGGCATGTCCCAGACCTCGACGGCAATCGCGGCGCCGTTCTGCACCGCGCCGCCTTCGCTGCGCGAAAGTCCGGGCTTGGGCGGCACCGTGCCCTGCAAGGCGTAGAGGCGGTAGTCGGCGCTGGTATGGGTGGCTTCGCGCAGGCGCGCGCCACAGGCCAGCAGTTCATGGTTCAGCGGCATGCCGTGCAGGTGCGCGCCGACCACGGCCACCGCCACCATGTCGCCCTGCGCCGCCACGCTCCAGGTGCCGGGTGCGGCGGTGGCACCGGCCTTGAGCCCGGTCACGCCCGCGGGCAGGCCGGCCTGCTGCTCGAGCTGCGCTGCCCAGCGCACCAGATCGGGCTCGCGCCAGCCTGGGGCGATCAGCGTGATGCCGAACGGCAGGCCGTCGGGTAGGCGGCGCGCGGGAATCGCGATCGCCGACCAGCCCAGCAGGTTCACGAAGTTGGTGTAGATGCCCATCTCCGAGTTGACGGCCATCGGGTCGGCCATGACTTCATCGATGCGCGGGTGGCGCGGTGCGGTGGGCACGCACAGCACGTCCCAGTCCTGCCAGAGCCGGTCGGCTTGCTGCTTGAGTTGCTGCAGCCGGTATTGCGCGGCAAAGGTGTCGGCCGCGGAAAACCGCTTCGCCACATCGAGCACGCTGCGCACCACCGGCACCATTTTCTCGGGCTGCTGTTCGTAGATGCTGCGCGCACCGACGACGCGCTCGGCCACCCAGGGGCCGTGGTACAGCAGCTGCGCCACCTCGAACAGCGTGTCGAACGGGATTTCTTCGAGCTGCGCGGTCTGCGCCTGCAGTTGCGCGCAGAAATCCGCAAATGCGGCTTCATAGGCAGGCGACAGCGGGCGCGCTGCCGGTGTTGCCACGCGCAGCTGCGCCAGCGGCTTGTGCGCGGGCGCCATGGGGCGCGCGCGCGAGTAGCCGTCGGCCGGGTCGTGGCCCTCCATCACCGACATGACGCTGGCGCTGTCCGCGACGGTGCAGGCCAGCACGCCAATGCAGTCCAGCGTGCGGCAGGCAGGCACCAAACCGGTGCCACTGACTGCACCAGGCGTGGGTTTGAGGCCGACGATCTGGTTGAAGCCCGCAGGCACGCGGCCCGAGCCCGCGGTATCGGTCGACAGTGCGAACGGCACCAGGCCGCGCGCCACGACCGATGCCGAACCCGAGCTCGAACCGCCGCTGATCAGGCGCGCGTCAAAGGTATTCGGCACCACGCCATAGGGCGAGCGCGTGCCGACCAGGCCGGTGGCAAACTGGTCGAGATTGGTTTTGCCCAGCACGATGGCACCGGCATTTCTGAGACGTTGGATCGCAAACGCATCGTTTTGCGCGACGTAGGCGAACTCCTCGCAGGCGGCAGTGGTGCGGAAACCCTCCACATCGATGTTGTCCTTGACCGCGAACGGCACGCCATACAGCGGCATCTGTTCGCGTCCCAGCGCCTGCTCCAGCGCCAGCAGTTCGTCGATCTGGTCCTGCAGCTGTTCGGCGCTGGCAATGCTGATCCAGGCGGTATCCGCTGCATCGCAGGCCAGCCGCTGCTGCTCCAGCAGTTCGGCAGGCGTTGCTCCCTGAGCATATGCGTTCTTCCAGTCTTCGAGGGTGCCGATCAGCATGATGAATACCTTCATGTATACAAGATGCTGTGACAAAGCAGGTTGTGTGCCAGATGCTGCCACGCGGCCCGTGGCGCTGAACAATGGCGGCCAGCCCACGGCCATCGACGCCTTCCGCTTGGCGGAGGAAGTGTTCAAGGACATGGAGATCGGAGGCAGCGCGGGCGCCGGCGCGCGCTGCATCGGCGTCAGTGCTTTTGCTGCGTCGCCAGATGGCGCTCCAGTGCCTGGCGTGCACGCTGGGCCTCACCGGCGCCGACACGCTCCTGCAGCACCGCCGCCACCTGCTGCAACTGCGCGCTGGTGAGCCCGACATTCAGGCTGATGCGCATATGCGACTGCAACTGCGAGTCGGCGCCTTCGAGCGCCGCAAGCATGCCCAGCGTGGCCAGTTCGCGGCTGTGCCAATCGAGGTTGTCGCGCTCGAAGATATCGCCGAACAAATGTGTTTTCAGGTACTCGTCCACCGCGGGCGCGAAGTCGAACAGCGCGCCCTTGACAGGGCCGCCCGACAGCCGCGTCTGGTTCGCGGTGCCCGCGGCCAGCAGGGCGTCGCCCTGGGGCGCGGCGCGGCTGGGCAGATTGCCAGGGGCGTCGGCGATGCCGCGCTGCTGGCGCGATTGCAGCACCTGCATCAGCGCGCCCAGCGCATTGAGGCTGCGCGGGAAACCGGCATAGGCATAGAGCTGGACCAGCACTTCCTTGATCTCGTTCACGCTGAGCCCTGCCGACAGGCCTTGCTCCAGCGCCGTCTTGAGCTGGTCGATAGCGCCGGCCGCGGCAAACGCCGAGATCGGCACGATGGCCTGCTGGCGCGCCGTGAGCGTGCTGGACTGGGTCTGCGGGATGCTTGGGTGCTGCATGGTGCGGGTCTCCTGCGCTGCATGTCCGGTGACTGCGATGCCGGCAAGGGCCGCCACGAGAAGGGCCTGGCCCAGTGCCTTATTTGCCTTCGTATTGTGCATCGGTGACTTTCTCCAGCCATTGGACGTTCTGGCCCTGCTCGGTGGTACCGGTCACGGCCAGGTGGGTCATTGCGGCATGCGGCGCAGCGCCATGCCAGTGCTTGACGCCGGGCGGGCACCAGACGACATCGCCGGCGTGGATCTGCTGCACCGGCTTGCCCCATTCCTGCGTCAGGCCCGTGCCTGCCGTCACCAGCAGCCGCTGGCCGCGCGGATGGGTATGCCAGGCCGAGCGCGCGCCGGGCGCAAACGTCACGCGGCCGCCCGAGGCATTGATCTCGCCGTTGGCGGGCCAGACTGGCTCCACCTGCACCTGGCCGGTGAAGTATTCGGCCGAGCCCATGCTGGCCTGCTGCGTGCCGGCACGCGTGATCTCCTGCGGCGCCGCGCCCGCGGCAGCCGCATGCAGTGCCGTGGCCGTCGCCGCGCACAACGCACTTTTCAGAAGGGGTTTCTTCATGGTCTTGCATTCCGGTATTGATGACCCGGGCCACTTTAGAACCTGCGGCATTGGTTGATAAGATGGAAAAATCCGCATGCACCCGTGCATCGAATTCACCAATGCAAAAACCCAATCTGAATGATCTGCAGGCCTTTGTGACCGTGGCGCGCGAACGCAGCTTCACGCGCGCCGCGGCGCAGCTGGGCATGTCGCGCTCGGCGCTGAGCCACTGCATGCGCACGCTCGAGGAGCGGCTGGGCCTGCGGCTGCTGACGCGCACCACGCGCAGCGTCTCCACCACCGAAGCCGGCGCGCGCCTGCTGGCGACGGTGGCGCCGCGGTTGCAGGAAATCGATCTCGAAATCGGCTCGCTGGCCGCGCTGCGCGACCAGCCCGCGGGCACGGTGCGCATCACCGCGCATGACCATGCCATCACCACCGCGCTGTGGCCGCGGCTCATGCCGCTGATGCAGCAGTACCCCGATGTGCAGATCGAGCTCAGCGTCGACTATGCAATGACCGACATCGCGGCGCAGCGCTTCGATGCGGGCGTGCGCACCGGCAACCGCGTCGACAAGGACATGATTGCCGTGCCCATCGCGCCCGAGCTGCGCATGGCGGTGGCGGCGTCGCCGCAATACCTCGAGGGCAGGCGCCTGCCCAAGCAGCCGCAGGATCTGGTGCAGCACCGCTGCATCAACCTGCGGCTGCCCACGCATGGCGGCCTCTACGCCTGGGATTTCGAGAAGAAGGGACAGGCCCTGAATGTGCGTGTGCCGGGCCAGGCGACCTTCAACAACACCTATCTGATGCTGCAGGCGGCGCTGGACGGCATGGGCTTCGCGTATGTGCCCTGGGACATCATGGCGCCGCACATTGCCGCGGGCCGGCTGGTGCCGGTGCTCGAGGACTGGTGGCCGACCTTTCCCGGCTACCACCTCTACTACGCCAACCGCCGGCAGCTGGCGCCCGCGCTGGCGCTGGTGGTCGAGGCACTGCGCTACCGCAAGCCCGCTTAGCGGCGCGGGCGGGCGGTCTTCATTTCAGGCCGCAAGAGCCTGTTCGGCGCGCGCCGCGCGCGCCAGCGCCGCCGGGTGCTGCGGCCGCGCCAGGCCCAGGTGCTCGCGCAGCGTGCGGCCCGCGTATTCGGTGCGGAACAGGCCGCGGCGGCGCAGCTCGGGCAGCACCAGTTCGATGAAGTCGTCGAGGCCGCCGGGAAACCACGGGCCCATGATGTTGAAGCCGTCGGCGCCGCCTTCCTCGAACCATTGCTGCAATTGGTCGGCAATGGTCTTGGGCGTGCCCACCACCTGCTGGTGGCCGCGCGCGCCCGCGATCTTCAGGTACAGCTGGCGGATCGACAGGCCGTCGCGGCGCGCGAGATCGATGAGCAGGCGCTGGCGGCTTTGCGGGCCCTCGGTGGGCGGCAGCTCGGGCAGCGGGCCGTCGACGGGATAGCCCGACAAGTCCACGCCGCCCGAGATGCCCGCTAGCAGCGAGAGCCCGACCACCGGATCGATCAGCGACTGCAACTGTTCGAACTTCGCCTCGGCTTCCTCCTGCGTGCGGCCGACCACGGGAAAGATGCCGGGCATGATCTTCACGTCGTCGGGATGGCGGCCGTAGTGCTGCACGCGGGCCTTGATGGCGGCATAGAAGCTCTGCGCCTCGGCAAAGGTCTGATGCGCGACAAAGATCACCTCGGCGGTGCGCGCCGCCAGCTCGCGCCCGTCTTCGGAGGCGCCGGCCTGCACCACCACCGGGCGGCCCTGCGGCGAACGCGCGACGTTGAGCGGGCCGCGCACCTGGAAATGCGGGCCCTTGTGGTTCAGCGGGTGCAACTTGCTGGCATCGAAGTAGCTGCCGCTTTGCTGGTCGCGCACGAAGGAGTCGTCTTCCCAGCTGTCCCACAGGCCGGTCACCACGTCGTGGAATTCGGCGGCGCGGCGGTAGCGGTCGGCATGCGCGAACTGGTCGCTGCGGTTGAAATTCAGCGCCTCGGCCTTGGTCGCCGACGTCACCAGGTTCCAGCCCGCGCGCCCGCCCGAGATCTGGTCGAGCGAGGCGAACTTGCGCGCCAGGTTGTGGGGCTCGTGGTAGCTGGTGGAGGCGGTGGCGATCAGGCCGATGCGCTCGGTCACGGCGGCCAGGGCCGACAGCAGCGTCAGCGGCTCGAACTGGTCGCTGCGCGCGGTGCGCGCCAGCGCCTCGAGATTTTCCGAGCGCACCGCCACGCCGTCGGCCAGGAACACCGCGTCGAACTTCGCGGCCTCGGCCTTCTGCGCCAGTTGCACGTAATGGCGGAAATTGACGCCGGCATCGGCCTGGGCCCCGGGGTGGCGCCAGCCGGCGATGTGGTGGCCGGTCTGCATCAGGAAGGCACCCAGCTTGATCTGCTTCTTGGTGGTCATGGAAGGCTTTCGGTGGAAGTGGAAATCACCAGGCAAAGCGGATGCGCCCGCTGGACAGGTCGGCAGCCGCCACGGGCTGCGCGGGCGGCGGCACATCGCTGGGGCCAACGCCGTCCGCGCCGCGCCCCAGGAAGTCGGCCAGCACGTCGTCGCGGATGCGGATGAATTCCGGGTCGCTGCGGTTGCGCGGGTGCGGCAGGTTCACGGGCACGATGCGGCGGATGCGGCCCGGGTGCGGCTGCATCACCACCACGCGGTCGCCCAGGAACACCGCCTCTTCGACATCGTGCGTGACCAGCAGCATGGTGATGCGCTCCTTCTGCCAGATGCGCTGCAGCTCGCCCTGCAGGCGCGCGCGCGTCAGCGCATCGAGCGCGCCAAACGGCTCGTCGAGCAGCAGCACGCGCGGGCGGTTGACCAGCCCGCGCGCTATCGCCACGCGCTGCGCCATGCCGCCCGAGATCTGGTGCGGAAAGGATTTCTCGAAGCCTTCGAGGCCGACCAGCGCCACATGCTCGGCAATCAGCTTGCGCTTTTGCTGTGCGTTGAAGGTGGAGTTGCGCAGGCCGACGCCGATGTTCTGCTCCACCGTGAGCCAGGGAAACAGCCGGTGGTCCTGGAACACGATGCCGCGGTCCAGGCCCGGGCCGGTGATGCTTTCGTCGCCGATGGCGATGCGGCCGTCGTAGGCGGTGTCGAGTCCGAGCACCAGGCGCAGCAGCGTGGACTTGCCGCAGCCGCTGGCGCCGACGATGCTGACGAATTCGCCCGCGGGCAGTTCCAGGTCGATGTCCTGCAGCACCTGCAGGCTGCCGTCGCTGGACTGCGTGCTGTCGAAGCGCTTGGAGGCCACGTGGATGTGCAGATCATCTGCAAGAAGGGTGGTGGTCATGGGATATGCCTTCGGGAACGTGAGAGGTTTCAGCGGCCGAGCCGCCGGGCGAGCGCGCGCTCCAGCATGCGCGCGCTGGCGTTCATGAGCCAGCCGACGAAGCCGATGGTGACCATGCCGAACAGCACCAGGTCCATGCGGAAATGCTCGCTGCCTTCGATCAGCAGATTGCCCACGCCGCGTCCCGACACCAGCAGGTATTCGGCGCCTATCGTCGCCAGCCACGAATACACCAGCGCCAGGTAGATGCCGGTGAAGATCGACGGCGCGGCCGAGGGCAGCACCACATGCCAGACGGTCTGGGCGCGCGTGTAGCCGTAGACGCGCGCGACTTCCAGCAGCGCGGCCGGCGTGTTGCGGATGCCGTCGGCGGTGTTGACCACGACCGGGACCAGCGCCGCCAGCGACAGGAACACCACCTTGGCGATATCGCCCAGGTCGAACCACACCGAGATCAGCGGAATCCACGCGAACAGCGAGATCTGCTTGAAGGTGTTGAAGCTCGGGCCGACGATGCGGTTGAAGCGCGGCCACAGGCCCAGCAGCGCGCCCAGCACCAGGCCGCCGCTGGTGCCGATCACGAAGCCGGTCAGCTCGCGCGCCAGGCTGGCGCGCAGGTTGAGCCAGAGCAGGCCGCTGCGGACCAGCTCCCAGCCGGTGTCAAGCACCTTGGCGGGCGACACCAGCAGCGCCGAGTTGACCAGGTCGAGCTTCGAGACCAGCGCCCACAGCGCGATGGCCACGACGGGCACGACCAGGCCGCGCCAGCGCGCGCACAGGGAAGAAGGCGAGGTGCTCACAGCAGTCCTTTCGCAGTGGTGCGCGCGCCATGGCGCGCCGCGACGCGGGCTTCGGCAAGGTCCAGCAGCCGGTCGATGGCATAGCCCAGCGCGCCGACGATGATCACCGCGGCCATCACCAGATCGAGCTGGAACAGCTGGCGCCCGTAGACGATCAGGTAGCCCAGGCCTTCGCTCGACGCCACCGGCTCCACCACCACCAGCGACAGCCAGGCCTTGGTGAAGCCCAGGCGCAGCCCGGTGAACAGCGTGGGCACGGCGGTGGGCACGACGATCTCCAGCACCTGCTGGCGCCGCGTGTAGCCGTAGACATCGCCGACCTCGAGCAGCGCGGCCGGCGTCTGGCGAAAGCCCTGCAGCGTTGCCAGCGTCACCGGCACCAGCGCGGCCTTGGCGATCAGGATGTATTTGAGCGGCTCGCCGATGCCCACCAGCAGCAGCACGAAGGGCAGCCAGCCCAGCACGGGAATCTGCACCAGCGCGTTGAACGCGGGCAGCAGATAGGCCTCGACGGTCTTCGACAGGCCCATGAACGCGCCCAGCAGCAGGCCCAGCGCGCTGCCCGCGACAAAGCCCACCAGCACGCGCTGCAGGCTGGCCTGGGCATGCAGCCACAGCTCGCCGCTGGTGGCCAGCTCGCTCAGCGTTTCCCAGACGAATTGCGGCGAGGGCAGCACCTGCGCCGGGATCCAGCCCTGGGCCGCGCCCACGGCCCAGAGCGCGAACAGCGCGATCGGCAGCACAAAGGGTTCGGCAGTGCGCACCACGCCGCCCAGGCGCTGGCGCCCGCGTGCGGCCGGTGTGGCCGCGGGGTAGGAGAGGGTATTGGCCATGGCGGATCAGCGCTGCGCCACGGGCGTGCCGCCCGCCGACTTGGCCACGCCCTTGGCATCGAACGCCTGCCAGCGCTTTTCCAGGCCCTGCTGCTTGAGTGCCGTCTGCAGGTAACGCGGCTCGAACCAGCCGTCGACGCTGATCGGGCGGCGGATCAGCTTGAGCTTGAGCGCATCGCTGGCCACGGCCTTGTAGCGTCCGACGATGAATTCGTCGAGCAGCGGCGAGTTGCGCAGCGCCAGGTCCTGCTTGTCGAATTCGGCTTCCCACGAGGCCTGCGGCGTGCCGCTGCGCGCCCAGATCTGGAACAGCGCGGTGCGGTTCTTCTCATCCGACGCCCAATCGGCCGCGCGCACGAACTGGTCCACCACCTTCTGCACCTGCGCCGGATGTTCCTTCTCGAAATCCTCGCGCACCAGCAGCGAGGCCTGGCGCGTCAGCGAAGGGTCCTTGCCCTGCGCGGAATAGATCACCTTGGCCAGGCCGTTGTCGCGCACCTTGAACCATTCATAGCCGCCAAACGCCGCGTCGACGCCGTTGGACACCAGCGCCGCCTGCGCGCTGCCGGTGTCGAGATTGACGGCCTTCAGGTCGCGCTCGGCCAGGCCCACGCCCTCGAGCGCGTTGATCGCCACCAGGTGCCCGTTGGTGCCGCGAAACAGCGAGACCTTGCGGCCCTTGAGATCCTTCAGGTCCTTGATGTCGGACTGCGGCGGCGTCACCACATAGAGGTTGTTGCGCGCGCCGCTGGCCAGCAGCAGTTTGGTCTTGAGGCCGTTGGAGCGGCCGACGATCGAGGGCAGATCGCCCTGGTAGGCAAAGTCGATCTGCTTGTTCGACAGCGCCTCGTTCACCGCCGGTCCCGCGCCCTTGAAGAACAGCCATTCGACGCGGATGCCGTCGGCCTTGAAGGCCTCTTCGAGCGCCTGGTTGGCGCGCAGCACGAGCCGCCCCAGGTCACGGGCTCGCCGCCGCCCGCGGTGGCCACGCCGATGCGTATGACTTCGGGCGGCGCGGCATGCGCGAGCGTGCCGAGAAGCAGCCCGAAGGCCAGCAAGGTGGCGCGTCGGCCGGGAGTGAAGGAGACGGTCATGGCAATTCCTTTGGGCGAAAGAGGAGCCGGGCGCCGCGCATATGCGGGTGCCAGGGGTTTGAAAATGGGCGAAATCTCAGGAAGAATCCGTTCGTCCTGAGCCTGATCCTGTCCTGAGCTTGTCGAAGGATCGAAGGATGAATGGCGCACTTTCCAGCCCGCCAAGCCATCCATGGATGGGCCGGTGCCGTCAGCGCCTGGCCAGCTTGTCGGCGATATCCGTGCCCACGAAGAAATCGGGATTGGCCTCGGTGTAGAAGCGGTACGGGTTCTCGAACACCAGCGCGCGGAAGTCGTCGGCGCTGATCACGCCCTGCTCGACCAGGTCCCAGCTCTCGGCCAGCGGCTCGGTCAGGTCGGGCACGTCCCAGTGGCCGATGTCCGAAGACCAGATGGCGTTGATCTTGGTGCCCAGCGGATTGACCCTGGTGTTGAACGCCGCGGCCACAGTGCGGTCGTCGGCTTCGGCGCCGAAGTAGAAGGGCTTGACCCAGCGCTCGCGGATGTCATCGGCGCTCTCGATGCCTGCCGCCAGGAAGTCATCGAGTTCGTCGCCCTCGGGCTCGCGGCTGTGCGGCAGCGCCGACACGCCCAGGCTGTCGCGCAGCAGCGTCTCCTTGTTCACCGGCCGGCCCTTGGTCAACTCGGCGCCGTATTGCTCGAACAGGCGGCCAGCAGCTCGATGTCGGCATGCGCGGGGTTGTAGTTCTGCACCGCCTGGCGGTTGCGCTTCTCGAAGCGGTCGACGAGGTGGGTGTAGACATGCGCGCCCCAGTCCGCACCGCCTTCGAGCAGCGCCACGCGCAACCCGGGAAAGCGCCGCGTCACGCCGCCGAAGAACAGCGCCTTGGCGAACGCCTGCGAGCCGTCGGCAAAGTGGCCGATGTGGTTGAACATGTAGTTGCTGATCGACTGGCGCCCGGTCCAGCCCTGGCTGCCGTAGTGCGTGGTGACCGGCACGCCCAGCTCCACCACCTTGGCCCAGAACGGGTCGTAGTCATGCGGGCTGTCGATGCCGTAGAAGTCGGTATAGCTGGCATGCCGCGCCACGTCGGGGTGCTCGGCCTTGGGGTACTTGGCGGCAATCGCCGGAATCGGCCGGCGCACGCCGCCCGCAATGTTGATGACCTTCAGCCCCAGCGTCTTCACCGCGAATTCCAGCTCCTCTATGCCCTCCTGCGGCGTGTTCAGCGGAATGCCGGCCACGGGCGTGAGCCGGTGCGCATATTGCGGTACTGGTCGGCATGGAAATGGTTGATGGCGCGGTGCAGCGGCTGGCGGAATTCATCGCTGGCAGCCGCCGGCGCGAGCACATCGTTGGGAAACAGCACCGAGTAGTCGGCGCCTTGCTCTTGCAGGCGCTCGGCCAGCAGATCAGGCAGCGTATAGGTCGCCAGATCGAGCGTATTGCGCGTGACGCGTGCCCACCAGGGCGCGCGCAGCGTGCGGTGCTGCTGGCGCTCCTCGGCCGTCTGCTGGTACCAGTCCTTGCCCGCCGCCGAGCGCGTGGCAAAGCGCCCGCCCAGCGCCTTGCGCAGTGCGTCGACCAGCGCGCTGCCGCCGTAGTGCTGGACGTAATCCTCGAGCGCTGGTGTGTAGTCGTTGACATGCACGTCGGTGTCGATGACCGGAAAATCCAGCCGCGATTTGACGGCGGCAGAGCGCGATGATTCCTTGCTGGCGAGTCTTCTGGTCATGGCTTCGGTCCTTCATGCAGTGGTCGATGAAGATTAAGAAAACATGGGCCGGCCAGGAACGAAGGAAAGAGGAATTGGATATCTGGTTCTTGGTTTTGTCGTGTGTCGCTGGTGAAGGCAAGTGATTGGTTTTTATTGGATGGATATGCGGTTTTTGTGCGGGGTGCGTGGGCCGGCGAGACGGTCGAACCATGAACGTCCTGTCCTCTAGTCCCGCCGCTCCCCCATCCCCATTCCCCGAATGTCCTCCCCAGCCGCCTCCAGCAGCCAGCGCCGGAACTGCGCAAACCCGGGCCGCGGCCGGCGGTCGTGCGGCGCGCACAGGTAGTAGCCGCGCTGCAGCGAGATCGGCAGATCGAAGGGCACCACCACCGCGCCCGATTGCAGCGCCTCCTTCACCAGGCAGCGCTGCACCAGCGCCACGCCCATGTCGGCAATCACCGCCTGGATCAGCATCGAGACCTGGTCGAATGCGGTGGTCAGATTGGGCGCCTGGCGCCCGGCCTGCGCGGCGCGCAGCCATTGCGTCCAGTTGCCGGGCGCGGTGGTGTGGTACAGCAGCGGCTCCTGCGCGAGATCGCCGGGCGCGCGCCAGGCGCCTTGCGCCAATCGCTGCTGCAGGCGCGCGGGGTGGCAGATCGGCACCATTTCGCGGCCGATCACATAGTCGCAGCTGCAATGCGGCCACTCCTCTGGCCCCAGGCCGGTGAGCACGGCGGCATCGGGCGTGCTGCCGGAAAAATCCTCGCCCTTGCTATAGGGCACGAAGTTCAGCTTGATGCCCGGGTGCAGCGCCTGGAAGCTGCGCAGCCGCGGGATCAGCCAGACGCTGGCAAAGGTCGGCACGACGGCCAGATGCAGCGGCCGGTCGGCGGGCATGACGCGCAGCCGCGCGCTGACTTCCTCGATCGCGCCCAGCGGCGCGCGCACCGCGTCGAGCAACTCGCGCCCCACGCTGGTCAGCGACAGCGCATGCGCGTTGCGCTTGATCAGCGGCACGCCGTAATGCTGCTCCAGCCGCGCCACGGCCCGGCTGATCGCGCTCTGCGTGACGCAGAGTTCGGCCGCCGCGCGGGAAAAGCTGCCCAGGCGCACCGCCGTGGCAAAGGCATGGAGTTCGGACATCGAGGGCGAGTGCATTCGCATGGGGCAGGGGTCTCTGGGCCAGGGCGTGATTGCCCCGCGGCAGTGCGAGTATGCACAACCGTCATGCTCAGTGCCGATTTGTCGTTTTGCGCCCTCGGCGCCGCGCCCGACACTTGGCCTCCATGACCACGCCCATCTTCCCTCTTTCCCGCCGCTCGGCCGCGCTCGCGCTGGCCGTCTTTGCCGCCCTGGGCGCCAGCGCCGCGCAGGCCGAATACCCCGACCGCCCGATCAAGCTGATCGTGCCGTTTGCCGCCAGCGGCTCGACCGACCTCGCGGCGCGCCTGATCGGCGAATACGCGGCCCGCGTGCTGGGCCAGGCCATCGTCATCGAAAACCGCGCTGGCGCGGGCGGCTCGCTGGGCATGGACATGGTCGCCAAATCCAAGCCCGACGGCTACACGCTGGGCATGGCGACGATGAGCACGCATGGCTCGAACGTCGCGGCCTATGGCAGCCGTCTCAAGTACGACCCGGTCAAGGACTTCGTGCCGGTGAGCAACGTGGCCACGGTGCCCAGCGTGCTGGCCGTCACCGGCAAGTTCCCGGCGAAGAACATGGCGGACTTCCTCGCGCTGGCCAGGAGCGAGCCCGGCAAGATCACGTTTGCCTCGCCGGGCACGGGCTCGCTGGGCCACTCCAACGTCGAGTACTTCTCGAGCCTGGCGAAGATCAAGCTGCTGCACGTGCCCTACAAGGGCTCGGGCATGGCGCTCAACGATGCGGTGGCGGGCCAGGTCGATGCGATCACCGACAACCTGCCTTCGGCGCTGCCGCACATCAAGGCCGGCCGCCTGCATGCGCTGGCCGTGCTCTCGGACAAGCGCTCGCCCGCGCTGCCCGATGTGCCCACCTACGGCGAACTCGGTTTCCCGCAGATGGGCAACGGCGGCTGGTTCGGCGTGGTGGCGCCCGCGGGCACGCCGCCGGCCATCGTCAAGAAACTCAACCAGGCGATCCACACGGCCATGAAGGAGCCCGACTTCATCAGCAAGATGGAAGAGGCCGGCGCCACGCTCATTCCCGGCACCTCGGCGCAGTTCCAGGCGCAGATCGAGCAGGCCGTGCAGCGCTACAAGAACGTCGCCAAGGTGGCGAAGATTTCGGTGGAATGAGCATGCAGCACACCTCTGCCATGTTCCGGCTGCACGCGCCCGAAGGCGTGGCCATTCCACTGGTCTGCGATTCGCCGCACAGCGGCGTGCAGTACCCCGACGACTTCGGCCATGCCGTGCCGCGCGCGCTGCTGCGCGCCGCCGAGGACACCCATGTCGAGGCGCTGTGGGGCGATGCGCCGAAGCTGGGCGCAACGCTGGTCGAGGCGCTGTTTCCGCGCAGCTATCTCGACCTGAACCGCACGCTCGACGATATCGACCCGAACCTGCTGGCCAGCCCCTGGCCCACGCCCCTGAACCCCAGCGAGAAAACGCGCCTGGGCTCGGGCCTGATGTGGCGTACCGTCAAGAACACGCCGATCTACGACCGCCTGCTGTCGGTGGCCGAGGTACAGCAGCGCATCGCGCGCTGTTACCAGCCCTACCACCAGGCGCTGGCCGCGGTGGTGGAGAGCACGCACCAGCGCTTTGGCGCGGTGTGGCATCTGAACCTGCACTCGATGCCCAACAACGCCTATGAGCGCCTGCAGATCAAGAGCGACAAGCCCCTGGCCGACTTCGTTCTTGGCGACCGCGACGGCACGACCTGCGAGCCGGCATTCGTCGCGCTGGTCGAGGAGTACCTGCGCGGCTGCGGCTACACCGTGGCGCGCAACGATCCCTACAAGGGCGTGCAGCTGATCGCCAGGATCGGCCAGCCCGCGCTGCAGCGCCACAGCATGCAGATCGAGATCCGCCGCCCGATCTACATGGACGAGGAATCGCGCGAGCGCAATGCCGACTTCGAGGTGGTGCGCAAGGACATCGCGGGGCTGCTTCGAACCATGTCCGCGTACTTCGCGGCGCATCCGTCGCTGCAGCACTCCGCAAGCACCGTCTGAGCCGCGCGCGGTCTCAGGTTTCAGCCTGCGGCCGCAAACCCGCGCCCCCTCCACGCCAGGCCCAAGCCCAGCAGCGCCAGCGCGGCCGTGAGCGCCACCACCGCGCTCCAGCCGCCGTGCTGCCAGAACCAGCCCGCGATCGAGCCGACGACGCTGGAGCCCAGGTAGTAAAACAGCAGGTACAGCGAAGCCGCGTGGCCTTTGGTGGCTCCCGCCAGCGGACCCACCGAGGAACTGGCCACCGCATGCCCGACGAAGAACCCCGTGGTCACCAGCGCAATGCCGGTGAACACGACGGGCAGCGCAGACGACAGCGTCAGCAGCATGCCCGCCAGCATCAGCGCGAAGCCGGCCAGCAGCAGCGGCCGCCGGCCCATGCGTTCCGCGAGCCGGCCGGCCGTCGACGATGCCACCATGCCGAAGCCGAACGCCAGGAACAGCAGGCTGATCTGCGTCTGGCTCAGGCCATAAGGCGCGCCTGCAAGCCGGAAGGTGGCGTAGTTGAACATCGAGACGAAGATGCTCGTGAGGGTGAAGCCCACGGCATAGATCGACCACAGCTGGGGGTTGCGCAGGTGTCCGCCCCAGGCCTGCAGATGGAAGTGCAGTTGCAGCCCAGGGCGTGGCGTGAAATTGCGCGAAGGCGGCAACAGCGCCAGGAAGCCGATGGCGGACAGAAGGCACAGCCCGCCCAGCAGTCCGAGCGCAAACTGCCACGACACCCACTCGGTCAGCAGCCCCATGCCGACGCGGCCCGTCATGCCGCCAAAGGCGGTGCCGGCCAGGTACAGGCCCATGGCCCGGGCCAGGTGGCGCGGGTCGATCTCCTCGGCCAGATAGGCCATGGCCACGGCAGGCACGCCGCCCAGCACCAAGCCCTCGAGCGCACGGGCCGCCAGCAGCGCATTCCAGCTCGGCACCACCGCGGCAGCAATGTTGAGCAAAGAGGCCAATGCCATCGACGTGAACATCAGCCCGCGCCGGCCCAGTGCCTGCGAAAACGCGCCCGCCAGCACGATGGCAACGGCCAGCAGCCCCGTGGTCAATGACAACGCCAGCGAACTTTGCGCCGCCGTGATGCCAAAGGTCTGCGCAAATGCCGGCAGCAGCGGCTGCACGCAGTAGATCAGCGAAAAGCTTGCAAAGCCGGCGAGAAACAGTGCCCATTGGGCCCGCAGATATTCGGGCGTATGGCGGGCAATGCCCTGGTGCGGCGCAGCGGAAACAGGGGACGATGGGCTCGCCTCCAGCGAGGGGCGAGCGATGGCGCAAGACATACCGGCGATGCGGACAAGCCGCGTAGAAATGGAATACCGAATCTAGGGTTTGTCCTGATATTTGTCCAATATATGCTTGCATGGATCTCAATATCCATTACAAATACCAGATGGAGCTACGCCACATTCGCTACTTCCTCGCCGTGGCACAGGAAGGCAATTTCACGCGCGCCGCGGCGCAGTTGGGCATCGGCCAGCCGCCGCTGAGCCTGCAGATCAAGGACCTCGAAGCCGAGGTCGGCACGCCGCTGTTCCAGCGTGTGCCGCACGGCGCGGTGCTGACCGATGCGGGCCGCGCATTTCTGGAGCGCGTGCAGCCCTTGCCCGCCCGCGCCGCCGATGCGGTGCGCGCGGCGCAGCGTGCGGCGCGCGGCGAGATCGGCCTGCTGCAGGTGGGCTTCACCGGCTCGTCGGCGCTCAATCCGGTGGTGCTCGATGCCATCCGCGCCTACCGCCGTACTTATCCACAGGTGGAACTGACGGTGGACGAGGGCAACTCGCAGACCCTGGTCGAGCGTTTGCGCAGCGGCCGGTTGGACATTGCCTTCGTGCGCCCCGACGGCCTCGATGCCGAGGATCTGCGCTTCCACCGCTATCCCGACGAAGCGCTGATTGCCGCGCTGCCCGCGGCCCATCCCGCCGCCAGCGCGGGCGCGCGCATCGATCTGCAATCGCTGCGCGCCGAGCCTTTCATCCTCACGCCGCGCCCGCTGGGCCCCAGCCTGTTCGATGCCGCAGTGGCCGCCTGCCGCAGCTCGGGCTTCGAACCGATGCTCGGGCCGTCGGCCACGCAGATCGTCTCCATCCTGGCCGCCGTGGCCGCCGAGCTGGGTGTCACGCTGGTGCCGGCATCGATGCGCCAGTTGCGCTTCAAGGGCGTGGTCTACCGCGCGCTGCGCAACCACCCCGCCACGGTCAGCCTGGCGGTGGCGCACCGCAGCGCGGACGCATCGCCGCTGATTGCAAACTTCGTGCAGCAGGCGCAGCAGTAGCCTCGGGCGTTGACTCCCGGTCACCTTGAAACCTTCGTTCTTTCAAGCTTGTATTCCCGACGATTGCGACTAGATTTTTGTTCAGGACTCTGGGCAAGCAATGCATCGACGCCGCAGACGTTGGTGCCGGGAGACTGCGATGAAAACCAGGTGGTACAGAGCACTGTCGCTGGGCGCGGCACTGGTCGTGGTGGCTGGCATGGTGGGCTGCGATGGACGTGAAGATCGCACCCACTCCCCCCCGGCAGCTGTGGTCGATGCTCCCGATCCCAATGAGCAGGAAGCGCCGCTGTCGGATATGGAGTTGACCCATGTGCGCAGCAGCGATGCGCTGCAGGGGCAAGGCTCACCGGTGCAATTCAAGGCCAGTGGTGCGGCGCTATCCACTGAGATGTCGAGCTACACGGTCTATTTGAACGATTCGATAGTGGATGGCGCGAATCTCCTGGTCCAGGGCGATCAGCTGACCATGACTTCTGCGTTGAAGAACGGCAGGAATCAGGTTTTGGTCTATGCACCCGATGCGCAAGGCGCTCCAATCGAAGCCAGGGCCAGCATCTGGGCAGGAACTGCACCCGTACAAGGAAGGGTGGTCGATGAAGCAGGCAACCCAGTGGTTGGCGCGACGGTGGTGGGATCACTTGCGGATGATTCAAAGGTCACTGCCACCACGACAACAGACAGCGCTGGCCGGTATGTATTGCGTAATTTCCCGAGCCGGACTGTCATCGTGACAGCTACCGGGTCAGGGGACCTGTCTGGCTCGACAGCGGGTGTGGCTGGGACGGAGTTTCCGAATCTTGTGTTCTGGAACTTTGGCATTCCGGTGACTCCGAATCTGGATTTTTCCCGGGGCACGGAAGGTTGGATCAATCACAATGGCGTGCCTCCGACACTGGAGGATTACGTCGAGAATCCAGGCCCCAAGTCGGCCTTGCCTTCACCAGCGAGTTATTCCCAGTTCATGCGCTGGAGCCCTTTCTCGACAGCGCATGCGCAAGCCGTCACAAGAAAAAGCCTGCGACTGAGCACGAGCGGCATGGGACCCATTACCACTTCTCATACGTTCATACCGCCCGCAGATGCCAAGACGTTTCGCATGCGCTATCGCTTCCAGACTACTGAATTTCCAACCTACTTTGGTTCAGCGTACAACGACGCATTCCAAATCACGTTGAACAGCAAAGGTGGGCAAAAAGCGGTTGAACGCGGTTCGATGAACGAGCTCGGAGCAGCCGCCTTCGACTCCAGCGGATCAACAGCATGGAAGGATTTGACGCTGGAACTAGCCGCTGCAGGCTCGCCTGTTCGGGTCGAAGTGACCTTGGCCAATGTCAAAGATGGCGCCATGGATTCGGTCGTAATTATCGATCACATGCAGCCCAGCTCGCTGTCGATTACACAGGCCCGTCTTTTTGATATCGACAATTCCACACTTCAATATTTGAGTGCCACCGATCATCCATATTTCGGTGCCACCACTCGTGTCCATGCAACGCTCAAGCTCATGGGGCCTGCCGCTGCAAAGCTTTCTTCATTGGAGCTTCATGTACAGCAAGACGGTGTCGTCAAAGCCAGGGGCCAGCTTGCCACTTCGTTGAACTCGAAGCTCTACAAACCTTTTGGAGCATCCGGCATTGAACTCTCGGCCGCTCAACTGGCATTTGAAATTCCTGCCAAGGAGCTTGCCGCAGTGAACTCTACACATGACGGTCCGTTGAAGCTGAAGCTGGTGGCAAAAGCCGACGATGGCAGCACCGCCGAGAAAGAAATGGGCCAGGTTCCATTGCTGGTACGTTGGACAGGCGGCGAGCGCTACGGCGGCCGGGATGCGCATAGAGGAGGGGATGATTGGCTGACAGCTGCAACGCGCGACATATGCAGTTCCGTGAACGCGAGTTGGGGGGACTTCAGCAATATGAATGCCGGTTCGTTTGCGCCCGACCATCGTTCGCATACCTCCGGAGGGGATGCCGATGGATGGTATTCCGGGTACAGCGCCAGAGATGCGGCGGCTGCGGCCAAAATGATTGCAATGTTGAACACGCCGGGCGTTGGGAAAAAGGTGAAGTTGGTCTATGTCTCGCATACGCCGCGCCCCCGAAACGCGTTCTATGACGCGTACAAGGATGTAACGCTCGCTGATGGACGAAGGGCCGATCATGTCATCCGAAACTACGCTGGTCATGACACGCATTTTCATTGGAGCATGCCTGGACTGGAGGGGTAAGGCTGCTGGGTCAGCTTTAAGTCCCAGACTGCGGCCAAACCCATCATGGACACCAAATGCGCGGATGCCGGGAGGCTTCGATGAGGGCCAATTTGCAGAAGGTGCTATTGCCGGGCATGGCACTGGTCGTAGTGGCTGGCATGGCGGGCTGCTATGGACGAGAGCAAACCGTGGAAACACCGCCAGCAGCCAGCGTCTTCGATGGACCTGATCCCAATGAACGGGAAGCGCCGTGGTCTGAGATGAATCTGGAGCATGTGCGCAGCAGCAATTCGCTTCAGCATCAGGGTGGTCCAGTGCAATTCAAGGCCAGTGGAGCGGTTCTATCCACTGACATGTCGATGTATACCGTCTACGTGAATAGGTCCATCGTAGACGTAGCAACTCTGCGCGTTGATGGCGATATGTTGACAGTAGCTTCTGCGCTGAAAGATGGCATAAACCCGGTCTCGGTCTATGGGTCAGATGCCGAGGGCGCGTTGGTGGTGTTCAGGACTGCCATCTGGGCCGGCACTGCATCCGTACAAGGAAAAGTTGTGGATGAACCCGGCAATCCTGTGGCGCGCGCAACGGTCGTTGCCGCACTCACCGAGGACCCAACGGTCACAGCCACCACCACGACCGACAGTGCCGGGCGGTACGTTCTGAACAATTTTCCAAGACAGACGGTCGCAGTGACGGCCACGGGTACAGGCACCCTGTCCGGCTCGACGATAGGCCAGGCAGGAGAGGATTTCGGCGATATCGTGTTCTGGAGCTTTGGCATTCCGGTGGCGACGCCAAACCTGGATTTCTCCCGGGGCACCGAGGGCTGGATCAGCCGCAGGGGCCCGCCTCCAACGTTGGCGGATCACGTAGAAAATCCCGGGCCGCAGCCGGCTTCGTCAGAAAGTCCGATTCGGTCCCCGGGCGCGCGCTGATCCATTGGACCAGCGTCGCCTCTCACCGCTGTATCACCGCATTCTCCAATTGCCGCATCGCTTCGCGCGTATCCACCAGCCGTTCGTCCTGCGCGCGCGAGGCCTGGATGATGTGGTCCATGATGCCGCTGGCGTTGGCCGCGGCGGTGCGCATCTGGCGCATCATGTCGCCCGATTCGTTGACGCGCGCCACGCCCTGCTGCACCGACTGGGTGGAGCTGCCGATCACCGCCTTGACCTCCTTGGCCGCCACGGCGCTGCGCTGCGCCAGGCTGCGCACTTCGCTGGCGACCACGGCAAAGCCGCGGCCGTGTTCGCCGGCGCGGGCGGCCTCGACGGCGGCGTTGAGGGCCAGCAGATTGGTCTGGAAGGCAATGCCGTCGATCAGGCCGACCATTTCGCCGATGCGCCGGGAGTCGGCCATGATGCGCGACATCGCGTCGACGGCGTTGTCCAGCGCCGCGTCGCCGCGCTGGGCAATGCTCGCGACCTCCTTGGTCTGGGCATGCGCATCGCGCGCCTGACCCGCGCTGTCGCGCACCAGTTGCTGCAGTTGCTCGAACGCGTCCTGCACCAGCTGCGTGGCCTCGAAACGCGCGGTGATGTCGGTGGCGTATTTGACGATCTTGAACGGCTGCCCGGCCTGGTCCAGCACCGGGCTGTAGTTGGCTTCGATCCAGACATCGTTGCCGCCCCGGCCGATGCGCCGGAACTGCCCGCGGTAGTGCTGGCCCCTGGCCAGTTGCGGCCAGAACGCCGCGTATTCCGCGGTGTGCCGTTCCCGGGGATCGACAAACATGCGGTGGTGCTGGCCGACCAGTTCGGCTTCGGAGGCATAACCCATGGCCTCGAGGAAGTTGCGGTTGCAGCGCAGGATATGCCCGTCCAGCGTGAACTCGATCACCGCCTGGGCGCGGCCCACGGCGGCCAGCTGGCTGCTGGCTTCGGCGTCGCGCCGCACTTCGGCGGAGATGTCCATCGCGTACTTCACCACGCGCAGCACGCGGCCCTTGCGGTCGAGCACCGGGCAGTAGTTGGCCTGCAGCCAGACCTCGCGGCCGTCGCGGGCCATGCGCTTGCAGCGGCCGACAAACGCCTCGCCCGCGTTCAGACGCGCCCAGAACCGGCCGTAGGCCAGCTCGTCATGGTCTGCCGGGTCCACGAAGATGCGGTGGTGCTGGCCTTGCAGATCCTCGATGCGGTAGCCCATGAGCGCGAGGAACTGCGGATTGGCATAGAGGATGCGGCCCTGTGCATCGAACTCGATCACCGCCTGATTGCGGTACAGCGCCTGCATCTGGGCATTGCCGCGGCGGGAGCCCAGGCCCAGCTTGGCCATGACGGAACGGATAGCTCGCATAAGTTGACCTCGATGTTTCAGTGCCGGCTCAGCAGGCCCGGGCGGGTAGGGGGGGAGCGGGCCGGTTCAGCAGGCCCTGGGGAATTGCCAGTGAATGTTCGAATTGCGCGGCCGGGACCGGGCGCGCGAAGTAGTAGCCCTGGAACAGGTCGCAGCCATGCTCCGCGAGATAGCGCACCTCCTGCTCCTGCTCGACGCCTTCGGCCAGCACGCGCAGGCCCAGCCCGTGGGCCAGCTCGATCAGCGCGCCGCAGATCGCCTGGCCTTCGCGCGAGCGGTGCACGTCGGTGACGAATTCGCGGTCGATCTTGAGCTTGTCGAACGGCAGCTTGCGCAGGTAGCTCATGCTGGCGTAGCCGGTGCCGAAATCGTCGATGGCAATGCCTACGCCTGCGCTGCGCAGCGCCGAGAACACGCGGTAGGTATGTTCGTGGTCGACCATGGCCACGGTTTCGGTCAGCTCGATCTCCAGCTGGTCCGCCGAGATGCTCGATGCGGCAATGGCCTCGCGCAGGTGCTGGCCCAGCTGTGGATCGAGGAACTGGCGTGCCGACACATTGATCGCCATGCGCATGCGCGGCAGGCCGGCGCGGCTCCAGACGCCCAGTTGGCGGCAGGCTTCGCGGATCACCCACAGGCCCAGCGGCTCGATCAGGCCCGAGCTTTCCGCGGCATCGATGAAAGCGCCGGGCGGCACCAGGCCGCGCTCGGGATGGTTCCAGCGCAGCAGCGCCTCGGCGCCCGTGACACGGCCGGCCTGCAGGTCGAACACCGGCTGGTAATGCAGCATGAATTCGCCGCGCTTGAGCGCGCGGCGCAGGTCCTGCTCCAGCTGCAGCTGCTCGATGGCCTGGCGCCGCGCATTGACCGAGTGCAGCATCACCTGCGTGGGCTGGGCCTGCGAGGCCGCGGCAATGCCGGCGTCGATCAGCGCCTCGGCCTGCATGCCGTCATCGGGGAACACGGCGAGCCCGCCTTGCAGCTGGGGCTGAAAAAGCAGCGCGCCCAGCGGCAGCTCGCTGGTGCATAGCTTCAGGTGCACGCGCAGGCGCGCTGCCGTGGCGGCCCAGGTATCGGGCTCGCCGTTGAGATGCACGATGCAGCCGAACTTGGAGGGGCCGACGCGCGACAGCTGCTCGGAGAAATGCCCGGTCATGTCGAGCCGCTGTGCCAGCTTGCGCGCGGCGAGTTCGGCGCGCTCGCCGTCGATGGTTTCCTCGATGCGCGCCAGGTTGGTCACGCGCACGATGGCCACGGCAAACGGCTGGCCGTGCGCGATCCGGTCCTGCACATGGGCCTGGAATCGCTTGCGGTTCGGCAGGCCCGTGACTTCGTCGACGAACTCCAGCACTTCCAGGGTCTTCTCCAGGTGCTGCAGCGCCTGCTGCGCGTCGGCCATCAGCATGCCGGCCTCGTCGGTGAAGTGGGTCGGCAGCCGCAGCCGCAGGCGCTGCTCGCGGTAGAGGCGCAGCGCGCGCGCGGTGGCCGTCACCGGCCGCAGCAGGTGGTGCAGCGCCAGCAGCGTGGCCGCCGTGCCGACCACCGTGGCGCCCAGGGCCACGGCCAGCACCTGCAGCAGCATCTTCCAGTCATGCGTGTTTTCCAGCGCGAACCAGAGGGCCAGCGCCAGCAGCGGCACATGCGAGCCGATGAACGCCAGCAGCATGATCTTCGCCTGGTAGTTCAGGTGCCTGAACCGCGCGAGCCAGGCATAGACACCCAGCGCGGGCAGCCGCTCCTGGGCGGGCATGGCCTTTTTCGGCCAGGGGGTGCGCTTCATGGGTTTCCTCGTGGCTCCGGCGGCTGGCCCGCCTGCAGCCAGGCCAGCAGCCGTTCGGCCGGCATCGGGCGGGCAAAGAAGAAGCCCTGGAACTCGTCGCAGCCCGCCGCCTGCAGGATGTCGCGCTGGCCTTGCGTTTCCACGCCTTCGGCCACCACGCACAGGCCCAGCGCATGCGCCAGGTTGACCACGGCGCCGACCACGGCGCGCGTCTCCGCGCTGTGTTCGAGATCGCTGACGAAGCTGCGGTCGATCTTCAGCTGCTTGGCGGGCAGCTGGCGCAGGTAGTTGAGCGTGGAGTGGCCCGTGCCGAAATCGTCGATCGACAGGAACACGCCGATGCGCGCCAGGCCGTCGAGCGTGTGCTGCGTGGCGCGGATGTCCTCCATGGCCACCGATTCGGTGATCTCGCAGAGCAGCTGCGCGGCCTCGACGCCATGGGCTTGCAGCGCGCTGCCGATGCGCTCTGCCAGGTCGCTTTCGCGCAGCTGGTGCACTGACAGGTTCACCGCCACGCGCATCCGCAGGCCTTGCACGGCCCAGTCGGCCATCTGCCGGCAGGCTTCGTTGATGACCCAGTTGCCGATGTGTCCGATCAGGCCGAAGCGCTCGGCCAGTGCAATGAACACCGTCGGGCCGATGGCGCCGTGCACCGGGTGGTTCCAGCGCAGCAGCGCCTCCACGCCGCTGCTGCGGCCCAGCTTGACGTCGATCTTGGGCTGGTAATGCAGCGCGAGTTCGCCGCGTTCTATGGCGCCGCGCAGGTCGTTCTGCAATTCAAGCTGCCAGGCGGCATCGGACTCCATGTGCGGCTCGAACCCCACACAGCGCGCGCCGCCGGCGCGCTTGGCGGCATACATCGCGGCGTCGGCATGGGCCACCAGCTTGCTGCCGTCGCCCTGGCCCGGATGGATCGCAATGCCGATCGAGCCGGAGATCTGCAGCGATTTGCCCGACACCGGAAACGGGCGCGTCAGCGCGGCCAGCATCTGCTGGGCGATGTCCATGGCTTCGGCCCGGCTGGCGAGGCCTTCGAGCAGGATCAGGAACTCGTCGCCACCGACGCGCGCCACGGTGGCTGGCGGGTGCGCCACCTGCACCAGCCGCTCGGCGGCGCTGCGCAGGATCAGGTCGCCGGCCGCATGGCCAAACGAATCGTTGATGGGCTTGAAGCCGTCCAGATCGACAAACAGCACCGCGAGCTGCGTCTCCCGGTGCGGCGTGGCGTCCAGCCGCTGGCGCGCCTCGCGCAGCCGGTCTTCGAAATGCAGGCGGTTGGGCAAGCCGGTCAGCGCGTCGGAGAACGCGCGTTTTTGCAGTTCATCGTTGGCGGCCTGCAGGCGCGCATTGCTTTCCTGCAGCGATTGCGCCAGGCGCCGCGCGGTGCTTTGCAGGCGCGCATCGAGCAATGAGGTGAACAGCGTGCTGATCAGCAGCAGCAAGGTGGCCATCAGCACCAGCGCGGTCATGCCCGGGCCGCTGAGTTCGCCCGCGCTCAGCGAGATCGAATCGACGGCAAACCGGGCCGCGGCCATGCCGGTGTAATGCATGCCGCCGATCGCCAGGGCCATCACCAGCGCCGCGCCCCACTGCAGCCAATGCCTGCGTGCGTGCTGCGCGCTGCGAAAGGCCGTGAACAGGTGCAGTGCCGTGGCCGAGGCCAGCACCGCAATCAGCACCGACAGCGCCACCAGAGAGTGGTTCCAGACGATGGCGGGCAGCATTTTCATGGCCTCCATGCCGAGGTAGTGCATGGCGCTGATGCCCAGCCCCATCACCACCGCGCCCAGCGCCAGCGACCCGAGGCCGGCATCGGGCCGGCTGGCCAGGCGCAAGGCCAGGCCCGCAGCCGCCACGGCCACCAGCCACGACAGCAGCGTGAGCTGGCCGTCGAAACCCACCGCAATCGCCAGATCGAAGGCCTGCATGGCCAGGAAATGCATCGACCAGATGCCGGTGCCCAGGACGATCGAGCCTGCCGCCCACCACGCCAGCCGCACCTGATGCGACGAGTTGCTCACCTGGCGTGCCAGGTCGAGGGTGACGTAGGAGGCGAGCAGGGCGATCGCAAAGGAAGCCGCCACCACGTAGGGATCGTGGCTGGCGTGCATGAAGCTGTTCACGTTGGAGAGATTCGGGTTGAGACCGGCCGGAGCACAGGCAGCGCCGGGCAATCCAACGGCCAGCACGCGCGCACGCGCAGTCCTGGCCCAGACGCTGCGCCGGCGGTCCGGCAAGGGCGCGCGGGCCCGGGCGCCAAACGCAGGAACATCTCCGCCGATGCCTGGCCGGCCGGGGCTGCGGCATGGAAAAGACTGAAGGGCAGTGTAGGGACGGGCTCGCATGCAATCCTGATGGAAAGATGATTTATGCGCGCGCCCGCAGGTGCTCGAGCTGGCCCAGCACGGCGCGCCCGCGCGCATCGCCCTGCACGAAGCCACGGACCTCGGGCAGCTGCAGCAGCACGGGCAGCAGGCCCACGCGGGCCGCAAACGCCTGCTCGATACGCTCGAAGGCTTCGTCCATCTCGCCCATCAGGAACAGTGCCGCGGCATGCGACACGCGCAGCGTCGGGCCCTCGTCGTCCTGGGCGCGGATCGCGCTCCAGGCGCTGGCATGGTCGCCGCAGCGCGCGTGGATGAACGCGAGATTGGAGTGGCACAGCGGCCACGCCAGGCTGTCGGCGCGCGCCTGGCGCGCGCGCTCGGCCACCTCGGCGCCCGGCGTGTGCGCGGCCTGCAGGGAGATCGCGTAGAGGCTGGCTGCGGCGCTGTCGGGAAAGCGCGCGCACATGCCCGTCACCACGTCCACGGCTTGCGCCTGCTGTCCCAGCGCCAGCAGCGCGCGCGCGTACATGATCGAGATCGCCACCGAAAACGGCCGCAGCGCGTGCGCCGTCGCCAGCGCCGCCAGGGCCGGCTCCTGCCGGCCCTGTGCCAGCAGATGCCAGCCATGGTTGTAGTGCGTCGCAGCATCGTCGCCGGCATATTGCAGGGCGCGCTGGTGCAGCGGCTCGGCCTCGGCAAAGCGCCAGTGGCAATCGAGCAGATGGGCATAGGCCGTGACCGGCCCGCTGCCCGGGCAGCCGCGTTCGAGGGCCGGCGCCAGCAGCGCCAGGCCCTCGTCGAGGTGCGCGCGGCCGTCGGCCATGCCCGAGGTCACCTGCGCGGCCAGGCAGATCGCCAGATGCACGCGCGCGGCCAGGTAATCGCCGTTTTGCTGCAGCACGGCGCGCAGCAGCTGTTCGGACTGCTGCAGCGAGAAACGCGTGCGCAGGTGGATCAGGTTCTCGCAATGCGCCACGGTCTCGGCATGCAGCGCCGGGGCCTGCGCAATTTCCAACAAGCGGCGGTGGTACGCGGCCTGGTGCAGCGGCACGGGCACATTCATGCCGCCCGCGCGCTCGATGCAGTAGCCCTGTCCATACAGCGCCTTGATGCTGATCCCAGGTACCGCCGCCAGCGCCTTGCGTGCCTGCGCGACGCAGCGCGCCAGGCTCTCATCCGACATCGCGCGGCCGGCCCAGACCTGCTGCGAGAACTCGTCCTTGCGCACCACATGCGGCCAACGCACCAGCAGACGGTGCAGCACCGCCAGTTCCTTGGGCGCGAGATCGATCCTGGCGGCGTGCAGGTACACGTTGCCCTCGGCATCAACGGACAGCCCACCCCAGGGCAGCTTGCATTCGGACTCGGTCATGGCGATATGCGGCGCTCCGCATGGTGCGCGCCGTCGGAAACGGATGAGAAGCACTGATCCCTGCACCGTCTTTGGAACCCTCCTGAAGCGGCCCGCGGATTGTGGCGCGTGGCATGTAACGAGGTGTTGCATAAGCAAAAAGATGCACTAATCCCTATGGGTTTTATGATCTAAATCAATTTTCTAAATCGTGCGTATAGCGGCTTTGCGCTCGACGGAAGCAGTGCGGATGGGTTAGGCCGCGCCTGCGCCGGGCAGCGGCAAGCCTCAGCGCGGCTGGCGCATGGGCATGCGATCGACTTCGGCAAATACCTCGTTGAGGTCGACGCCAGCGCCCTCGCGCAGCTTCACGCCGCCATCCTTGCCCACCAGTACGAAAGCTGCCGGCCCTTGCGCATCGAGCTCGAGCGCCTGCAACAGCGCCGCCGTATGCGCGGGTGCGAGCGGCTGATCGTTGCGGCTTCCTTTGCCGGCCACCACGGTGTAGAGCACCATGTCGCGCTCGCGGAAGGCCTCGCGCCCCGACGTCGCCCCCAGCGCTGCGCGCAGCTTGACCAGCAGGGGATCGCTGTCCCGGGGCACGACGACCACCACCGGCCGCGTTTTCCAGCGCTCGCCCTCCAGCGGATGGGGTTCGGCCAACGCAGCAGTGGCTGGCAAAGCCAGCGACAGGGCAGCGGCGGCATGGAGGGCAAGGCGGTTGTTCATGCAGTCATTGTTGCTGCGCTGTAACAGTTGCGTCGTAAGACATGAGCGCAAGCTGCGCCCGACCGTCGAATCAGCCTCCGCCGTGCCCGGGCAGAGGCGGCCAGGGGTCAGCTGCCGATCGTGGTGCGCAAGGCCACGCCATCGCGGCCGGGATCGGCGCCGCCATGCAGTCCGTCGGGCTGCACCTGCATGCCATGCACCCAGCCGATGGTGTAGTTGTACGGGTTGCGGCCCACGCTGTAGCCGTCGGCTTCGAGCGCGCGCGTCGTATAGCGCGGGATGCGATTGCAGACGTCGATCGAATTGCTGGTGGAGGAAAAGCGCGGGGCGGAGACCGCTGCCTGCATTTCCATGCGGTGGTCGATGACGTTGAGCAGCACATGCAGCACGCCCATCGCGATCTGCGTGCCGCCGGGCGCGCCCAGCACCATGTCGAGCTGGCCGTCCTTGAAGGTCATGGTCGGGCAGGACGAGGTGAAGCGGCTCTTGCCGGGCTGGATGCTGCCGGCGCGACCCGGGCGCGGATCGAACACGCCCATGCAGCCGTTGTACAGAAAGCCCATGCCCGGCGTGATCACGCCCGACGGCATGGCCAGCGAGTGCGTCATGGAGACGGCGTTGCCCTCGGCATCGACGATGCTCAGATGGGTGGTGTCCCGGGGCACGGGCGCGCCCGGATTGAAGCGTTGCACGTCGAAGCGCCGGCCTTCGCGGATCTGCTGCGCCGCGGCGCGCGCCAGGTCCTTGGACAGCAGCTGCTCCAGCGGCACCTCGAAGAAACGCGGGTCGCCGATATGCAGGTCCTTGTCCGTCGTGGCCTTCTTCATGGCTTCGCACACCAGGCGGATGTACGCGGGGCTGTTGTGCTCCATCGCGCCCAGGTCGAAGTTCTCCAGGATGTTGAGCATCTCCAGCAGCATGGCGCCGCCCCCCGGGGGCTGGTTGGTGGTGATGCGCCGGTCGCGGTAGCTGCCCACCAGCGGCGCATTGCGCTGCACGCGGTATTGCGCCAGGTCCTCGAGGGTGATCAACGCCCCCAGCGATTGCAGGTGCGCCACCATCTTCTGCGCCAGTTCGCCCGCGTAGAACGGCGCTGCGCCTTCGTCGGCAATCTGGCGCAGCACCTGGGCCATGCCGGCATTGCGCAGCGGGCTGCCGATCGGCTTGGGGCGGCCATCGGGCCGGCAGTACAGGGCGCGGCCTTCGTCGCTGTATTGCAGCCGCTCGAGATTGCCGACGCGGCCCATCGAGGGTTCGTCGATCCAGAAGGCATGCATGCCCGGGCGCACGAAATATCCGTCGCTGGCCCAGGCAATCGCGGGCTCCACGACCTGCTTCCAGGGCAGGCGCCCATGCGCGCGGTGCATTTCCGCCAGGCCCTTGAGCGTTGCCGGCACGCCAATGGACTGCGGGCCGATGTCGTTCACGCGCCCGGTCAGGATGAAGCCGAAGCCGTCCTTGGTCTCGCCTTCGAGCAGGTGCTCCCACATGTCCTCGCGCGCGGCCAGCGGCGCGGGCGAATGGAAGTCGAAATACTCGTGCACGCCGGCGCCGGGCAGGTACACGGCGGCGGTGCCAAAGCCCGCGATACCGCACATCAGCGGATCGACCACGGTCTGCGCCAGCGCCGTGGCCACGGCGGCGTCCACCGCGTTGCCGCCGGCGCGCAGGATCTCGATTCCGGATTCGGCTGCCTCGGGCTGAGGGCAGACGACCATTGCTTCTTTTTTCATGGCAGGGGGAAAAAAGCCCCATGAGCGCCGGTGCACGGCCGCATGGGGCAATGTTGAAAGGCAGGCCGGGGTTTACTTGCTGTTCAAATCCAGCGATTGCAGGGTCGGCCCCCAGGCGGCCACGTCGCGCGCAGTCGTCTCCATCACCAGCGACGCCGGACCCGAAACCGGGATCACGCCCAGCGTCTTCAGGCGCGCCTGCACGCTGGGGTTCTGGTGGAAGGACTCCGTAGCCTTGTTCAGCTTCTCGATGATGGCCGGCGGCGTGCCGGCACGCGCCACCACGGCGCTCCAGCCCATGTTGTCGAAGCCCTTCACGCCCAGTTCGCTGGCCGTCGGCACATCGGGCAGTTCGGGCAGGCGCTGCGGCGACAGCACGGCCAGCGGGTTGAGCTTCTTGTTCAGGATGTGCGGCAGCGCCGTGCCGTAGACCGGCGCCATGATTTCGGTCTGCCCGCCAATCGCCGCCATGATCCCGTCGGACTCGCCCTTGTAGGGAATGTGGGTCATGGAGATGCCCAGCTTCTTCGACAGCAGTTCCACCGCCAGGTGGGTCGAGTTGCCCAGACCCGCGGACGAGTAATTGAGCTTGCCCGGGGCCGCCTTGGCTTTTTCCGTGAGTTCCTTGAGCGAGGTGATGCCGGTCTTGGGGTTGGCGCTGAGCACGAAGGGCACGGTGGTCAGCATCGCGACGCCGGTGAAATCCTTCTCCGGGGTGTAGGGCAGCGGCTTGTAGGTGAACTGGTTCAGCACCATCAGCGACACGCTGCCGTACAGCAGCGAGTAGCCGTCGGCCGGCTGGCTCAGCAGGCTCTGCGCGGCGATGATGCCGCCCGCGCCGGGCTTGTTCTCCACCACGATGGTGGCACCGATGGCCTTGCCCGCATGCTCCGCCCAAAGCCGGGCAATCGTGTCCGAGCTGCCACCCGGTGCCTGGGAAACGATCAGGCGCACGGGGCGCTCGGGATAGGCATGCTGCGCGTAGGCGGCAGAGCTGCCGATGGCGCACAGTGCGGCGCAGGCCAGCAGCCGGGAAGCACGGGGAAAAGCATTTGACACGGGCGATCCTTGGACTTAGAAGACACAAAACATGAAGGTATTTTCATGCTGTGTATTGGCTAACACCTAATGAAAATGCGAACTGCATTCATGAAGGTTTTCTCATGATTGAAAAAATGGACAGCAGCAACTGGGCACGCCGCCTGAAGATCAAGCACCTCGAACTGTTCCTCGCGCTCGACGAGGCCGGCACGCTGACGCAGGCCGCCGAGCGCCTGCACATGACGCAATCGGCCATGTCGCACTGGCTGGCCGAAATGGAGGGCGTGGTCGGCACGCCGCTGGTGGTGCGCGGCCGCAAGCTGCAGCTGACGCCCTCGGGCCAGTTGCTCAAGCAGCTGGCCATCAATGTGCTGGGCGACATCCAGCACACCGGCAAGGCGCTGAGCGCGGTGGCTGCCGGGCGCGTGCCGCGGCTGAACATCGGCAGTGTCTGGGCGGGTATTGCCGGCGGCTTGCCACAGGCCATTTCCGCGTTCCAGGAGCTGCATCAGGATGTCGCCATATCCATCCATGACGGCCCGTTTGCCAGCCTGCTCGAAGGGCTGGAGTCGCGCGCCATGGACGCGGTGATCGGCGTGCTCGATGCGCGCGCGCACCGCGACGGCCTGGAGCATAAGGTGCTGTTCGAAGACCGCGTGGCGGTGGTGATCGGGCGCGGCAGCAAGTTCTGGCCGCAACCCGCGGCGCCGACTTTCGCGCAACTGCTGCGCGCGCGCTGGGTCATGCCGCCCGGCGGCACGCTGACGCGCACCCAGTTCGATGCGTTTCTCCTCGAGCAAGGCGCCTCCTGGCTGGCGCCGCGGGCCGAAACCGCTTCGCTGGCCATGATGCAGGCGCTGTTGAGCAAGGGCGATTACGTGGGCGTGTGCTCCGAGTCCATGGCCGATGAGATGGTGGGCGCAGGCCTGTTCCGCAAGCTGCCCATGGGCTCCGCCATCCGCTTCGGCCCGATCACCGTGATGTGGAATTCGGACCATGTGAACTCCACGTTGAAGGACTTCATCGCCTGCCTGCGCAGCGCGTGCCGCGAACTGCAGCGGCCCTGATGCGCGCCGCTACACTGGGCCGCATGCCATTGCCCAGCACCCTGATTTCCGCGCCTGATTCTCTTGATCGACCTTCAACGGCCGTGCGCAACGGCCTGCTGGCCATGGGCCTGCTGCAAGGCCTGCTGACGCTGGCGCTGGTGCATGCGCAGTGGACGCCCGGCTGGAAGGCGCTGGCGCTGCTGCTGATCCTGCTGCCGCCGCTGTTCATGGCCATGGCCGTCACGCGCTGGCGCGATGCGCGGCTCTGGGCCGGCGGCGCGGCGATGGCCGGCGTGGCGGGCGTGATGGCGGGCTGGGTGGTCTGGGGACTGCGCCAGTCGCCGCAGCACGACGGGGGCGTGTTCGTCGGCCTGGGCGTTGCCGCGTCGCTGTGGTGGTTTGTCGCCTTGCCCTGGTTCCAGGGCTTTCTGGGCCAGGGCCGCTGGCGCGTGGCTTATGCCGCGCACTTTGCGCTGGCCTGGAACAACGCGCTGATGCTGGCGCTGGCGGCGCTGTGCGTGCACCTGGTCTGGGGCGTGCTGTGGCTCTGGGCCGGGCTGTTCGCACTGGTCAAGGTGCGGCTGTTCGTCGAGCTGTTTTCCGCAGAGTGGTTTGTCTACACGCTCACGGGCCTGCTCGCGGGCCTGGGGCTGTGGCTGGCGCGCACGCAGCAGCGGCCCATCCAGATGATGCTGCAGACCCTGCTGGTGCTCGGGCGCCTGCTGCTGCCGCTGCTGGCCTGGGTGCTGGTGTTCTTCGTGCTGGCGCTGCTGTTCACGGGCGTCGAGGGCCTGTGGGCGACGCGGTTTGCGGCCGCGCTGCTGATGGGCGTGCTGATCCTGCACACCTGGCTGGTGAATGCGGTCTACCAGGACGGAGCGGCGCCGCACGCGCCGTATGCGCGCCTCCTGCAGTGGCTGGTCAACGCCAGCCTGATCGTCATGCCGGTGCTGGCCACGCTGGCCTGCGTGGCCATCGGCCTGCGCGTGCGGCAGTACGGCTGGACGTTGGAACGCGTCTGGGCGGCCGCGGCCGCGGGCGTGCTGTGGCTTTACGCCGTGGGTTATGCCTGCGCCGCGGCCCACAGCCTGCGCCAGGGCGCGGCACGCCCCTGGCTGCCCTGGCTTGCGCCCGTCAACCAGGCGATGTCGCTGTTGGTGCTGGCCGTGCTGCTGGCGCTGCAGACCCCCGTGCTTGACGGCCAGCGCATTGGCGCCGCGAGCCAGCGCGAGCGCCTGCGCGCCGATCCAGCGCAGGCCAGCCTGGACCGTCTGGCCGATCTCAAATGGGGCTATGGCCGCCATGGCGCCGCCGCCATCGAGGCCCTGGCCCAGGACCCTGGTTTCCAGGATCCCGAACTGCGCCAGCAGCTGGAAAAAGTGCGCAGCTCCGCCACGCGCCTCGATCTGCCCGCGGCGCCGCGCCAGCCTGAAACCGTCGACCTGGCCGCGGCGCAGGCGCGCATCAAGACCCCTGCCGGCATGCAGCGCCCGCAGCCCGACTGGTGGCAGTGGTGGAGCCAGCAGACACTCGATCAGTATTGGGCGGAACAATGCCGGTTCGCGGGTGCCGACTGTGTCGTGCTGTCGGGCGACTGGGACCAGGACCAGCAGCTCGATCACCTGCTGTGCAATCTGAAGGACAACGGCAACCGCAGTTGTCGCCTCAGCGCGCGCGCGGCCGATGGGCAATGGGAGGACCAGGGCGAGGTGGCATGGGGCAAGACCTATTCGGCCGACGCGAAACGCGCGGCCAATGACGCCTTGCGCGAGGGCCGCATCGGCGCCGAGCGCCCGCGCTGGCCGCAGTGGCAGCTGCCGCAGCAGTTGGCCGCGGGCGATGCGCGGCCATTCACGGGACGGCTGCAGGCGCCGGATTGACGAACCGCTGACGCTTGGTTTGCGCCATGTGTCGCGTCAAGTGGCACCAAGGTCCCATGCGCCGCTGGGGACGCGATCGCTAGCATTCGACCTATCCCGCAACGTATAGGCCGACCATGCATGCATGTCCTGGGTTCCGGTTCTTCCCCTCCTGCCGCGGCTTGCGCGCAGGGTAGATTCCTGCGTCTCGAGCGCTTCCGGCCATGCTTGCCGCTGCCGTTTCACTGCTGCAACAGCATCCCGAGATCGCGCTTTTTCTGGTGCTGGCGCTGGGCTATGCGCTCGGGCAGATCCGCTTTGGCCCGATCCAGCTGGGCGGCATCTGCGGCACCCTGATCGTGGCGCTGGTCGTGGGCCAGCTCGACATCCATCTTTCGGACGGCGTGAAGAACACCTTCTTCATGCTGTTCATCTTTGCGCTGGGCTATGCCGGCGGCCCGCAGTTCTTTGCCAATCTCGACGCCAAGGGGCTCAGGATGGGCCTGCTGTGCGTGGTCGAGGTGGTGGTGGTGCTGGCGCTGGTATTGGCCGCGGCCTGGTGGCTGGCGCTGGACCAGGGCACGGCCGCCGGGCTGATGGCCGGCGCGGCCACCGAGTCGGCCGTGGTGGGCACGGCCACCGATGCGCTCTCCAAGCTGCCGCTGCCCGGCGATGCGATACGCCAACTGCAGGCCAATGTGGTCACGGCTTATTCGATCACCTATGTGTTCGGCCTGATTGCCATCGTCGTTGCCACCAGCCAGGTGTTTCCGCTGCTGCTGCGCGTGGACCTGCGCGCCGAGGCCGATCGCCTGTGGCAGAACATGGGCGGCGGCGCCGAGGATGCGGGCGCGGCCAGCGCCACGCCTGAAATGGTCGGGCGGGTCTACGAAGTGGTGCATGGCCATGGCCGCACGCTGCAGACCTTGGCGGAACTGCTGCGGGGCCAGGTGGCGATCGAACGCGTGCTGCGCCAGGGCCGGGCGCTGGACGTGGTGCCCGGGCTGCGCCTGCAGGCCGGCGACCAGGTGCTGGCCATCGGCCGGCGCGAGGTGCTGGTGGGCGTGGCGGAGCTGCTGGGCCGCGAGTTCGCCGACACCGCGGCTTTCGATGCCGTGGTCGAGACCACCGAGGTGGTGCTCACGCGGCGCGCCTACTTCGGCGCCACGCTGCAGGCGCTGCGCGCGGCCCTGCCGCCCAAGGTGCAGCTGCTGGGGCTGCTGCGCCACGGCCACGCCATGCCGCTGCTGCCCGACATGGCGCTGCGCCAGGGCGATGTGCTCAAGCTGTACGGCCCCGTTGCCGACATGCAGCAGGCAACTGCCCTCGCCGGCCAGCGCGTGCGCATCTCGTCGCGCACCAACCTCAGCTATGCCTCGGCCGGCATCCTGCTGGGCGTGTTCATCGGCGGCTTCAGCGTGTCGCTGGGCGGCATTCCCTTCTCGCTGGGCACGGGCGGCGGCGCGCTGCTCACGGGCCTGGCCTTTGGCTGGTACCAGGCCAAGCATCCGCAGCGACTGGGCATTCCGCCCGATGCGCTGGCGCTGATGAAGGACCTGGGCCTGGCGACCTTCATTGCCTGCGTCGGGCTGGCCTCGGGGCCGCAGGCGCTGTCGCTGATACGCGAGTTCGGCGTGGCGCTGCCGCTGGTGGGCGTGGCCGTGGCGCTGGTGCCGGCCTGCATGTCGCTGTTCATCGGCCACCGGCTGCTCAAGCTCGATGCCCCGGTGCTGCTGGGTGCGATCGCGGGCCAGCAATGCAGCACGCCGGCGCTCAGCGCGGTGCAGAACGCCGCCGGCAACACCACCCCGCTGCTGGGCTACACCATCACCTACGCCATCTCGAACGTGGTGTTGCCGCTGATGGGCCCGCTGATCGTGGCGCTCGCCGGCATGCTGCCACCCCGTTGACCCGACTGCTTTCGACGCAAGGAACCGATCCATGGAATGGCTGCACGAACTCTTCAAGAAGTCGCCCGAGATGGCGCTGTTCCTGTCGCTGGCGGTGGGCTACGCCATCGGCAAGATCCGGTTCGGCAAGTTCCAGCTCGGGGGCGTGGCCGGCTCGCTGCTCGCGGCGGTGGTCGTGAGCCAGGTCGGCGTGCAGGTCGACAACGGCGTGAAGGCGGTGCTGTTCGCACTGTTCATCTATGCCGTGGGTTTCGAGAGCGGGCCGCAGTTCTTCGGTGCGCTGGGGCGGCGCACCATCAAGGAAATCGTGCTGGCCGCGGTCATGGCCGTCACCAGCCTGATCACCGTGGTGGTGATGGCGCGGATCTTCGGCCTGGACAAGGGCCTGGCCGCGGGCGTGGCCGCGGGCGGGCTCACGCAATCGGCGATCATCGGCACCGCGGGCGATGCCATCGCCAAGCTGGGCCTGGCGGCCGAGGAGACGGCGCGGCTGCAAGGCAACGTCGCCGTGGGCTATGCCGTGACCTACGTGTTCGGCTCGTTTGGCGCGATCCTGGTGTGCGTGAACATCCTGCCGCGCTTCATGGGCCGCAGCATCCGCGACGACGCCATTGCCGCCGAGACCTCGATGCAGGCCGGCGTCAAGGTGCTGGGCCCTGACCAGCAAGACGCTGCGCCCGCGCTGGTGGGCCGCATCTACGAGCTGACCGGCGACGCCAAGCGCAGCATTGCCGAGATCGAGAACGCCAACCCCGCGACCACCATCACCATCGAGCGCGTGAAGCGCGCGGGCCGCATCATCGAGCCCAGCCCCGAGCTGGTGCTGCAAGGCGGCGACACGGTGCTGGTCGTGGGCCGGCGCGACGCGGTGGTGGCGAGCGCGCCGCTGCTGGGGCGCGAGGTGTATGCCGTCGAGGGCATGGAGCTGACGATGCTCAAGCGCGACGTCGTGCTCACCAACAAGGAATTCGACAAGCACACCGTCGCGCAGATCCGCGAAGCTACCGCCGGCGGCGTGCGCCACGGCATCTTCGTGGTGCAGATCAGCCGCATGGACAAGGTGCTGCCAATGGCGCCCGATACCGTCGTGCATGTGGGCGACGTGGTGTCGATCTACGGCGCCGAGCAGGACGTCAAGCGCGTCGCGGCGGTCATCGGCGATGCCATCGTGCCCAGCGCCAAGACAGACTATGTCTACCTGGGCGCGGGCCTGGTCGCGGGCCTGCTGATCGGCATGCTGAGCGTGCGGCTGGGCGACATTCCGCTGACGCTGGGCGCGGGCGGCGGCGCGCTGCTGGCCGGCCTGCTGTTCGGCTGGTTCCGGGCGCGCAAGCACACCTTCGGCGCGCTGCCGGCCGGCGCGGTGCAACTGCTCAAGGACCTGGGGCTGGCCGGCTTCGTCGTTGTGGTCGGCCTGCAGTCGGGCCTGCAGGCCGTCGAGACGGTGCGGCAGCTCGGCCTCACGATCTTCGGCGTGGGCGTGGTCGTCACCATCGTGCCGATGCTGCTGACCATGCTGTTCGGCCGCTATGTGCTGAACTACCAGAACACCGCCGTTTTCGCCGGCGCGCTGAGCGGCTCGCGCAGCGCCAACCCGGCCTTCGGCGAGGTGCTGGACAAGGCCGAGAACACCGTGCCCACGGTTTCCTTTGCCGTCACCTATGCGCTCGCCAATGTGTTTCTCACGCTGCTCGGCCCGCTGATCGTGGCGCTGGTCTGACCGCGGTTTTGTTTCTTCGACTGTTCACCCAGGAGCGTTCCCATGGATTTTGGCGACTTGCAAAAACTGGCCGTGCTGAGCCCTTTCGAACTCAAGGACGCGCTGATCCAGGTCGCGAGCGAAAGCGACCGGATGATGCTCAACGCCGGGCGCGGCAACCCCAACTTCCTGGCCACCACGCCGCGCCACGGCTTCTTCCAGTTCGGCCGGTTCGCGATGGCCGAGAGCGAGCGTTCGTTCGTCTACATGGACGGTGTCGGCGGATTTCCGCAGCGCGCAGGCATAGAGGCGCGCTTCGAGATCTTCACCACGGCCAACGCGGGCCAGCCCGGCACGCGCTTCATTGCCGCCGCCGTGTCCTATGTGCGCGACCAGCTGGGCCTGTCGGCGGGCGACTTCATCTACGAGATGTGCGAGGCCATTCTCGGCTGCAACTACCCCGTGCCCGACCGCATGCTGCGCATGAGCGAGATCATCGTCGGCCAGTACATCCACCAGGAGATGATCGGCCTGCACCCGTTTGTAGGCCGCTTCGACATGTATGCGGTGGAGGGCGGCACGGCCGCCATGACCTACCTGTTCAACAGCCTGCGCGAGAACGGCCTGCTCGAGCCCGGCGACACCATCGCGCTGGGCATGCCGATCTTCACGCCCTACATCGAGATTCCGCAGCTCAACGACTACCAGCTGATTGAAACGCCGATCGATGCGCCGCCGGAGAACAACTGGCAGTTCACGCGGCAGGAGCTGCAGAAGCTGCTCGATCCCAAGGTCAAGGCCTTCTTCCTGTGCAACCCGAGCAACCCGCCCTCGGTGAAGCTCAGCGACGAGGTGCTGGAGATCATTGCCGACATCGTGCGGCAGCGGCCAGATCTCATCATCCTGACCGACGATGTCTACGGCACCTTTGCCGATGACTTCAAGAGCCTGTTCGCGATCTGCCCGCACAACACCATCCTGGTCTACTCGTTCTCGAAATACTTCGGCGCCACCGGCTGGCGCATGGGCGTCGTCGCCACGCACGAAGACAACATCCTCGACCGCCAGATCGCCGCGCTGCCGGAGGCGAGGCGCCAGGAACTCGACAAGCGCTACTGCTCCATCACCACCGCGCCGCGCCAGCTGAAATTCATCGACCGCCTCGTGGCCGACAGCCGCACCGTGGCGCTGAACCACACGGCCGGCCTGTCGACGCCGGTGCAGGCGCAGATGGTGATGTTCTCGCTGTTCTGCCTCATGGACGAACCGCAGTCGTACAAGAAGGCCATGAAGCGCATCGTGCTGCGCCGCAAGGAGGCGCTGTACCGCGAGCTGGGCCTGCCCCTGCCGGTGGACCCGAACTCGGTGAGCTACTACCACCTGCTCGACATGCAGGACATCGCCACGCAGCTGTATGGCGCGCAGTTCGGCGAATGGATACTCACGCGCCTGCAGCCCAACGAGGCGCTGTTTCGCATCGCGCAGGAAACCAGCATCGTGCTGCTGCCCGGCCGCGGCTTTGGCGGCACGCATGCGTCGGGGCGCGTGTCGCTGGCCAATCTCAACGAATACGACTACGCCAACATCGGCCGCGCGCTGCGGCGCATGGCGCAGGAATTCTTCGAGCTGTTCGAGAAGGAGGTTGCGGGCGGCGCCGTGAAGAAAGCGGCTGTGGCCAGGCGCGCGCCCAGGAAGTAGCCGCGGCCTGCGCGCCGCCCTTCACGGCGGCGCGGCGCCCAGGCCCCCGGTGGCAAGTGCCAGCGAAACCGCGGCCGATTGTGCCGCCGCGCGGGCATCGACCAGCACCTGACGCGCCTCCAGCAGCTGCGTTTGCGCCAGCGTCACGGCGGTCACGGTGCCGACGCCCTGGCGGTAGGCCTCAGCGGTGGCGTCGTGGGTCGTCGCGGCGGTGCTGCGCAAGGCTTCGGCGGCTTCATAGGCAGCCAGGGCACTGCGCAGCGCGTCTTGGGCGACCACCACCTGCAGCACGGCCTGCTGTCGCACGCGGTCCAGCCGCGCCTCGGCGGCCTCGATGCGCAGTTGCGCCTGCCTCTGCGCCGAGGCCCGCGTGTCACCGTCGAACAACGGCACGGTGACGCCGACGAACACCCCCGCGCCCGAACCGCTGCCCGCAAGGTTCAGCGTGGGCCCGTCCTGGCTCAGGCCGGGCAGCGCCGCCACGCTGGCGCCGCCGCTGCGCGACGCCGATGCCGCGAGAAACACCTTGGGCATGCGCGCCGCCTCGGCGGCCCTGGCGCCCGCGTGGCTGGCCTGCAGCGCCGCATGCGCGGCCTGCACGTCGGGCCGGCGCGCCAGCGCCTCGGCCACGATGCGCTCCACCGGTGCTTCGTCGGCAAGGCTCAGCCGGGGCGCGGGCGCCTCGGCCAGTTGCAGCGGCGTGAGCGGAGAAATGCCCATCGCGGCAATGAGCGCGTGGTAGCTGTCGCGTTCGCGCCCCTGGGCCTGCACGCTGGCCAGCCTGGCCTGCGCCTGGCCCTGGCGTGCCTGCGCGACTTCGAGCACCGTGCCTATGCCCTGCGCGTGGCGCGCCTGCGCCGCGTCAAGCACCTGGCCGCTGTTGGCCAGCGCGCGCTGCGCCACCTCGACGCGCGCCCGGGCCGCGCCATGGGCGTAATAGGCGAGGGACACCGCTTCGATGATCTGCTGGTGCGCGGCGGTGAAGCCGATATTGCTCACCATTGCCGCCTGCTCGGCGGCCTCGCCCAGCGCGGCGCGTTCGCCGAAATCAAACAGCAGCCACTGCAGCGACAGCACGCCGATGGAAGCGTGGCCGCTGCGCTCGGTCTCGACGGACAGGAACCGGCCGCCGATGTCGCCGCGCCGATGTTGCGCACCGGCCAGCACCGTGGCCGACAGGCGCGGCAACCAGCTGTTGTGCGCAATGCCGGCCGCCGTCGAGGCATTGCGCGCATCGATCCACGCAATGCGCGTGGCGGGGTGGCTGCGCTGGGCGATGTCGATCAACTCCGGCAGCGTATGGCGGTGGGCGAGATCGATAGCGGGCGTGGTGGGCAACTCGGCCAGCGCAGGCCGTGGCGGCAGCGTGAAATCCTGCACGGAGGCGCCGGGGTACCAGGGCTTGTCGTGGCGCGGCGGCGCCAGTTCGGGCGCCGCGCTGGCACCGCCGGCAAGCATGGCCAGCACTGCCGCGACGGCAAGAAATTCAGCGCGCTGCATGCGTTTGCTCCTGCACGGCCTCGGCCAATGCCGACACGGGCCGCGCCAGCGCGGGCGGCAGGGCGGTGGCGGCGGTGGGCGCCGGCGGCGAGGCCGCGTCGATCTGCCGTGACAAGCCGTCCAGCGTGGCCGCCAGCGCCGCATCGCCCGGCTGCAGCATCAAGGGCGCCACCAGTGCATTGGCGCATTGCAGCGTGCGCTGGCGCTGCGCGATCCAGTCCGCGCCGGGCCGCACCTGCGGCGGCTCGTAGGCCAGCAAGGCGAGGTCGTCGGCAATCGCGCCCTGCGCCGCCTGCGCTTTGCCCAGCTGCGCGGCGGCCAGCGCCGTCTCCGGCGCCTTGGCAACGCGCGCCAGATGCCGCAGCAGCGCCGCCAGCGCCGTGTCGATGCGCTGCGCCACGCTCACCGGCCACACGCGCGTGAACACCAGGTAGACCACCAGATTGCCCAGCAGGATGCCGATCACGCGGTCGCTGGCAACGCCCAGGTCATAGGTAGGCCCGTTGCCCTGCAGCACGCACAGATAGAACGCAAACGCGATCTGGAAGCCGGCATAGGCAATGCGCGAACTGCCCACGGCAATCCAGGTGGCGCCCAGGGTCACGATGAAGCACAGCGCCAGCAGCCCCGCGAGTCCGTCCAGTGCCGGCAGCACCCACAGCAGCGCCGCCACGCCCAAGGCGGCGCCCACCAGGCAGCCCGCAATGCGCAGGCTGAGCTTCTGCACGGTCTCCGCCGTGGTGCCCAGCGCGACGACAAAGCAGGTGATGAAGGCCGTGTGGATGCCCTGCCAGCCCAGCGCGTTGTAGAACAGATAGCAGAACATCGCCGCGCCCGTGGCCTTGAGCGCGAAGCGCACATGCAGCGGATTGCTGAACGCATCGTGCGCGAAAAATCCCGGCGCGGGATCGGGGTCGGGCGGTGCGGGTTCGGCTTCATCGGCGAAATGCGCCAGCGTGCGGCGCAGGCGGGCCAGGGCTTGCGTGGCAGACGGCGCCAGTGCGGCCTGCGGGATGTCCGGCAAGGATATCTCCACCGGGTAGCCGCCGCGCGCGAGAATCCGCGCCATATCGTCCAGCGTCCCGGCAATGGCGCTGCGTGCCGCCGGGTCGGTAAGGGCCGCATCCAGCACCTCGGCCAGCACCAGCACGCGCGAGGTGGCGTGGCAGGCATGTTCGAGCGCTGCGATGTCGGTGGCCGGGTACCGCTTTTCCAGCGCCGCCAGCCGCAGCCAGCCCAGTATTTCCTGCGGCCCCTGCGCGCGCAGGCGCTGCATCTCGGCGCGTTCGGCGGCCTTGCCGCTGCGCAGCACCGCCCCCGCGGCCTCGAGCCGCAACGCCAGCGCACGCTCGGCCAGGCGCCGCGGCGCCGGCGCGGCCAGCAGGTTGACGGCCACGCAGACGCCCGCCGGAATGGCCACCATCAGCCAGGCATAGAGCAGGGCGCGCGTCGCGAGTTCGCCCACCGGCACCAGCGCGATCAGCGAGAGCGCAAACGTCACGATCAACGCCACGATGCCGCCCACGGGGGCCAGCTTGCTGGCCGACGCCAGAAAGAACAACGCGGCGGCAATCAGCGTCATGCTGGCCAGCAGCGCGGCCGGGCGGCCGATCAGGAAATTAGCCATCAGTGCCACCAGGCCGATCAGCGCCGAGGCCAGCACCAGCATGCCTGCGCTCAGCACGATGCTGGTGGTGCGGTCGGCGCGCAGCAGGAAGAAGCCCACGTAGGCCGTCAGAGCCACCTCCGGCGTCTGGAACCATTCGGCCACGCCGACACTGAGCGTGCAGACCAGCGCCAGGCGCAACGCGAACTCCAGCCGCCCCGGCGCCGGGCGCAGCAATTGCAGCAGGCCGCGGGCGTCCGCAAGCGGCGCGGGCGGCGCTGTCAGAGATTCAGCGGCAGGCATCGCCATGGCGGATCTGCACCACCGCGCTTGCGCCCAGCCGCATCAGCGATTGCGGCGGCTCCTGCAGCGCGACGCGCACCGGAAAACGCTGGGCGACGCGCACCCAGTTCATGGACTTCTGCACATAGGGCAGGTTGCGCGGCAGCGTGATGCGGTCCGCATCGAGCACCCCCGCGCCTATGCCCGTGACCGTGCCGCGCAGCGCCTGCCGGCGGTCGATCATCGAATACACCGTGGCGCAGTCGCCCACCGCGATGCGGGACAGATCCGACTCGCGCAGATTGGCCACCGCAGACCATTCGCCCGACACCACCAGCGTGAACAGCGACTGCGAAGGCACGACGATCTCGCCCGTGGTGATGGACAACCCCGTCACCCGTCCGTCATGCGGCGCGCGCACCGTGGCGCCGGCCAGCGCATGCCGGGCCAGGGCCACCGCGGCCTCGCGGGCCCGCACCGTGGCCTGGCTGCCATCGTCGGTGCCGACCGCGCGGCCGGCCGCACGCTCCTGCTCGCGCGCCTGGCGCAGCGTGATCTGCGCGTCGCGCTCCGCGGTCTCGGCCTGGTCCAGCTGCTGCTGCGGCACATAGCCCTTGGCGGCCAGCGGCCGCAGCCGCGCCACGGTGCGCTGCGCCAGGGCCAGGTTGGTCTGCGCGCGCCGCGTCTGCTCCGAAGCCTGCGCGGCGGCCGACTGCTCGGTGCCCACCCCGCGCCGCTGCGTGGCCAGCATGGCGCGCGCCAGCGCCAGATCGGCCTCGGTCTGTTCGACAGCCAGTTGCAGGGGCTCGGGATCGATCTGGAACAGTTCGTCGCCGGCGCGCACCGCGCTGTTTTCCTTCACCGCGATACGCACGACGCGCCCGCCCACGGTGGAGGCAATGTGAACCACCTCGGCATCGAGCGTCGCATCGTCGGAAGCCACCGCCTGCCGCTGCAGCAGCCACGCCCCCGCCGCCACGGCCAGCAGCACCACGGCGATCACCACCGCATAGCGCCAGGCCGCTGGCCGGCTGCGCCCGGCGGCCTTCAGGGCAGTGCTCCCATGGCGAGGCGCCAGCCACCCAGCGCCAGCAGGAAGCCCGCGGCCAGGCACAGCGCCAGCGGCCACGGCCACGATGCGCCGGAATGCGTCAGCACCATCACCAGCCGCACGGCCACCGCCAACGCGCCCCACAGCAGGGAAAACAGCAGCCAGGAGGGAAAGTAGGCGCCAAAGAAGACATGGCTGGGCGCACTGGCCGAAGCGCAGCCGGCCAGCGGCAGCAAGCCAAGAACCGAAGCCCGCGGTACCCACGCGCCCGCACGCGCAAGCGCGCCGGACGGCCTTCGGCTGCGCTCGCGGTGCGCGCCGGATGGGCGATCGGCTGGCCTTGCGCGCGCAGCCAAACCATCGTCATCGAGCGCAGGGCAGATCAGGTTTTGCATTTCATGAACATGTCGTTGAAATTCCGGGCTGCTCTGCCGATCATGGGCCACCAGGGGTGGCGTGATGTCAGGGAATCATAGCCGCTCGGTTTGATCCGCGATGCGCAGGCACGCGCCGAAAAACGCGGCTGCAAGCAGCGGCCAGCCAAAGAAGGCGATGCGCACCATCAGCGAGCCACCGGTCGTCGCCATCAGGCCGATGCAGACCAGAGCGGCACTTGCCAATCCGCACCACGCAATGCGCCTGTCCAGCGTGACATTCCGGCGCAGCATCTGGTAGTAGAGGCGCCACGCCGTGACCAGCCCGAACCATCCCGCCGCGATGGCCGCGATCAGCGCCATTGCGGCGCCCAGGTGCTGGCCGCGCTGCAGCGCATCCGCTGCCCACGCCACGCCGAGCAGGGTGCCGAACGCAGCGCACAAGGTGCTGGGAAGAAGCACGGCAATCGCTAGCAGCCGGAGCATCAAAGGGTGGGGCATGGTGACCGGTTCTTTCGTGGGAGCCCGCGACGATAGCAGCCTGTCGATCGGCGGCACCATCTGCTTCAATGTTCTTCTCACCCCTTCACGCACACCACCTGCTTCAGGGTGTGCACCACCTCGACCAGATCCTGCTGCGCCGCCATGACGGCGTCGATGTCCTTGTAGGCCATGGGAATCTCGTCGATGACATTCGCATCCTTGCGGCACTCGACACCCGCGGTGGCCTTGACCTGGTCCTGCACCGTGAACATCTGCTTGGCCTTGGTACGGCTCATCACGCGGCCCGCGCCATGGCTGCAGCTCTCGAAACTCTCCGGGTTGCCCAGGCCGCGCACGATATAGCTGCGCGCGCCCATGCTGCCCGGAATGATGCCCAGCTCGCCGCGTTTCGCGCTGACCGCGCCCTTGCGCGTCACGAACACGTCCTGGCCGAAGTGGCGCTCCTGCTGCACATAGTTGTGGTGGCAGTTCACCGCCTCGACATGCGACTCGAACGGCTTCGTGATGACCTTGCGCACGGTGGCGATCAGGTTGGCCATCATCACCTCGCGGTTCTTCATCGCAAAGCGCTGCGCCCAGCCGATGCCGCGCACATAGTCGTCGAAATGCTCGGCGCCTTCCTCGAAATAGGCCAGGTCCTTGTCAGGCAGATTGCGCTGGTGGCGCTCGGCATCCTTCTTGGCCAGCTCGATGAAATGCGTGCCAATGGCATTGCCCACGCCGCGCGAGCCCGAGTGCAGCATGAACCACACGAAGCCCACCTCATCGAGGCAGACCTCGATGAAATGGTTGCCCGTGCCCAGCGTTCCCAGGTGCTTGCGGTTGTTTGTCTTCTCCAGGCGCGGATGCAGCCGGCACAGCGCATCAAAATCATCGGCCAGCGTGGCCCAGGCCTGGTCCACGGCCTGCGGCGTATTCGCCCAACTGCCCGGGTCGCGCCCGCCGCGGCGCGGCGTGAAGCCATGCGGCACGGCCGCCTCGATGGCCGAACGCAGCGGCCCCAGGTTGTCAGGCAGGTCCTCGGCGCGCAGCGTGGTCTTCGCCGCCATCATGCCGCAGCCGATATCCACGCCCACCGCCGCCGGAATGATGGCCTTGATCGTCGGAATCACCGAGCCCACGGTGGCGCCAATGCCCAGATGCACATCCGGCATCGCCGCGATGTGCTTGAACACGATGGGCAGCCGCGCCGCATTGGCCAACTGCGCCATGGCCTCGGGTTCGACGGGCACGCCCTTGGTCCACATTTTCACCGGCACGCCGCCGGCGACTTTTTCAATCTTGTAGTTCAGTTCTTTCATCTTGTTCTCCATGCAGGGCGGCGCTGGCGGGAACTGCCCGTTGCGTTTGACCTTGTGCGTTGTCTAGTGCAAAGGGTATGCCCATTGCATGGGTTGCTGCTGGTGTGCTTTTCAACTCATTGAATTGAAAGAGGGTTTCACTGGATTTGTGCTGTGGATAACTTTCTTGTCTATTGTGTATTTCCTGTTATCAACAGAGTTGTAGCCAGTATTCGCTGAAAAGATGTAGGCAAAAACTAGGTCATCATGGGCAGTCAGCTGGATGCGGAATAGGGAGTCGACCGGCCCAGCGGCGCCGGTAAGTCCCACCTGGCCCGGCGCATGTACGAACTGAAGGAGTTAAGCGACTCCCGCGAAGACCTGTTTGCGCGCATCCATCTTTGGTTTTCCACCTTGCTGGCTTGGCGCAGCGCCCCGAGGCTATCGGACCTTATGTAGACCATCGGCTGGTACGCGCTGCTGCGGAGACAGGGCGGGCCGCTTGCTTCAACGTTGAGGCCAAGACGCGTTACGTGCGCTTCGCCAAGTCGGCAGAAGCACTTTGAAGAGGCAATTTCCGGGATTCGCTCGGCCAGCGTGACGCTGATGGCTATGGTGGCGGATGGGGGCGGATTTCTGCTGCGGCGGTGGATGCTGAAGGCGCTAGTTATTCGACCAGTCGCGGCTGCAGCAATCGATAGTCAATGATGCTGACACATTGAGTTCGGTTTGAGTTGAACGACTATCAGCGGAACGTGTAAAGATGATAATTTTGAGCAGTTGTTGCTTGGAGTATTCTCATCTACTCCAAGGAGATAAAAAGTGGCGGTATTGATTCCTGCAATGGGAGCCTGTGTTGGTCGGATGACCTCAGGCGAGCGCCGTCTGGCAGAGCGGCTGGAGCAAAAACTCGATGACGACTACATGCTCTGGTATGACGTTCCCATCGGTCCAAAACAGACACATCCGGATTTTGTGGTGATCCACCCGCGCCGAGGTATTCTGATTCTGGAAACCAAAGATTGGCGGCTCGATACGATTCAGCAGGCCACCAAACAGGCATGGACACTGAACGTTGACGACAGGCCTAAAGTCGTCATCAATCCGGCGGCCCAGGCACGGCACTGCGCCATCCAGGTCGTCAACGCGCTGGAATGCGATCCGCAATTAATACAGGGAGAGGGGCGGCATCAAGGAAAGCTGTCATTTCCCTGGGGCAGCGGCGTCGTTTTTACGAACATCACACGCAAGCAGTTCGAGGATTCTGCACTGGACCAGGCGATTGATGGCCGTCTCGTCATCTGCAAGGACGAGATGCTGGAGTCTGCGGATGCGGAGGCTTTTCAACAGCGGTTGTGGAACATGTTCCCTCACGCATTCGGCCAAGCTATTTCCGTGCCGCAATTGGAGCGTGTGCGCTGGATCATGTTTCCTCAGGTGCGTGTTCCAGTACAAGGTAGTCTGCTGTCAGATGACACAGATGATCTCCCGGACATCATGCGAGTCATGGATCTGCAACAGGAGCAACTGGCACGCAGCTTGGGCGATGGGCATCGTGTCATCCATGGGGTTGCGGGTTCCGGCAAAACCATGATCCTTGGCTATCGTGCTGAGCATCTGGCCAAAATTCCTTCAGCCAAGCCCATCCTCGTACTTTGCTACAACGAGCCTCTGGCTGTGAAGTTGAATGCTTGGCTCACGGCCAAGGGGATATCTGACCGCGTCCACGCTCGGAATTTCCACAAGTGGTGTCGTCAGCAATTGGTGGCTTACGGTCAAACCTTGCCAGCCCAGGGCGCTGGTATGTTTGATCAAATGGTGGAGTTTGTGATCCGCGGTGTGGACCGGCAACAAATTCCGTCCGGACAATACCAAGCGGTAATGGTTGATGAAGGACATGACTTTCAACCGGAATGGCTCAAGCTCGTGACCCAGATGGTTGACCCTGAGACCAACAGCTTGCTGGTGTTGTACGACAGCGCCCAGAATATCTACGGCAAAAGCAAGGCCCGTGGTTTCAGCTTCAAAAGCGTGGGAATCCAGGCATCAGGCCGCACCACCATCCTCAAGATAAATTACCGAAATACCAAGCAAATCCTGCAGGTCGCCAATCGTGTCGCTGCCGAGTTCTTGCAACCCGACGCGCAGGACGATGATGGCGTACCACTGGTACAGCCCGTCAGCTGTGGCCGCGAAGGACAAGAGCCATTGATCGTGCGCTTGCCAACGCACAGCCACGAGCCCGCCAAGATTGCAGAGCTTCTGGCCAGCGCGCACCAGGAAGGCCACGCCTGGGGCGATATGGCCATTCTCTGCCGAAACCACGAGTCGATGAACCAGTGCGCCGCGGCGCTTGCGCACCGCAGGCTGCCTCACCGGGTGCGACACAAATCCGGCGACTTCGATCCATTGGCCGACACCATCAAAATCATGACCATGCACGCCAGCAAAGGACTGGAGTTTCCCGTGGTCGCAGTTGCGGGCGTTGGGCAAATGCCCCGCGATGGCGAAGAGCCGGCGGACGAGGCCAAATTGTTTTATGTGGCCGCCACCCGGGCAACACAAAAGCTGGTGCTGACCATCGCCGGGACGGGCGCCTTTGCGAATTCGCTACTTGCAGCGTCGCACTAGCAGAACCGCAGAAAGGCGGTAGGGGTTCAGCGTGGCAATCGCGGACTGGCGGCCATCAATTCGTGGCGTCCCAACAAAAAAAGCCCGGAATTGATCCGGGCTTTCCGTCGATTGGCACGGGAGCCAATACGGGTGACATTCGAAAAACATCAAACGTCAATATTCCCCGCCCTCAGCGCATTGGCCTCAATAAAATTCCTCCGCGGCTCCACATCATCCCCCATCAGCATCGTGAACACGCGATCCGCCTCGATCGCATCGCTGATGCCCACCTGCAGCAGGCTACGCACATTGGGATCCATCGTCGTCTCCCACAGCTGCGCCGGGTTCATTTCACCCAGACCCTTGTAGCGCTGGCGGCTGGTGGTGCGTTCGGCTTCGGAGATCAGCCATTGCATGGCCTGGCGGAAGTCGGTGACGCGTTCGGAGCGAGCCTTGTCGCCTTCGCCGCGGATGGCCTTGGCGCCTTCGGCGAGCAGGCCGTTGAAGTGCTGGGCTTCGGCGGAGAGGGCGGCGTAGTCGTTGCTGCGCACGAAGTCCTGGGTCAGGATCGAGCTCTTGATGTTGCCGTGGTGGTGGCGGCTGATGCGCAGCACCGGGTTGTCGGACTGCGGGTCGATCTCGCCCGCGACCTCGGCGGGGACGCCGGTCGTGGTGAGTTCGCGCAGCTTGGCTTCGAGGATCGGAGCGCAGGCCTGGGCTTCTTCCAGCGTGTCGAGCTTGATCTGCACGCCGTCGGCAATCGCGCGCAGGGCTTCGGCGTCCATGAAGGCCGAGAGGCGTTCGATGACGGCTTCGGCGGCCAGGTGCATGTAGGCCAGCTTGGCCAGCTCTTCGCCTTCGAGCGTGCGCGGCTGGGCGCCGCCGGTGGTGACGCTGGCGTGGTTCAGCGCGATGCGCAGCAGGTAGCTGTTGAGCGCCGGGCCGTCCTTGAGGTAGAGCTCTTCCTTGCCGCTCTTGACCTTGTACAGCGGTGGCTGCGCGATGTAGATGTGGCCGCGCTCGACGAGTTCGGGCATCTGGCGGTAGAAGAAGGTCAGCAGCAGGGTGCGGATGTGGGCGCCGTCGACGTCCGCATCGGTCATGATGATGATGCGGTGGTAGCGCAGCTTGCCCGGGTCGAAATCGTCGCTGCTGCTCTTGCCCGATTCGACGCTGGCCTTGCCGATGCCGGTGCCCAGCGCCGTGATCAGCGTGATGATTTCCTGGCTGGCGAGCAGCTTCTCGTAGCGCGCCTTCTCGACGTTCAGGATCTTGCCGCGCAGCGGCAGGATGGCCTGGAACTTGCGGTCGCGGCCCTGCTTGGCGGAGCCGCCGGCGGAGTCGCCCTCGACGATGTAGATTTCGCTGAGCGCCGGGTCTTTTTCCTGGCAGTCGGCGAGCTTGCCGGGCAGGCCCATGCCGTCGAGCACGCCCTTGCGGCGCGTCATTTCACGCGCCTTGCGCGCGGCTTCACGCGCGCGCGCGGCTTCGATGATCTTGCCGCACAGCAGCTTGGCGTCGGTGGGGCGCTCCTCGAGGAATTCGGCCAGGGTCTTGGCGACGATGTCCTCGACCGGCGCGCGCACTTCGCTCGACACCAGCTTGTCCTTGGTCTGGCTCGAGAACTTGGGCTCGGGCACCTTGACGCTGAGCACGCAGCACAGGCCTTCGCGCATGTCGTCGCCCGTGACCTCGACCTTGGCTTTCTTGGCCAGTTCGTTCTGCTCGATGTACTTGCCGATGACGCGCGTCATCGCGGCGCGCAGGCCCGTGAGGTGGGTGCCGCCGTCACGTTGCGGGATGTTGTTGGTGAAGCACAGTACCTGCTCGCTGTAGCCGTCGTTCCACTGCATCGCGACCTCGACACCAATCTCGGTGCCGGGAATGCCGCCATAGGACTCGGCCGGGCGCGTGCCCGTGGCGTAGAAGGGCGTGGGGTGCAGCACCTTCTTGTTGGCGTTGATGAAGTTCACGAAGCCCTGCACGCCGCCGGCGCCGGAGAAGTCGTCCTCCTTGCCCGAGCGCTCGTCCTTGAGGCGGATGCGCACGCCGTGGTTCAGGAAGGACAGCTCGCGCAGGCGCTTGGCCAGGATCTCGTAGTGGAACTCGTTGTTCTGCGTGAAGATCTCGGTGTCGGGCAGGAAGTGGACCTTGGTGCCGCGCTTGTCGCTCGGACCGATGACGCGCATCGGCGAGATCTCGACGCCGTTGACCTCTTCGATCAGCCGGTTCTGCACGAAGCCGCGCGCGAAGTCGATCTCGAAGGCCTGGCCTTCGCGGCGCACCGTGAGCTTGAGCCACGACGACAAGGCGTTGACGCAGGACACGCCCACGCCGTGCAGGCCGCCCGACACCTTGTAGCTGTTCTGGTTGAACTTGCCGCCGGCATGCAGCTCGGTCAGCGCGATCTCGGCGGCCGAGCGCTTGGGCTCGTGCTTGTCGTCCATCTTCACGCGCGTCGGGATGCCGCGGCCGTTGTCGATGACGGACAGCGAGTTGTCGGCGTGGATGGTGACCAGGATGTCGTCGCAGTGGCCGGCCAGCGCTTCGTCGATGGAGTTGTCCACCACTTCGAAGACCAGGTGATGCAGGCCCGTGCCATCGGAGGTGTCGCCGATGTACATGCCGGGGCGCTTGCGCACGGCTTCCAGGCCTTCGAGGATCTGGATCGCGCCTTCGCCGTAGCCTTCGCTGGCGCCGGCCTGCTGGGCGTCGATCTTGTGGGCCGGCTCGATCGAGTCGCCTTGGGGTTCGGGCAGCGTTGTGTCAGCGGTCATTGGGAGAAGCCTTGCGATCCGGAGGAAACGAAGTTTCCAAAATATTCAGATGGGGTAGTAAAGGCGGCAAATGCTGTGGATAACATGCATTTGCCGCTGGTAGCTCACGATGCGCTGGGCCGAGGCCTCAAATGCGCATCGGCATCACGACATACTTGAACTGCTCGTTCTCGGGGATGGTCAGCAGCGCGGAGCTGTTGCCGTCGGCGAGATCGATCTTCACCATGTCCTGGCCCATGTTGGTCAGCGCGTCGATCAGATAGGTCACGTTGAAGCCGATTTCAATCGTGTCGCCGCCGTAGTCGATGTCGAGTTCATCCACGGCTTCTTCCTGCTCGGCGTTGTTCGACGCCACGCGCAGCGTGCCGGGCTCGAGCGTGAGGCGCACGCCCTTGAACTTGTCGCTGGTCATGATGGCCGTGCGCTGCAGGCTGGCCAGCAGCGGGGCGCGGCCCAGGGTCACGCTGTTGCTGTGGTTCTTCGGGATGACGCGGTTGTAGTCGGGGAACTTGCCCTCGACCAGCTTGGTCACGAACTCCATGCCGCCAAACGTGAACTTGGCCTGGTTGTTGGCGAACTGCATCTCGATGTGCGGCTGGTTGTCGCCACCCACGTCGGACAGCAGGCGCTGCAGCTCGAGCACGGTCTTGCGCGGCAGGATCACTTCCTGCTTGGGCACTTCGACGTCAAGCGTAGCGCTGGAGAACGCCAGGCGGTGGCCGTCGGTGGCCACCAGGCTCAGCGTGTTGCCTTCGGCGACGAACAGGATACCGTTGAGGTAGTAGCGGATGTCCTGCACGGCCATCGCGAACGACACCTGGCCCAGCAGGTCCTTGAGCACCTTCTGCGGCACGCTGAACGAGGGGCCGAACGCCGCGGCTTCCTGCACCAGCGGGAAGTCCTCGGCGGGCAGGGTCTGCAGCGTGAAGCGGCTCTTGCCGCCCTTGAGCACGATCTTGTTCTGGCTGGTTTCCAGCGCCACGGTCTGGTCGCCGGGCATGGTCTTGAGAATGTCGATCAGCTTGCGCGCGCCCACCGTGGTGGTGAAGTCGCCGGTGTCGCCGCCGAGCTCGGCGGTGGTGCGGATCTGGATCTCGAGATCGCTGGTGGTGAGTTGCAGGGCGTTGCCTGTCTTGCGGATCAGCACATTGGCCAGGATGGGCAGCGTGTGGCGGCGTTCGACGATGCCGGACACCGACTGCAGGACTGCGAGAACCTTGTCTTGTGTTGCCTTCAGGACGATCATGTCAACCTTTAGAAATT